>JBEPTW010000052.1:0-22727 GCA_041691855.1 Verrucomicrobiota bacterium | reverse complement strand
GACGTTTTTGCCTGCATGGCACAAAAATCGGACGGCATGAATTACGCGCCGCAGGGCAACGCGAACACGGTGGTGCAACCCGGGGAATTTGCCTTTGCCGCCGCGTATCTCGAGCACGGACACATTTATGGACAGTGCAACGGCCTGCTCGAAGCCGGCGCGGAGCTGAAGTGGGTGTACGACGCGGACCCGAAAAAAGTGGAGGCTTTCCGCGCCAAATACCCGCAGGTGCAGGTGGCGCGATCATTCGATGAAATTCTCTCCGACCCCAAAGTGCAACTCGTGGCCGCAGCGGCGATCCCCAACGAACGCGGTGGTATCGGCTGCCGCGTCATGCAGGCGGGCAAGGATTATTTCACCGACAAAACTCCGTTCACCACGCCGGAACAACTCGCCGAGGCGAAGCGCGTGTCGCAGGCGAGCGACCGGAAGTACATGGTCTATTTCAGCGAACGCTTGCACGTGGAATGCGCGGTGAAGGCCGGTGAACTCGTCCATGGCGGCGCGATCGGTCGCGTCGTGCAAGTGCTCGGCCTCGGACCGCATCGCCTCGGCAAACCGGCGCGACCGGCGTGGTTTTTCGAACGCGAGAAATATGGTGGCATTCTTTGCGACATCGGCAGCCATCAGTTTGAGCAATTTCTCTTTTTCAGCGGAGCAACGGACGCGACCGTGACGCAGGCCTCGGTGGGAAATTTCGTCAACCACGACACGCCGGAGTTTGAAGACTTCGGCGAAGCGTCACTCATGGGCAACAACGGGACGAGCAACTATGTCCGCGTCGATTGGTTCACGCCGCCCGGTCTTAGCACCTGGGGCGACGGTCGACTGATCATTCTCGGAACGAAAGGGTACATCGAGTTGCGCAAATACGTCGACGTCGCCCGCGATAAACAAGGCGACAATCTTTACCTCGTCGATGACAAGGGCGAGCAACACCTGAATGTCACCGGTCAGGTGGGTTTTCCCTTTTTCGGCGAACTGATCCTCGATTGCCTGAACCGCACCGAGCGCGCGATGAGTCAGGAGCACGTCTTCAAAGCCGCGGAACTCTGCCTCAAAGCCCAAGCCGCCGCGAAAAAAATCGGACCGCCGGTGGTATGAAAGCAACGGAGGTCGCCCGCCTTTTTGTTTTGACTGATGAATGAGAGGGTAGGTGAAGGAGCACGCCCTTGACCGAAGGGTCTGCGACGCGCAGATAACCAGCATCGACTCCCGCCGCCTCATCATCATTGAACTGGAAAAGCGTCGCTGAGACGCGGTCGGTTACATGACTCCAAATGCAGGACGGCAACGGCAAAATCACGCAATGGACCTACACCGCCCGCGATCAAGTGGACGCCAAGACCTACGCCGACAGCACCGCGCAAAGCTACACTTATAATCCGGCGGGCCAATTGTTGACTCGCCGTGACGCGATGGGCCGCACGACCACCTACAGCTACAATGCCTACGGTCTGCTCACGACCACCGTTTATCCCACCGATTCCGCTATCGCTTTTACTTACGATCAACAGGGTCGCCGTCTGAGCATGACGGATGGCAGCGGTACCACCTCTTGGACCTATGATGCGATGGGTCGCCCCACCTCCGAGACCCAAAGTCGTTCGCACCAAACGCTCGCCTATACGTACGACGCGCAGAGCCTGCGCACCGGCCTGACGGTTAACTATGCGGGCTGATATCAAACGACGTAATCGTCGAGCCTGACTTGAGCGTGACAGCAAAAGTCGCCGCGCCTTCGTACGCGAGATGGGCGTAACTGTAACGGTTAAAGTATTTGACGACATCGACCGGTGTATTGTCGACCTTCAGGGTGAACACACTGCTGGATGTCTCATAGCCAGCTTTTGTATATGCCTTCAAATAGGTGGCCGCCGCATTGGCGGAAGTGGCGATTATGAGGCTCGCCATCAAACCGATAAAAAATAACACGCGACTTTTATCTCTTCCAGATACGCTGTATGGCTTCATACTTTTGTCTCCGATTATTGGGGGTTGGGGGATTGCTACCAACTAACACTGGGCTCATTTAATATGGGCCATTTTAGGGAAACGGCACAAATGAACCTAGGGGAGTGTAAGCACACCACAGTTCCACTGACAAATAGTCGTACACTCTTATCGAAGAGTTATTTCGCGGTTTTTGTGGTTCAAGAATTCTAACAGTCGGACAGCAGCGTGACCTATATGGCAGAAGGCTTACCTGTTACCTGCCGCTGGAAAACTTCCGATGCCCCTGAAGAGAAAAATTCACTTAGCCTGAGTTCAAAATAATTTCTTCGACTGCGTTAGTTTTTGTTATCCTGGCATCCGGGCGTATCCCGACATCCTGACCCCTTTCACCCCCGAACCGTGAGTTTCGCACGCCTGATTTCCGAGGATCGAGGCCCTGACGCCGAAGCATTTCCATCTGCGCAGCATCGTGCGTGGTTGGAATCTGCTGAAAAACTCTCACCTCAGCGGTGCCGTTTTTTTGATTTCGCTGGCCGGAGTTTTTTGTCGCGAGGCCTTGGCGGTTTTTCGCGGCCGCAGCGAGGTCGCGTGGTCGGCGCGTTTTATTGTAAGTGTTACCGATTTTTTTCTGGTCGGATGAAGTGAACACGTCCCTTGCCAATCATCACCGCTGCCCCAAAGTAGGTCATGCGCGTGTTATTGGTTGAAGATGAACCGAAGACGGCGGCGTTCGTTCGCCGTGGTTTGGAGGAAAATGGGTTCACGGCTGCAGTGGCCACCCGCGGCGACGAAGGATTGACCCTGGCGCGGACAGAAACATTCGGGGCGATCATCCTGGATATCAGTCTGCCGGTGCTGGATGGCTTCAGTATTCTCGCGGCCTTGCGGCAATCGGGCTGCACAACGCCGGTGATTTGTCTCACCGCGCGGGATACGGTGGTGGAGCGCGTAAAGGGTCTCGAACTCGGGGCAGACGACTATCTGGTCAAACCGTTTTCGTTTTCTGAGTTACTGGCGCGGTTGCGGACGATTTTACGGCGTGGAAACCAACCGCTGGAACGAATCATCCGGATCGCCGATTTGGAGTTGGATTTGCCGAGAGTCCGGGCTCTGCGGGACGGACAGCGATTGGAGCTGACCGCCAAGGAATTCAATCTGCTGGCCCTTTTGGTTCGTCGTCGCGGGGAAGTGCTCTCCCGTACGGTGATTGCGGAGGAGGTGTGGGACGTTAACTTCGATAGTGAGACGAATGTCGTGGAGGTCGCCATCCGCCGGCTGCGGAAAAAAATGGACGATCCTTTCCCGCAAAAATTAATTCATACGGTTCGCGGTGTCGGATACGTGTTCGAAATTCGAACGCCCTGAGGTTTTCGCCATGAAGCGTTCTCCTCGTCCTTGGTCGATGACCGTCCGGTTGATCGGCCTGCAAATCCTGGCGGTCGCCTTGTTGATTGGCGGAGCGTTGTTTTTTCTCCTGCAGACGATCACGAATCACCTGGAGGCGGACGACCGTGACATCGTGAACCAGCAGGCCAGCCTCCTGCGCAAGTGGTTCGAAGATCCCAATACCAAGCCATCTGCGGTGATGGCACAAATCCGGGCACCCACCGCCGATCAGTTTTTCTTTGTGCGCATCCTCGACCAGTCGGGGAAAATTCTATTCGAAACCGGAAATGCCGCGGTGCCCCCCGCCAGTGCGTTTCCCGAATTGGGACAGCCAGCCACCTACTGGCACATCGACGGCGCGCCTCATTTCCTTATGACAAAGATAGAGGCGGCCGTGAATCCGGATAGGCGGAAAATTCAGCTGCAAGTCGCGTTTGACGTCACCGACGATTTCACGCTTATCCGGCAGATTCGCCAAAGTATCACGGTGGTTTTTTCCTTGGCGCTGTTGGTTTCGGCAATCCTTGCTTGTTTTATTACGCGGGCCGCGTTGCGTCCGATTCAATCACTGACGGCGGCGGCAGCACGCGTGCAGGCTTCGGAATTGGCCTCGCGTTTTGAAGGGACGCACTGGCCGGTCGAACTTGCTCCACTGGCCAGGGAATTCGACGCCATGCTGGCGCGTCTGTCCGGATCGTTCCGGAGATTGGGTCGTTTTTCCACCGATCTTTCCCACGAATTGCGAACGCCGATCAATAATTTGCGAGGCGAGGCGGAGGTTGCCCTCAATCGACCGCGTACGCCCGACGAGTACCGGGTGGTGCTCGAATCCAGCTTGGAGGAATATGGCCGCATCACCCGGCTGATCGACACGTTGCTGTTCATTGCCAAGGCCGACCAACCTGAGGCGGGCTTGAAAAGACAATCGCACGATGCGGCGACGGAATGCGCGGCCGTAGCGGACTTTTTCGAAGCGGGTGGGGCGGATAGCGAGGTGGTGATTTCTGTGCGCGGACAGGCGGGGATTTACTGCGATTCGATGCTGTTTCGCCGGGCGCTGAGCAATTTGGTGGACAATGCCCTTCGCCATACCCCGCGAGGCGGCCGTATCGATCTCACCGTTCGCCCGGGCAAAACGGGCATGACGGAGGTCGAGGTCTCTGACTCCGGCACGGGCATATCGGCCGATGATTTGCCGCATGTTTTCGAACGGTTCTACCAAGCCTCGAATGAGGACGGCGAATCATCCGGAACGAATCCCGGTTTTGGGCTGGGGCTCGCGATTGTGAAGTCGATCATGGACCTCCATGCTGGTGAAGTGTCCGTTGCCAGCTCTCCCGGCCAGGGGACGACCGTCAGTTTGCTTTTTCCCAGGCGACCCGGAATCGGCGGCACCTGACAATTTTGTAATCTGGCGGCCAGCACGCGGTCAGGAGTGGACGAGTAGGCTAAAAGGATATTATGGATGTAGCCTTGCCTGTCTCCGCAAACACCATCGAAACCAAATCCCCTTCCGCGTCTCGCGATGTCCTCTGGCTGCTGGTAATTTGTTTTGTGCTTTTCGGCTTCGGGCTGGGATTTACGCCGCTGGCCAATCCCGACGAAGCACGGTACGGGGAAATCCCGCGAGAGATGCTCGCGACCGGGGATTTTGTGACGCCAAGGCTCGACGGGATTAAATATTTCGAGAAGCCGCCGCTGACCTATTGGCTCGTTGCCGGCAGCCTGAAAATCTTCGGGGCCGGTGAAGCGGCGGCCCGGGCAACTCCCGCCGTTTTTGCGGCGCTGGGGATTTTGCTGACGTACGGCGTGGGGCGTTCGCTGGCAGGGCGGGAGACGGGTTGGTGGGCGGCCTTGGTCCAAGCGACGTCGCTCCTCTATTTTGCCCACGCCCGCCTGCTGCTGACCGATATGGTCGTGTCAGTGTTGATCAGCGCGACGCTGTATTGTTTTCTTCTCGCGGTCCGCGAGCCGCCCGGCCGCCGCCGGCGACTGCTGTTTTATGGACTGTACGCGAGCGCGGCTTTGGCGACGCTGGCGAAAGGATTGATCGGCTTTCTATTGCCCGGTGCAGTGATGTTTTTATGGCTGCTCCTTTTTAATGAGTGGCGGCGGTTGCGTCCGTTTTACCTCGTGACTGGTTTGATGGTTTTTGCGGCGATCGCGCTTCCCTGGCATTTGTTGGTCGCCCACCGCAATCCGGAGTGGGCGTGGTTTTATTTTGTTCACGAACACTGGCTCCGGTTCACCACCACGACGCATGGTCGCTACCAGCCTTGGTGGTTTTTCATCCCGATTGTCTTGCTCGGATTCTTTCCTTGGACGGGATTTCTCTGGCCTGCGTTGCGCACTGCATTGCCGGTGAATTGGACGCGGCGTTCGGAATATACCGAAAAGGCGTTTCTGCTTGTTTGGGCGGCCTTTATTTTTCTGTTTTTCAGCGCTTCGAAATCGAAGCTCGTGCCTTATGTGCTCCCGGTGTTCCCACCCCTTGCGCTGGTGCTGGGTAGCTATCTGGCGCAGCGAATGCGAACGCCGTCGGCGCCGGGTCTGCGCGCGGGATTCCTCGGGTTTTCGGTGGTCTCTGGACTGCTCGGTTTGGCGCTGATGACGGTCTTTTTGAAACCAAAATTGCTCGGCGCCGTGGCGAACGTTGAGGAATTGAGTCGTTTTGCGATGGTGGCCGGCATCTTCCTTTTGGGTGGTGCAATCGGCGTCTATTTGCTGCTGCGGAGAGAAAAGACGAACGTGGCTTTGCGGCTGATACTCGGAACCACTGCGGCATTTGCGATCGTGCTGGTCGTCGCGACGCCGGCCATCGCTCGCGCCAGTACCAAGGATCTTGCACTCGCGCTTGAGCAGCAAATCAAGCCGGGTGACATTGTGCTCTGCTATCACGATTATTTTCACGATTTCAGTTACTATGCGCAGCGCACGGTCGGTACGGTGCAATATGAGGGCGAGTTGGAGGTCGCTCTCGATCCCGTTGCGGGGGCAAACGGGCTACACATAACCGAAGAACGGTTTCGCGAACTTTGGAATGGCCCGCAGCGGGTGTATCTCGTGCTTCGCCGATCGGAAATGCCGGTGCTGGCTGCGCAGCCGGGATTTCACGCCCGCACGGTGGCGGAAGCCCGCAATCACCTGCTGTTGATTAATCACAACTGATCATAATGATGCCCGAAATGACGAACCCCTTTCTGCCTTTCACCCGACCGTCCATCGACGAGGAAACGATCGCAGGCGTCGTAGAAGTGCTCCGCTCGGGATGGATCACCTCTGGGCCGAAAGTAAAGGAATTCGAGGCCGCCCTTTCCGCCTTGTTTGGCGGTCGTCCGGTGCGAGCATTCAATTCCGGCACCTGCACGATGGAGATCGCGCTGCGCATCGCCGGCGTGGGACCGGGCGATGAAGTCATCACGACCCCGCTGTCGTGGGTCGCCACGAGCAACGTGATTCTCGCTGTCGGTGCGCGGCCCGTTTTTGTCGATATCGATCCGGTGACCCGCCATCTCGATCTTTCGCTGGTCGAGAAAGCCATCACTCCGGCCACTCGCGCGATCATTCCGGTCGATCTCGCCGGCCTTCCGGTGGACCGCGACCGCCTTTACGTGATCGCCAAAAAACACGGCCTTCGCGTGATCGAGGACGCGGCGCAATCCATCGGCGCAAAATGGGCGGGAAAAACCGTCGGGAGTTTCGGGGATTTTACTTCATTCAGTTTTCATCCCAATAAAAACATCACCAGCATCGAGGGCGGTTGCCTCGTGATGAACGACGAACGTGAAGCGAAATTAGCCGAGCAATACCGGCTCCAAGGCGTCATTCGCTCGGGCGTCGACGGCATGGATGTCGAAGTGCCCGGCGGAAAATTCAATCTCACGGACGTCGCGGCGCGAGTTGGCCTCGGGCAGTTGCCGCACCTCGAGGAGTTCAATGCCAAACGTCGCGAACTCGCCCGCGCGTATTTCGAGCTGCTCGACACGCCGTCCGGACGTGCGCTGGAACTCGGCCTACCGCCGGCCGATTTCAGCAATAGTAACTGGCACATGTTTCAAATCATCCTGGCGGAAAAAAAACTGTCGATCACGCGCGCCGGCGTCATGGAAAAATTAACGGCCGTCGGCGTCGGCAGTCAGGTGCATTATCCGGCCATTCATCTTTTTTCGCTCTATCGCAAGCTGGGCTGGAAAGCAGGCGATTTTCCGCACGCCGAATACGCCGGACGAAATATTCTGACGCTGCCGCTTTTCCCAACCATGACCCGAGCCGACGTTGTCCGGGTGGTGGAAGCGCTCCTCGCGATTCTTTTGGCGCACCGAAAAGCCTGAGACCATGAGTGCCGTTCCCCAACTTTCGATTGTGATCCCCGTCTACAACGAGGTGCTGAATCTCCCGACGCTTTTCGCGCGCCTTTATCCAGTGCTGGATTCAATCGGCCGTTCCTACGAAATCGTATTTACGAATGACGGCAGCGCCGACCGTTCCATCGAATTGCTCCGAACCCAACAGGCCCTGCGTTCCGATGTCACGCGGGTCATCGACTTCAACGCCAACTATGGCCAGCACATGGCGATCATGGCGGCATTTGAACGTGTGCGCGGCGAAATCGTGGTCACGCTCGACGCCGACCTGCAAAATCCCCCCGAGGAAATTCCCAAGCTGCTGGAGAAAATCGACGCCGGCTACGATTACGTCGGCGGTTACCGCTTAAACCGGCAGGACTCTTTTTTCCGGACCTATGCGTCGAAATTCATCAATTTCGTTCGCGAGCGAATCACCAGCATTCAGATGACTGATCAAGGCTGCATGCTCCGCGCTTACAAACGACCCATCATCGACGCCATCGTGCGCAGCGGCGCGATCAACACTTTCATCCCGGCTCTCGCCTACAGTTTTTCGGCCAATCCGGGCGAGGTCGGCGTGCGGCATGAGGAAAGACACGCGGGCGTTTCGAACTACTCGTTCTACAAACTCGTCCGATTGAACTTCGATTTGGTGACTGGGTTTTCCATCGCGCCGCTGCAATACTTCACGATGTTCGCGATTTTTTGCGCGCTGGGCAGTCTGACGCTGGTCGCGTTGCTTTTCTACCGGAGATTCGTGCTGGATCTCGATCGCGAGACGTTCGGCGTCTTCACGTTGTTCGGCGTGCTCTTCTTTCTGTTGAGCGTTGCCATGATCGGCGTCGGTCTGATCGGAGAATACGTCGGTCGCACCTATCAAGTCGTTCGCGCTCGCGACCGTTACCACGTTAAAGAGATGATCGAGACCGCGCCATGAATCGTCCCCGCATTATTTTTTTCGGCTACAGCGAGGTGGGCTATGAATGTCTTTCGCTGTTGCTGGAGCGCGGAGACAACGTGGTCGCGCTATTCACACACGAGGATAATCCCAACGAGAAAATCTGGTTCAAGACGCCAGTCGTGGCGGCGCGCGAGCGGAACATCCCGGTCTACACGCCCGAAAAAATTGCGACGCCGGAGTGGATGGAGCGGATCGCGGCCATGGCGCCCGACCTGATTGTTTCGGTTTACTACCGCAACATGATCAGCACGAAAATCCTGTCGCTCGCGCCGCTTGGAGCGTTCAATTTGCACGGCTCGCTGCTGCCGAAATACCGCGGGCGGGCGCCGATCAATTGGGCGGTGCTTCAGGGCGAGCCACGGATCGGCATGACGCTTCATCGCATGGTTAAAAGTGCCGATGCCGGCGCGATCGTCGCGCAGGATGGCGTGGAAATCAATCCGCGTGATACGGCGGAACAGGCGTTTCGCAAAGTGCTGCCCTGCGCGCGTCGCGTATTGGCCGCTTCCATCGACGCGTTGCTAGCCGGCACGGCGGTCGAAGTAGCGCAGGACGACGCTCAGGCGACGTATTTCGGCGGACGAAAACCGGAGGATGGTCGGGTAAATTGGACGCAGTCTTCACGTCAGATTTTCAATCTCATCCGCGCTGTCACCGATCCATATCCCGGCGCCTTCACCGACGTGAACGGCTCGCGGCTTATGCTCTGGTGGGCGGAAATAGATTCACCCGCCACGCGCGATCGTCGGGGTCGGCCCGGCGAAGTTCTTTCCGTTTCCCCACTTGTGGTCGCCACTGGCGACGGCGCGATGGAACTCACCCGCACCGAATGGCGCGGCACTCCTGTTTTACTCCAGCTCGGTCAACTCCTCGTTTCCCCATGAAAAAGAAAGTTCTCATCCTCGGCGTCAACGGTTTCATCGGCAGTTCCCTTGCCGAAGCGATCCTTAAGAAAACCGACTGGGAGGTCTACGGGCTGGATGTCGGCAACCACAAATTGGGCGCCTGCCTCAATGATCCTCGCTTCAAATTCGTGGAAGGCGACGTCACGATTTCGCGGGAGTGGATCGAGTATCACGTCAAGAAGTGCGACGTGGTGATTCCCCTCGTCGCCATCGCCAACCCGGCGCAGTACGTGAAGGATCCGTTGCGCGTCTTCGAACTGGATTTCGAGTCCAACCTCGCCGTGGTCCGCCAGTGCGCGAAATACAAGAAGCGGATTATTTTCCCGTCGACCTCGGAGGTTTATGGGATGTGTCCGGACTCTGAACTGAACGAAGACACGAGCACGATGGTTTACGGTCCCATTCACAAGCAGCGCTGGATTTACGCCTGCTCGAAGCAATTGCTCGACCGCGTGATTTACGCCTATGGCGAACGTGACGGCGTGGACTACACGCTTTTCCGTCCGTTCAACTGGATCGGGCCCAAACTGGATAATGTTTTTGAGCAAAAGGAGGGGAGTTCCCGTTTGTTCACCCAATTCATTTCCAACGTGATTTTCAAAAAGCCGATCCAGTTGGTCGATGGCGGAAAACAGAGCCGCTCGTTCACCTACATCGACGACGGCATCGACGCGCTGCTACGGATCATCGACAACAAGAACGGCGCGGCCTCGCGGAAGATTTTCAACCTCGGCAATCCCGCGAACAACGTCAGCGTCGCCGATCTCGCGCAACTGATTCTCGCCGCGTTCCGGGAATTTCCGGAATACCGGGAGCACGCGGAGCAGACCAAAATCATCTCTGTGCCGGCGCAGGAATATTTTGGCACGGGCTATCAGGATATCCAAACCCGCGTGCCCTCGATCGAGGCCGTTCGCCGCGATCTCGGGTGGTCGCCGGTTCACGACCTCAAATCGGCGATTCGGTTGACGCTCGATTATCACCTCGCGCACAAGGATTATTCCCTCGTCTGAACCATGTCGTGTCATCTGGCATTAAAGATCGACGTCGACACCGATCGGGGAACCCGGCTTGGCGTGCCCAATCTCGTGGCCGATTGCAACGAGTACGGCACGCCGGCCTGTTTTCTTTTCAGTCTCGGGCCGGATAACACTGGCAAGGCGATCCGGCGCGTTTTTCGTCCGGGATTTTTCTCGAAAGTCAGCCGGACGAATATTGTCCAGCTTTACGGCATCCGCACGCTGCTCAACGGCACATTGCTGCCCCCGCCGCATGTCGGTCGGCGCAACGAAGGGATGATGCGGAGCGTACGCGATGCCGGGTTCGAGGTGGGGATTCACTGCCACGATCACATCCGTTGGCAGGATCATCTGCACGGCATGACGCAGGAAGAAGTCCGGAAGGAATTTGCGCGGGCGCGGGCGGAATTCCGGCGGATCTTCGGCGTGGAGGCACATACGGCGGGAGCCGCGGGCTGGCAAAGCAGCGCGTTCAGCCGCGCGGTATACGATGAAGCCGGATTACTCTATGCAAGTGATACTCGCGGCGAGACGCCATTTTTTCCACGGATCGGCGGGAAAGTTTTCTCCACGCTGGAAATTCCGACGACGCTGCCAACGCTGGATGAATTAATGGGTCGGCCGGAATATCCGGATGAGCAAATTGCCGCGCACCTCTTTTCTCTTTTACGGAAGGATCGACTGAATGTTTTCACGCTGCACGCCGAGATCGAGGGCATGGCGCGCCGCGCAATTTTCCGACAGCTGCTTCAGCTGTGTCGCGATGCGAACGTGAAGTTTGTGCGAATGGAGGAGGCGGCCCGCGAATACCTCGCCCGGCGCGATTCCATTCCCGTGTGCGACCTCGCCCAAGGCAGCGTTGACGGACGTTCGGGACTGCTCGCGGTGCAGCGGTTATCAGCCTGAAACCTTGGCGCGATAATTTTTGCTTTTTATGAATCGCGACAACTCCGGCCCTCGTGAGAAGTTTACCGGTCGCGGCGCGACGATAGTGATGATGGCTGCATTCATGGCCGGCGTGGGCTGCGCGAGCTATCAACCCAAACCGCTCGACTCGTCGGCGGTCGATGCGGCGCTGGCTCCGCCGAAACTGGAAGCGGTACGAATTGCCGCGGAAAAATTTAAACACCCGCTCCTCGCGCCGATGGTCATAGACGGACGCGACGGATTTTCACCCGACGAAATTGCGTTGATGGTGGTGATCGCGAGTCCGCAACTGCGGGCGTTGCGCGACCAGCGCGGAGTGGCAGAGGCGCAAATCGTGCAAGCAGGCATTTTGCCCAATCCCCAACTGGGTTATGCGCTCGATCAACCCACCGGTCACAACGATCCCGGTTTGATCACGGGTCGGAATCTCGGCCTCAGTTGGGAAATTACTTCCCTGCTCGGTCGGCAGGATCGCGTCGCTGGTGCGCGCAGCAGTGCGGCGGCCTTTGATCTTTCGCTCGCGTGGCAGGAATGGCAGGCGGCGCAAGACGCGCGACTCCGCGCGTTTCGGATTCTTTCGTTGCGCGCGAGGCTGCCGCTGCTGCGCGCGATTGAAATGGACTTGGCGGCGACGCTCGACTCCCAGCGGAAAGCGATGGCGCTCGGTCAGCAGACGATCGGAGACGTAACGGCGGCCAGTGAGGCGTGGATTGCGGCCCAAGCGGCGCGGCTGGCGGCAGAGCAGGATTATCAATCCGAACTGGCCGCGCTCAATCTCATTCTTGGTCAACGCGCCGATGCGGAAATCGCCCTCAAGGCGGCGGCTTCATTTCCCGAACTCCCGCCCGAAACGTCGGCCGCGCCGCTTTTGCAGGGACTCGAAAAACGGCGACTGGATCTCGCGGCGCTTGCGCTCGGATATGAGAGCGGGGAAGCCGGACTTCGCGCCGCGATCAAGGCGCAGTTTCCGAAAATCGGGCTGAGTTTTGCCAAGGTCAACGACACGAGCGATGTGCGCACTCACACCTTCGGCGTGACACTCGACCTGCCGCTGTTTGATCGTAACCAAGGCAACATCGCGATCGCGCGCGCGACGCGTCAGCAGCTTTTCGATGAGTACGTGGCGCGCGTCGCCGAGGCGCGGTCTGAGGTGGTTTTGATTCTGAGGAAAATCGCCGCAGTTCGCGCACAATTGGCGGCGGATATTTCCGCTTTGCCCGCGTTGCAGCAGCAGGTAACCGCCTATGAAAAAGCGCTCCAAACCAACAACGCCAGCGTCCCCGCGTATCGTGAGGCGCGTTCGCTATTCACGACGCGGAAACTCGATGAACTGACTCTCCGTCAACAAATGATCGAGCTCGATGTCGCCCTCGAAATTGCGACTGGCCGGCCCCTGCTCAACCGCGCCGAATCGCGCTCCTCTTCGCCATGAAAAAAGTCCTTTTATTTCTCCTCATTGCCGGACTGTTGGTCGCCGGATGGTTTTACTTCAATAAATCCAAGGGAGTGGGCGACGCTCCGGAAGAAGCTAAGCCCGTCGCGCGCGTGACGCTTGCACGCCTCAAGCGTCAACCGATGGCCGAGACGTTGGAAGTTTTCGGAATCATTTCCGCCGCACCTTCGGGAGAACAGATTGTTTCCGCTTCCTTCGATTGTGTGGTGCAAAAAATTGAAGTGTCGGTCGGTGCCCGGGTCGCGGCTGGCGATGTGCTGTTGCAAGTGGTGCCTAATCCTGAAGCGCAATTGCAACTCGACGCCGCCCGCAGTGCGCTGACGCTCGCGACCAAAGCGCTGGCGTCCGTGCAGGAACGCTACGATTTGAAACTCGCCACGAGCCCGGATCTGTTTGCGGCCACGCAGGCGGAACAGGATGCTCGCCAGAAAATCGCGAGTCTTGAGCATCGCGGCATGGGTGGTGATGGCAGGATCGTCGCGCCCGTGGCGGGCGTCGTGACCAAATTGGAAGTGTCCGCCGGCGCCAGCGTCACTGCAGGCACGGCGCTCCTGACTGTTACCGCGGGCGAGGGTCTCGAAGCCGTGCTGAGTATCGAGCTTTCGGATTCGAAACGCGTCACCGTCGGGCAATCGGCGGTCTTATTTTCCGTTCAACGCACCGCAGCTAAACCGATTGATTCCACGGTGCGAATCGCGGGCGCGTCGCTCGACGCGGCCACCGGCGCGGTGGAGGTGCGGGTCTCAATTCCCGCGAGCGCTCCGCTGTTACTGGGCGAACACGTCCGAGCGAGCATCGAGCTCGACCAGAAAAATGTCGTCGCCGTACCGCGCAGTGCGGTGTTGCCGGAAGGAGACAAATCCATCCTGTACACGGTGAAGGACGGGCGCGCGATGCGGCACGAAGTAACGCCGGGCATTTCCGCCGGCGGCTTGGTTGAAGTTAGCGGAGAAAATCTGCGCGAGGGGGACAGCGTCGTGGTGCTCGGCAATTACGAGCTGGAGGATGGTATGGCGGTCCAGTCTGCGGATGCTGCGGAAAAGAAGGCGGAGGCGAAGCCGTGAAATTTGTTGAGTGGTTGCAAGCGCACCGGCGGTCGGTCCTCTTCCTGCTGGCATTGCTGGTCGCCGGCGGCGTGGCCGTGGCGTGGAATCTACCGGTGGCGCTTTTCCCTCGGGTAATTTTTCCGCGGCTCGTCATTGAATTGGATGCAGGCGACCGCCCGGCGGAGCGCATGGCGGCGGAAGTGACCGTGCCCGTCGAGTCGGCGATCCGCTCGGTTCCCGGCTTGCGCAGCATTCGCTCGACCTCGAGTCGGGGCAGCGCGGAAATTTCGATCAACTTCGATTGGGGCGAGGACATGACCTCCGCGATGTTGCAGGTGGAATCCATGCTCAACCAGACGTTGGGCGAATTGCCGGCCGGTACCAAGTTTGAGGTGAGGCGGATGGACCCGACGACTTTTCCATCCATTGCCTACAGCCTCACGTCGACCAAGCACACCCTCGTCGAATTGCGCGACATCGCTTATTATCAACTGCGACCATTGCTCTCCAGTGTGACTGGCGTTGCGCAAGTGCAGGTCTTTGGTGGCGCCGAAGCCGAGTATCGCGTGACCATCGACCCGGCGCGGCTGGAGGCGCACGGCTTGACGCTCGCGGATGTCAGCAAAGCGTTGTCCGCTGCCAATACGATCAGCGCGGTCGGCCGTCTGGAGGATCACTATAAATTGTATCTAGCGCTTGTGGACAATCGTGTGGCCGATGTCACTCAGCTCGGCGCGACGATCCTGCAAAAAAATTCCTCCGGTTTGGTGCGCGTGGCGGATGTGGCGACGATCAGTGTGGGTGAAGTGCCGCAATGGACGCGGGTCACTGCCGACGGTCGCGACGCGGTTATTTTCCAGGTGTTTCAACAACCCGACGGCAACACGTTGCAGATCGCTCGCGACGTGCGGGCGAAACTCGCCGCTTATCGTTGGCAACTGGCGCACGACGTAAAGATCGCCAACTGGTACGATCAAAGCGAATTGATCGTGGCGTCCGCGACCAGTGTGCGGGACGCGGTGCTCATCGGCATCTGCCTCGCGGGCGGCGTGCTGCTGCTTTTTTTGCGCAACGGTCGGATTACGCTCATCGCGATGGGATGCGTGCCCGCAGTATTGGCGGCGACGATTCTGCTCCTGAAAGCGTTGCACGGAAGTTTCAATATCATGACGCTGGGCGGCATGGCGGCGGCGGTCGGCCTGATTATCGACGATGCGATTGTGATGGTGGAACACATCGTTCGGCGGCTGCGCGAGGAAGCGGGCGGGCGGGGCAAAATAGTCTGGTCGGCAGCGGCGGAGTTCACGGTTCCGCTCGTCGGTTCCTCCCTTTCGACCGTGATTATTTTTGCGCCATTGGCTTTCTTGTCGGGAGTGACCGGCGCCTTTTTCAAGGCGCTTTCACTGACGATGGCGATGAGTTTGGTGATTTCGTTTCTGGTGGCGTGGCTCGCCGTTCCGGTGTTGGCGGATCATTTTCTCAGGGGAAAAAATGTGGGCGAGAAAGAGGCCGGCCGGTTTGCGACCCGAGTTAATGGTTGGTATGGGCGTTTGATGAAACGCGTGTTGGGTCGCCCAGTGCTTTTGCTTTTGGTCGTGGTGCCGCTGTTGATCGTGGCGTATGTCGGCTATCGTCAGGTCGGCTCGGGTTTTATGCCTTCGATGGACGAGGGCGGATTTATTTTGGACTACCGGGCGCCACCGGGGACGTCGCTGAGCGAAACCGACCGGTTGCTGCGTCAAGTCGAGGCGATTTTGCAGGCGATCCCGGAGGTCGACACGTATTCGCGCCGCACCGGTTTGCAGCTGGGCGGTGGACTGACCGAAGCGAACGAGGGCGATTTTTTTGTCCGCCTCAAACCGCAACCGCGGCGCGATATTGATGAGGTGATCGACGACGTCCGGCAACAGGTGGAAAAAAATGTGCCCGGCCTGAGCATTGAAATGGCGCAGCTCATGGAGGATCTCATTGGCGATCTCACGGCGGTGCCGCAGCCGATTGAGATCAAACTTTATTCGGATGACAGCGGTTTGTTGCAAAAGACGGCCGGGGCGGTCGCCGCTGCAATCGGGAAGATTCCGGGAGTGGTTGATGTGAACGACGGCGTGGTGCTGGCTGGTGATGCGATTACGATCACCGTCGATCGCGCGCAGGCTGCGCTCGAGGGGATGGACCCGGATTCGGCCACGCAGGCGGTTGACGCTTTGCTGGACGGCGCGATGGTTACGACGAAGATCGAGCAAGGGCCGAAACTTATCGGTATCCGCGTGTGGATTCCGGAAGGTGCGCGGAACACGATTGAGTCCGTCGGTGCGTTGCGGTTGCGTGCGCCCGACGGTCATTTCTTTCCGCTCAGTCGCGTGGCGATGGTGAAAACGGAAACCGGTCAGGCGCAGGTAAGCCGCGATAACTTGAAACGCATGCTCGCGGTGACCGGGCGGATTTCCGGTCGGGATCTCGGTTCGACGATTGTCGATGTGCAGCGGGTCCTCCGGCAAAACGGAATCGTACCCGGCGGCGTTTATTTTTCGCTGGGCGGGACTTACGCGGAACAACAGAAGGCATTCTCCGGTTTGATCGCGGTTTTCGCGGCGGCGGTCGCGCTGGTATTTTCTCTCCTCCTTTTTCTCTATGAAAGTTTTGGCACGGCGCTGGCGATGCTGGGCTGCACGCTGCTGGCGTTGTCTGCGGTCACCATCGGGCTGTGGGTCACGCACACCGAATTGAACATTTCGTCCATGATGGGCATGACGATGATCGTCGGCATCGCGACCGAGGTGGCGATTTTTTACGTGTCGGAGCTCCGTGCAATGCCGGCAGAAATTCCTTTCCGCGACGCGCTGGTGCAGGCGGGGATCAATCGCATGCGTCCGATTGCGATGACGACCTTTGCCGCGATCCTCGCGCTTCTGCCGCTGGCGCTGGGCATCGGCACTGGTTCGGCGATGCAGCAACCGCTCGCGATCGCGATCGTCTCGGGCCTGTTGCTGCAAATGCCGGTGGTGCTCGTGGTCCTGCCGGCATTGCTTTCGCTCCGGCGGTCCCGGTGACGGCGTCGAACGCCGACGCATTTACTCAGCTCCGGTCGATCCGGTAAAACATGGCGAGCCCTAGTCCTTGAAACACCAGATTGGGTAGCCACATGAGGAGGTCGGGACGCAACGCGGTGTGCGTATCGAACCAGCCGATTACGATCGTTGCAAAATAATAGGCCATCGCCAGTCCCAACCCCATGCCGAGATTTGCGGATGTTTCCTTGCGTGACACTTTGATGCCGAGCGGAATGGCGATCAAGGCGAAGGAAAGCACGGAAAATGCCGTGGCGAATTTCTCGTGAATGGTGATCTGGACGCGCATTTTTTGGTTTTCCCGCTCGACCGTGGGCACGGCGGGATCAGGCCGGTCCAGCCGGCGCCACTCCTGCATCAACTGGTCGAACGTCAGCCACTTTTGTTTTACGCGTACGGACGAACCGCCAGCGATCTTATCGAGCGACAACACGAAAGGCAGCTCGTCCGCCGACGCGGCTCCGCGGGCCTCGCTGAAATTTTCCGGATCCTTTTCGTCTCGCATCTCTGCTTGCACGTGCTCGAGGGTCAGGACGAGTTCGTTTTTTTTCTCATTGAATTCGACCCGGCCCGCGTCGGCGCGAACGAAGCGTTTCACGCGTTGTTTTCCGTCGAGTTCCCACAGCCAGAAATCTTTCAAGACGGAATCTTTCTTGTCGCCCGCGTAGATCACGTAGCCCGGAAAATCGCGGATAAAGGTTTTCGGAACGATGAAGCTTAGCGGATTCTGGCGAAGCGCGGCAGCGAACTCTGTTTCATAGGCGACCTTGGCCAACGGCATGAATTGAAAATTGATCGCCAGATTGAGGATCACGCCTAGCAGGGCACAAAATAGGATCGGCGCGGACAGCCATGCGACGCTCACACCGGACGCGCGCAACGCGGTCACCTCGCGATCCGACGACATGCGACCCAACACTAGGAGCACGCCAGTGAGCATTCCCATCGGCAGCGCGTAGGAGACGACGACTGGAATGGTGAGAGCGACGAGTTCCGCCACCGTCCCGATCGCCAGTTGTCCCGCCAATACATGGCCGAGCAAATCTTTCAGGACATTGCCCAGCAGCAAGACGAAGGCGAACATTCCCACCGCCGCCGCGCAAGTCAGCACGACGTTCGCAAAAATATGGCGGTGAATGAGGTTCATGGGGTGGGATGGTTTTGCCACGTTGCCGCCAGTCTGCAATCCCGCTCTCGATTTCGCACGTAGTTATATCCCGGGCCATCCCGCGAAAATTACAGATCGGTCATCTATTGGTAACATCATCGTAACGGCAAAGACACACATTCGTAAACTAGCCCGGATAGGATGGGGAGGTGAACCCGTCTTATCGTAGTCATTATTTGTCCCTCAGAAGGCTTTCCCAGCTCGCAATCGCCGTCTTGGCGATCGCTCTCAACCCGCTGCACGGGCAGACCGCGTCGGCGGAAAAAAAGGGAGGAGATCCCGATCAAGTCCTGCGATTGGAGGATGTTGAAGTAACCGCTGCGGGGACTTCGGCTCTCACGCAGGCTCCGACCGATAGCCGATTGGACGCGCGCCAACCCCAATCGATTCTGACGCTTCAATATATTTCCAACAACGTCGCCCCGACCGCGGATTATGCGACGATCGTAAATCTCGCCCCGAGTGTCGCGAATATCGAAACCAATGGGCCCGGCTTGAGCGAGGCCAAGCACACTACTCTTCGCGGCATCGATGATGGCGGCTACAATGTGACCTTCGACGGCATTCCCTTCGGCGATTATAATTCCTACAGTCACCACACCACGAGCTACTTTCCGGCGAAGCTGATTGGCAAGGTGGTCATCGACCGCGGTCCCGGCACCGCCAGCACAATCGGTCTCGCCACTTTCGGCGGCACGATGGAGTTGTATTCCAAGGATCCGCGTACCGGGATGTCCTTCGTGCCAACCCTCAGCTACGGCAGTTTCGGCACCAAACTCGGACACTTCGAGGCCAATTCCGGCCTCCTGTCATCGCTCGGCAACGGCTCGATGATCGCCAGTTACCAGCGCATGGAGACGGATGGTTACCGTACCAATGCCGATATGACCCGTGATACGTACTTCATCAAATACCTTCAGCCAATCGGCAAGGACACCACGATCACGGTGCTGAGTAGCGTGAACACGATCACCTTCGGTAATCCTGGCACAGTGACCCAGCAGCAAATCAATACATTCGGTCGCAACTTCGGTTTGAAGGACGACAACGCCGCCAACCACCTCGACACCCTTAATCGAAAATACAATTACCAGCACAAGAAGGCCGATTTCGAATATGTCGGATTCGATACCAACTTGGGCAACGGCTGGAAGATCGAGGACAAGGTCTACACTTATTCCTACGACAATATCAGCCACGAGAAAGCGAAGGTTGGCTCCGGCGCGGCGGCGGGTCAGATGCTCGGCTCCGTCAAAGGCAATGAGTACCGGACTTACGGCGATACTTTTCAGGTCAACCACGACGACAACATCGGCACGTTCAAAACCGGACTCTGGTATGACTCGACCACAAACCATCGCTATACTTACGGCGTCAACTACGACGCTACCGGAGCGGACTCGATCGACCTGACTTCGGCTGCACTCTACAAAGCCGCGGCACCCGGCGGAAATCCGGCCACACTGTTCGGTGCCTCCGCCTACGACTATAAATATCTGCTGGTCGACAAGGACAAGGCGTTCCATCTTTACGGGGAATACACGTGGAAGGTTTCGACCGATTTCGATGTCAACGGTGGCCTGAGTTACCAGAAATTCAGCCGTGATTTCAACGCTACCGTCAACCAGACGTCCGGTCGTCAGGCGCTGATTGCCAGCCGCAGCGACTCCAAGGTTCTGCCTTCGCTGAGCGCGCATTATACCATCAACAAGGACTGGACTGCCTACGCCCAATGGGCCCAAGGCATGATGGCATTGTCCGAAGGAAATTCCTTCTACGTCGACAATGCCAATCTCGGTGCGATCAACGTCAAGCCGCAGCTCTCGACCAACTACCAGATCGGCACCGTTTTCAAAACGGACCGGTTTAACGCGGACATCGACGCGTACTATGTCGATTTCAAGAACTACGCTTATAATGGGCCGGCTGACACCAACGGCGATCCGCTGTATTACGGCGTAGCTCGCGGTGCCTATTATAAGGGCGTCGAAGCGGAAGCCACGTACCTCCTTGGCCATGGTTTTAGCGCCTATGCCAACGGCTCGATTAACGACGCCGTTTTCAAGGGCTCCAAGCTGGACGTTCCCACGGTGCCGCGCACCACGGCGGCGCTTGGTTTTGTATTCGATCAGTCGGGCTTTTTCGGCTCCTTCACCGAGAAATATGTCGGAAGTTGGAAGGTCTACAACACCATCACCAATCCCGACGTCGCTGGTGCGGGCGCTTCGCGCACCGCCAACAGCGACAGCTTCTGGATCGGAGATCTCTCGGTTGGTTACAGTCAAAAAATTAACGCGGGTGTTATCCGCAGTATCAAAATCCGTTTCCAAGTTGGAAATATCTTCAATCAAAAGGTGCAGGTGTTGGAGAGCATCGATGCTAACGTAGCGAACGCCCTGACCAAGGATGCCTTCAATGTCTTGCCGGTGCGCAACTACTTCCTGACGGTCTCGGGAGAATTCTAATCGAAAGAAATTCGCGAACTCTGCGACAATATGAACCACCGTATTTCTTCCTTCACCGCGATTGTCGGTGCCTTGGCCGCGTCCGCCGCCGTTTTCGCCGCTCCCAGTCACCGGGTTGTCGTCGTGGTGTGGGATGGAATGCGGCCGGATTTCATCTCACTGGAAACCACGCCGGCTCTTATGCGACTCGCGGGGGAAGGCGTTTATTTTGCGCACCATCACCCGGTTTATCTCAGCTCGACCGAAGTCAACGGCACCGCGCTCGCGACCGGAGCGTGGCCCGCGCACAGCGGGGTAATTGCCAACAACGATTTCCGCCCGCCCATCGATCCGGAGAAATTTGTGGAAATCCAAGTGCCCGCTGTCGTACGCAAAGGCGACACAGTTACCGGGGGACATTATCTGGGCCGTCCGACGGTCGCAGAGTTATTGCATGCGCACGGTCTCCGCACGGCGATCGCCGGGGCGAAACAGGTGGCGTTGCTGCACGACCGCGCCTTGAGGCCCGATACGCCGGGAGTTTCAACGCTGCTTTACCAAGGCGAAACTCTGCCCGAGGATCTGGCGCCCGGGCTCGTCGAAACCTTCGGCAAATTTCCCAAGGTGAGCGACCGCGACGACAAGATCGCTCGCGACGATTGGACCACTCGCGCGTTGATTGGCGGGCTTTGGAAAACGGACGTGCCGCCGTATTCGCTGCTGTGGTTGTGTGAGCCCGATTTTTCGCAGCACGCGACAGGACCAGGTTCGCCGCAGTCCCTTGAGGCGATCAAAAACAGCGATACCAACCTCGGCTTGGTGTTGGCGGAACTGGATCGTCGTGGACTGCGGGATACGACCGATGTCTTCGTCGTTTCCGATCATGGATTTTCCACGATCAATCGAAAAGTCGACGTGGCGGCCGAGCTCTCGAAAGCCGGCTTCGACGCGAAACGGGTTGCGTTGGGCGGATTGAAAAAAGGGGAAGTGATGATCGTGAGCGAAGGCGGCAGTTCGCTATTCTATGTGGGCGGGCACGATGCCGAGGTGATCGACAAATTGACGACATATTTGCAACAGCAGGATTGGGCGGGCGTAGTTTTCTCGCGGGAGAAACGAGAAGGAACGTTTCCATTTGACGATGTGCACATCGATTCCCCTGCCGCGCCCGATCTCGTGGTTTCACTGCGCTGGACAAGAGACAAGAGCGCGTGGGGAATTCCGGGGATGCAAGTCTCCGACCTTGGGCCTTCCAGCAAAAAAGTGGGAAACCACGCGAGCCTGAGTCCTTATGATCTGCATAACATGCTCGTCGCCGCCGGCCCGGATATCCGGCGCGGCGTGGTCAACACGTTGCCATCGGCGAATCAGGATGTGGCTCCCACGATTCTCTGGTTGCTCGGTTTGCGCGATGAAGCCGCGAAAATGGATGGACGTGTTTTGAGTGAAGCACTGACCGTGGAAGCGCCCGCCGTCCATTCATACGATCTCCAACGGCTCACTGCTCAACGGAAGTTTGGCCGCGGCGCGTGGAACCAATACCTGCAAATCGCCGAGGTGAACGGCGTGCGCTACTTGGATGAAGGCAACGGAAGTTACACTCCTGCAGTCGACCTCGTGATGGGGAAAAAGTAATGGCGCTCGGTGCCTATCACCGTCGCTATTGATTGTTTTCCGTCTCGGGTAGATCGGTATCAAAGCCACCCTCGATTCCATGCAGGGTTTTTATCTTCTGACGGAGAACTGGCGCCGGTGACGGTTTGTTGGGCATGTTCGCGCTCGAAGCTCAGAAGCGAGATTAGAAAGAATAGGCGCAGACATCCTGATCCCAAGGAATTGGAGTGACCTCAACTCGGCCGCGAACCGGATAAAACGAATTTAACGCGGAGGGCACAGAGAGCGCGGAGCTTGAGGTGATTTCACTCCGCGTCCTCCGGCCATTCGACCGGCTCAGGCCGTCCTGAGCGAAGTCGAACGGACGCGAACTCCGCGATAAAATGTTTATTTGGGCAGGCTGTTTCCTGCTCCCCCATTCGCTGGATTGTACC
>JBEPTW010000051.1:0-22748 GCA_041691855.1 Verrucomicrobiota bacterium | reverse complement strand
TTGACTCGAAGCAACGGCAATCAAATCGAGGACTATTCAAGGCGAACCACCAGCCGTGGTCCGCACTCCAAACGGCGTTGAAGAGCTTAACCGGCTCGATGGGCGGGAAGGACGCGGGCCAAAATCCGCCACAGCCGTAGGTAGTGGTTCTGTTTTCTAAACTTCCCAACCGATTACGGTTGGGTGACCTGTTGCTCTTCGCCAGCGACTGACTGAATCAACAGCAGAAAATTATCCGGCCTCGGCGAAGAAACCAACCCAAGCGAGGAATTTTTCGGTTATCAATTGAGAAGTCTATTTTCATTTGGGCGAACTGTACCTGAGAAGGTACTGTCCCGCGGATACTGTACTGGATTCAATTGCTTCCCGCTGCTGCTGCCGTTAATTGAGATAAGAGGTTAATCTCCACCTTTCACTTGCCGCCATGATCACGACGCTCAACTCGCCGGTCTCAACGAAGCCTGCCCTCGCGGTGCTTTCTCAGCCGCTTTATGCGGAGCTCGCCAATTCACTGCAGGCGCTCGTGGAGCAAGGCACCTTGCGACCGGGTCATCGCGTGCCGTCCGTCCGCCGGATGTCCCTCCAACGCGGCGTGAGCATCGCGACCGTGCTCCAAGCTTACACGGTATTGGAAAACCGCGGCTATCTTGAGGCGCGCCCGCAATCGGGTTACTACGTCAGGCCGCGCGCGCCGTTTCTCGGGCCGGAGCCGCGCATGGCGAAGCCCATGGCCAAGCCGTCGTATGTGGGCGTCAACGATCTCACCGCTGAAATCGTGGAGCGTTCGAGCAATTCGGATTTCATGCCGTTCGGCGCGGCCTGCCCGCATCACAGTCTATTTCCGAACAAAAAGCTCGCCCGGCTGTTGGGTTCTGTCGCCCGGCGCGATCCGTCATTGATCAGCCAGCACGCGATGAATTGGGGCTACGAACCGCTCACCCGTGAAATCTCGCGCCGCTACCTTCAGGGCGGAGTGCCGCTCGCACATGACGAACTGGTCGTGACCATCGGCTGCTCCGAAGCGCTCAACCTCTGTCTGCGCGCGGTCACGAAACCCGGCGATACCGTCGCAATTGAAACACCGGCGTACTTTGGATTTCTTGAAATCATCCAAAGCCTCAATCTGCGCGCGCTCGAGATTCCCACCTCGTCGCGCGATGGCATCTGCCTCGATGCGTTGCGCGACGCGATCAAACAAAACGACGTGAAGGCCGTGCTCGTGATGCCTAATTTTCACAATCCGCTCGGCAGCCTGATGCCCAATGAAAAGAAAAAACGGCTGTACGAGCTCCTGTGCGAATTCGATTTGCCGGCCATCGAAGACGATGTCTATGCCGACACGCACTTCGGCGATGTCCGGCCGAAGCCGTTGAAGGCGTGGGATCGCGATGATCGCGTGATGCTCTGCTCTTCTTTCGGCAAGACTCTCGCGCCAAGTTTTCGCGTGGGCTGGGCCGCGCCCGGTCGCTATCTTGAACGCGTACGCCGGCTCAAGTTCACCAATACCATGGGCACCGCCGTGGTGCTGCAAAAAACGCTGGCCGATTTCCTGCGCGATGGCGGCTACGATCATCATTTGCGTTCGTTGCGACGGGCGTATCACCAGCAGTTGCATCTGTTCGCCCAGACTATGCAGCGTCATTTTCCGGAGGGAACACGCTACAGCCGTCCACAGGGAGGCAACGTCATCTGGGTGGAGTTCGCGCCGGGGATCGACACTCTCAAACTTTACCGCGATGCGCTTAAGCATCGCATCAACACGGCCCCCGGAGCGCTTTTCTCGGTAAAGAACAGATACAATAATTGCATGCGCATGAGTTGCGGTTTGCCGTGGGCGGAGGAAGTGGAAAAAGCCCTCATCAAACTCGGCGAGCTGGTCAAAAAACAACGCTAAGAAAAGCGGTTCTTCCGAATCGCGCTTCCCTTCAATTACCCTCTTTCATCCACAATCGATGCGCCGCACTACCGCCATTCTAATTTTTGAAAACGTCGAGCTGCTCGATTTCTCCGGTCCCTTTGAAGTGTTCTCGCTAGCCGATGAGTTGTCGGAAAAGAACAGCTTTAGAGTGTTCACGGTCGCCGAAACGCCCGGTACCATCCGCACGAACAACGGCTTGAAAATCGTTCCCGAGCACACGCTCGAATCTTCCCCCGCGCCCGACCTCCTGATCGTGCCGGGTGGTTTCGGCACGCGGGCCCTGCTCAACAAACCTTCCGTGATCGAATGGATTCGGGTGGCCGCAAAACGCGCCGAAATCGTCGCGTCGGTGTGCACCGGCGCGCTGCTGTTGGCGAAAGCCGGATTGCTCAATGATCAGCCGGCGACAACTCACTACTTGCTGCTGGACCTCCTGCGAGAACTCGCCCCGACGGCGTTCGTTCATGAGGACCGGCGTTTTGTCGCCAATGGCCCCATCGCCACGTCAGCAGGCATTTCCGCAGGCATCGACCTTTCACTGCATTTGCTCGCCCGCTTGCAGGACACGACGACCGCCGAAAAAACCGCGCGACACATGGAATACCACTGGCGCAACGACGGCGGGCTGCAGCGTTAACTGTCACCTTTCCTGCTACGCAATCCCATCGTGTCCACTTCCGAAAAAACTCCCACCAAGGCCGCGATTATCACCGGCTTTGCGACGATCTATCTTTTGTGGGGATCAACTTACCTCGGAATCAAAATCGCAGTTGAAACGCTGCCGCCGTTCCTGATGGCCAGTGCGCGGTTTCTCGTGGCCGGCCTCATCGTGACGGCGTGGATCGCTTGCACCGGTGGCTTCAAAGCGACGCGCCGTCAATGGATCGATAATTCCCTCATCGGAGGATTGCTCCTGCTTGGCGGTAACGGCGTGGTGTCGTGGGCCGAACAAAAAATTCCTTCCGGGGTGTCGACGCTCGTTGTTTCACTCGGACCCTTGTTCATCGTTTTGCTCGATTGGGCGGTATTTAAATTCAGTCGGGACAAAACCCGCGGCACCCGGCCAACTTGGGCGACCTTCGTCGGAGTCGGGTTGGGAATTGTCGGGTTGGTGATACTTGTCGCACCCAATTTGGGCGCGGGAAAATCCCAGCTCGACCCGTGGCGCGCGGGCGGTTTGGTCCTCGCGTGCTTCTCCTGGAGCGTGGGCTCCATCTATACCCGATATGCTCGCACGCCCGCTGAACCGTTCACAGCTGCGGCAATCCAAATGTTGGCCGGAAGCGTCTGGCTGATTGTCGTGAGCGGGTTGATGGGGGAACCCGGACATTTCAGCTTGAGCGCGGCGTCGAGCCGGTCGTTGTTCGCGTGGGGTTATTTAATCGTGGCGGGATCGCTGGTCGGATTCACGACCTTCGTGTGGTTGATGAAGCACTGTACTCCGGCGCGGGTTTCAACCTTTGCTTACGTCAACCCCATCGTCGCAGTGTTTCTCGGCTGGACGATGGCCCACGAAACGGTCGAGGCGAGGATGTTGGTCGCAGCTGCGATTATCATTGCCGGCGTCGCCATCATTACCGCCAGTAAAAGCAAAAAAACTGCTCCGCCTCTGGACGAAATTGACATCGGAAACGCTGCACCAGCGACAGATGCCAGCGCGACCAAGACCAGCTAAACGCATCCGTTTGATTGAGGAGCTGGCATTTTCAAAAATGTCGCCTAAGTTGAAAACCAATCTCTTTCCCCCATGAAATATCGTTTCGCAACTCCCCTGCTCATCGGCTTGCTGGCATTTTTGACCGGCTGCGAATCGGTCAACGACCGCATCAAGGAGAAGCCGGAAGCTTTCAATAGCGTCAATCAGGCGACGCAGGACAAAATCAAACAGGGCATCATCGACATCGGATTTACCGAGGATCTGGTTTACCTCGCACTCGGCAAACCGGACCAAACGCGCGAATCGGCCAATGCGGGCGGAAAGACGGTCACGTGGATTTACAACACGTATTATCAACGCCCGGAAGGCGCCCAATTCGCCGGCTACAGTCGTCACGTTTACTTCGACCCTTACCTAAAAACCTATCGCGTTTATTATCGTCCGGTTTACGACGAGGTCTACAGCGAGGAGAAAGAGGAACGTATCCGCATCGTTTTCAAGAACGGTAAGGCATCAGTCATCGAACAGTCGAAGGACTGACGCATAATGCCCGCAATTTCGGGCCAATCCAACGGGCCAGCCGACGATTCGCATAACCTACCCACGCCACCGGAGTCGTGGTGTCGAGTGGCGCGCGCAACGGCTTCCCCTCCGGCGCCGTGATCACGCAACCGAGTTCTTCCGCAATAAGCGCGGTGCAAATATCGTACGGGTGACAGGCCAAGCTCGACTGAAGTCGCAATCGCTCAAAGGCCAGCGGACGCAGGTCCGCAATGAAACGATCGTGACCGGCGAACAACTCGTGGATTTGTCCGCCGGTGCTCATATATTGGTCGTCGAATATTTCCGCCCCCGCTTTCAACTCGCGCCAAAGTTTTTCCTCCAATTCCGCCAACCACGTTTTCCCGGCGGGAAAAAACTTGGCGAACGAAGCAAAACCGTGAGCGAGATCATCTGCCTGCGACGGTTGCGGCTTAAGTCTTCGGCGCTCACGCGCCCGTAAATCGGTCCGCTCCGCTTTAACCCCGCTCCCGCGCACCGCGCTGAATTGGTCGGAAAATTCTTGTTTGACGACAGAAAGTTCAGTCATTGCGGCGACCACGATGTCGCTCAGATTGGTTTCGGCGCCACGTTGCGGCGCGAGGGCGGCGAGACTCCACGCGGAACGTTTATCGTACATTATTCCACGCGTGCCGTCGATCGGATCGATGATGCATTTGAAGAGCGTATCTTTCACCGGTGTGTCCCCCGGAAAAGTCACCGGTCCAGCGAGATCATCAAGCCCTTCCATGATCAATTGGACCGGCCACTTTTTCGGCCAGTTCTCTTGAAACCATTCCAAGACGGTGGCCTCGCTGATCTGGTCGACCACGTAAATCGTATCCGCCGTGGTCACGGTCGCCACGCGCGACAGCCTTCGGTTGCCCCGCAACTGGGCGGCGCGAACCGAATCACGGATCGCATCCTGCAACGCACACAATAACCGCCGCGCTTGATCGAGTTGGATCGTGGTCATGTCGCAAATTATTCTACATCACCAACGAAGCCAGCGCTGAAAACACCGCCGCGCGGAAAATGGTTTTTACGCGACCGCTCCGCTCTCACCGGTCTTCTTCGTTTCTTTGGCCACCGGAATGTGCGCTGCCTGCCGCAACACTTCCTGTTTGGAAATCCTGAGTCGGCCGGCGATGGCGGCGAGTTTTACCGCTTCGGCTTGGCTAAGCACGGTCTGGCGATCCGTGCCGTCACGATCGGTCCACTTCACCGCGTGAATTTTTTGTCGCGATGCCTTTACTAGGTCGCGGAGAAATGTGTTTTCGTCTTCGGGGAGTTCCATTGAAATAGTTGAGCGTTATTTTCGGGCCTGATTTGTAGTCAAGCTGTCCGCGGTTTCGCGCTTGAGCTCGCGCGTCATCAGCGCGCGCAGTGCCTCGGCCGGCTTTTTGTGTTGATAGAGAATCGCGTAAACCTCGCCCAGAATCGGTGCGACGATCCCGCGTTCCTGACAAAGACCGTAGAGCGCCTCGGTCGTCCGATGTCCCTCAACCACGGATTTTCGTCCCGCCAATAATTCCTCCACTGAACTGCCGGCGGCGATCTTCTCGCCAAATTCGCGATTGCGGCTCCACGCGCCGTGACAGGTCGCCACCAAATCGCCAAATCCGCTCAAGCCGTAAAAGGTATCCTTGTCCGCTCCGAGCGCCTGGCCCACGCGAACCATTTCCGCGAGCGAGCGGGTGAGAAGCGACGCCTTCGAGTTATCCCCCAGTTTCAAGCCGTCGCAAAACCCTGCGGCGATTGCATAAATATTTTTCAAACTCGCGCCATATTCCGCGCCCGCCAAATCCTCGGTCAGATAAATACGCAGGGTCGACCCGCTCATCGCCGCCTGCACTTTCTGCACGAAGTCGTCCACTTTCACGGCGGCCATCACCATCGCGGCCGGCAAACCGCGGGCAACTTCAGCGGCGTTAGTCGGACCGGTCAGCGTGCCGCAATTCAGGCTGGGCAGTATCTGCTGCATCACCTCGCTGGGGCGGAGATGCGTGCCAATTTCGAGCCCTTTCGCGAGACTGAGAAAAAGCTGCAAGCGCGAGGTTTCGTGCAGTACTGCGCGCATTTGTTCGCACCAGGTTCGCAAAGTTTGCGAAGGACAGGCGATGAGGGCGACGTCCGCTTCCAGCACGGCCGCGCGCAATTCATGGGTTATGATGATCGTCTCCGGCAAAGTGAGGCCGGGCAGGTAGTCCGGGTTTTCCCGGGTCGCACGCAACGCCGTCGCGTGCTCGACGCGACGCGTGACGAGCGTCGTGTGCTGGCCGCGACGCGCCAGATGCAACGCCATCGCAGTACCCCACGCGCCTGCCCCGATGATCGCAAAATTAAGTGGGCGCGGTTCAGACATGAGGTGGTGATTCGATCAATTTTTTCAGGAAGCCGGGGATCTTCTCGCCGGCGAGCATAGCATCGAAATTCTCCCGCGCATTGACCAGCTCGAATCGACTACCCGAGACGAGAACCTCGGCGGGAGCAGGACGCGTATTGTAGCGGCTGGCCATCGTGTAACCATAAGCCCCGGCGCTCATGAACGCGACGAGTTCACCTTCGCCGACGGTTTGCAAGGTGCGATCCTTGGCAAAACAGTCACCCGATTCGCAGATGGGGCCGACAATGTCCGCCTGCAGCGCAGGCCGGGACGAATCGCGCAACAGCGGCACGATCTCGTGATACGCGTCGTACATGGCGGGGCGAACGAGATCGTTCATCGCGGCGTCGAGCACGAGAAAGTTTTTGCTGGAGCCTCGCTTGAGATATTCGACACGGGAAAGAAGCACGCCCGCGTTGCCGACAAGAAAACGACCGGGCTCGAGCAGGATTTTCAATCCGAGCGGCGCGAGCAAAGGAGTGAGCGCCGCGCCGTAAGCCTCGGGCGTCAGCGGCCGCTCACCTTCGGGTTTTGCGCTCCACCAAGTGGGATCGCCGCTCGCCAATGTATCTTGATACACGATGCCGATGCCGCCGCCGACGCTGAAGTAAGTGATGCCGTATTGCTTTTTTAGCTGCTCAACGAAAGGAATCACTTTCTTGACCGCCTCGACAAACGGACCCGCGGAGATCAGCTGGGAACCGATGTGCATTTGCACGCCCTTGATCTCGATGTGGGGGTACTTCGCGGCCGCTTCGTACGCGGCGGCCGCGTTCTTCAGGGGAATACCGAACTTATTGTCACTTTTGCCAGTCGTGATTTTGGCGTGAGTCTTCGCATCGACGTCCGGATTTATCCGGATCGCAATCGGCGCCTTGCGCCCGAGCTGGCCGGCCACGTGATTGATTCGGGCGAGTTCGGGTTCACTCTCCACGTGAAAGCCAAAGATCCCGGAATCCAGCGCCAGTTTGATCTCCGTCACCGACTTGCCTACGCCCGCAAAAACGCTGCGCGCCGTGCTCCCGCCAGCGGCGAGGACCCGGGCGAGTTCGCCCCCACTCACCAGATCGAACGCGGCGCCCAAATTTGAAAAAAGTCGTAAGATCGCGAGGTTGGAATTGGCCTTCATCGCGAAGCAAAGCTGCACGTCCAGCCCCTTCAACCCATCGGTCAGGCGATGATAATTATCCTCAATTGTCTTGGCGCTATAGACGTACGTCGGCGTGCCGTGAAGCTTCGCGACGGCAGCCAAATCGACGGATTCGCAATGCAGATTTTGCCCGTCGTAGTGGAATTGGTGCATTGCGGTAAAGTGAGCGTGAAACGTGTCGAAATAGCGGGAATCCACTTGAAAGGAAGCGCTATTTTTTCCGATCTACTCCCATGTCCTACGCAATGCGCCGCCTCCTCAATCACCTCCCGATTCAAATCGGTACGAGGAGTGATCGACGCCTTCGGACGACAGGACTGAAGCATGGCCAATTTGCCAGTTTCCTCGAAACGGCCGGTTTTCGGCATCATCAGGTGGACCATTACGAACGGAGCATGCGTCGGCGCCAGTGGGCCAAACGACTGTTTGTCGTGGGGATAGTGATTGTGGGCACTTGGATCGCTTTGGAAAGTGCCAAGGCCATCACGTTGTTCTAAGACAGACTACGCAAAGGAGTTTGCCAGCGATCGGGTACGGGGCTTAGTGCTCGCTGATACCATGAACGAAGAGCTTTACATTTGGATGTCAGTCGGGGCCATCGCTTGGGGGCTGCTCGATTGTTTTTTTGGCTATCGCGTTTTCAAGGTCACCTTGGCGGTCGTCGGCGGTTTGCTTGGATTGTTCTTAGGACAGGCGTGCAGCATAGCGCTCGGCCTCGGCGCGGGAGCAGAAGTCATCGTCATGATCGTGGGCGGATTGCTGGGAGCCAGCGTGGCGTTCCTGCTTTATAAGGGAGCGGTGTTTGTCGCCGGATTCGGTTTCGGTGCGACCCTCGGCGTCCTTCTGTTGACGCATTACAACGACATGGTCGCATTGATGAGCGGGATCGTCCTTGGGATCGTCGGTGGGTTTCTCGCCGTCAAATTACAGCGAGTGCTGATCATTCTCTCGACCGCGCTATTGGGCTCGTTTCGGACGATCCTCGCGATCGCGTATTTCACCGGCAAAGTGGACTGGATTTATTACTACCAACAGCCCCAGCAAATGCCCGCGCTGATCGACAACAACGCCTGGATGCTTCCGTCCGTGCTCGGATTGGCGGTCGTCGGGGCGATCGCCCAATTCGAAATGGGCGGCTCGTTCGCAAAAAAGAAAGCCGCGTCGAGGGATGACTAAACTTGCCCGCGATCCGCTGCGGCTCACACTCAGCCCGATGAAACGTTTTCTTACTCTAGGCTCCGTCTTTGGTCTCGCGTTGTTATCGGCCTTGTTTCTGAGCTCCTGCCACAGCAACAGCGGGGTGATCGCAACCGGACTCGCGGTGGAAGTGACCGGGATTACCCAAGCCAGCGACGGTTCGGCGGCCATTTCATGGCAGATCAAGAACACCAATGTGGTTTCTTACTTATTCTCCGAAATCAGCCTGCGGGTTTCATTGAATGGCGCGCCGTTAGGTTCAATCGTCGAGAAGGAGCCGCTTGCACTTCCAGTCGGCAGCAGCGCCGGGCGGACAAGTAAATTGCCTCCGCTGAATGAGGCCGCGAGTCGTGCATTAGCCGAAGCGGTCAAAACCGGTACCTCCAATTATCACATCGATACCCAAATCACAATTTTGGTGTACGATAATACGAAGGAGAGAACCGCCCTCAGCCATTCCGGCACCGTTTCCGTTAAGGCGGAATAAACGCGGCCGCTCCGCGGTCCAATCACCGGGGCGAGACGCGGCAAGTTACTGAACTAATTCGCTCGAACCCGCGAAAATAAAAAGGCGCAGCGGGTGAGCTGCGCCGAAAAAAATTCGCGCTCGGGAGCGTCAGGCACCGCCGCCGCTCGCGTTCGACGCCGGCTTGAATTTCGCCCGGAAAAGCGCCGCCACATAGTCGCGGTTCATGCGCGCGATGAAATCGTGCGAAATCAACTTGGGGCACACCGCGCTGCATTCGTACTGGTTGGAGCAATTGCCAAACCCCGCCTCGTCCATCGTCTGAACCATGGCCAACACGCGCTTGTCGCGTTCGGGTTGTCCCTGCGGCATCAGGCCCAGATGCGAAACTTTCGCTGCGACAAATAGCATCGCCGAAGCGTTCTTACAGGCCGCCACACACGCGCCGCAACCGATGCAGGTCGCCGCATCCATTGCGAGATCCGCGTCGTCCTTCGAGACGGGAATCGAATTCGCGTCCGGTGCCGCGCCCGTGCGAACCGAAATATACCCGCCCGCCTGCTGGATTTTATCGAACGCTGCGCGATCGGTGATGAGATCCTTGACGAGGGGAAACGCCTTCGCGCGAAATGGTTCAACGACAATTACGTCGCCGTCCCGAAAACTCCGCATGTAAACCTGGCAGGTGGCAACGCCCTTGCCCGGACCATGCGGTTTGCCGTTGATCGTGCAGGAGCAGGTTCCGCAAATACCTTCGCGACAATCATGGGCAAAGGCGATCGGCTCCTCACCTTTCATCGTCAGCTCGTCATTCACCACGTCGAGCATTTCGAGGAACGACATGTTCGGGCTCAGATTGGTCGCGGAATAATCGACGAACTTACCGGGCTGATCCGGACCGGCCTGACGCCAGACGCGCAGCGTAACGGAAAAAGAGTTGGTGCGGTTGTTGGCGACCATGGTGGTTTTCTCGGATTACTTGTAGGAGCGAACGCTCATCTTGGCGAATTCGTAGTTGAGCGGCTCGACGTTGCGAAGCGGCCCCTTGCCGTCACCCTGATATTCCCAAGCCGCAACGTGGGCGAATTTCTCGTCGTCGCGTTTGCATTCCCCATCGGGATATTGATACTCCTCGCGGAAGTGGCCGCCGCACGATTCCTCGCGAGTGAGCGCGTCGCGGCAAAGCAGTTCGCCGAGCTCGATGAAATCTGCGACCCGGCCAGCTTGTTCGAGCGATTGGTTGAGCGTGTCGCCGGAACCCGGGACATTCACATTGGCCCAGAATTCCTCGCGCAAGGCGGGGATTTGTTTCAGCGCCTCCTGCAAACTTTCGCGGGTGCGCGCCATGCCGCAATGTTCCCACATGATTTTGCCGAGACGTTTGTGGAAGTGGCTGACCGGCTCCTTGCCTTTGTTCGCGAGGAAACGCTGCGTCATCGCCTTAACGTTGTCCTCCGCTTGCTTGAATTCCGCGCAATCCGTCGATGGACGCGAACCGGATTTCTGTCCTGCGAGGTAATCGCCGATCGTGTAAGGGAGGACGAAATATCCGTCGGCGAGCCCTTGCATCAGTGCCGAAGCGCCGAGGCGGTTCGCGCCGTGATCGGAGAAATTCGCTTCGCCGAGCACGAAGAGCCCGGGCACATTGGACATCAGGTTATAATCAACCCAGAGACCGCCCATCGTATAGTGCACCGCCGGGAAAATACGCATCGGCGTCTTGTACGCACTTTCCGCCGTGATCTCGTGATAGATATCAAAAAGGTTGCCGTACCGCTCGCGCACGGCCGGTTCGCCGAGGCGTTTGATGGCGTCGGCAAAATCGAGATAAACGCCCAGTCCCGTATCACCCACGCCGCGCCCCTCGTTGCACATGCGCATTGCCGCGCGCGAAGCGACGTCACGCGGACAGAGGTTGCCAAAACTCGGGTAAATCCGCTCGAGATAATAATCGCGATCCGCCTCGGAAATCGTGTTCGGATCCTTGCGCGCGTCGTCCTGTTTCTTCGGCACCCAGATGCGTCCGTCATTGCGCAGCGATTCCGACATCAACGTGAGTTTCGACTGGTAATCGCCGCTGACCGGAATGCACGTCGGGTGAATCTGTGTGTAGCAGGGATTGGCCACGCAGGCGCCGCGCTTGTAGGCGCGCCAGATCGCGGTGGCATTCGACCCCCGAGCGTAGGTCGAGAGATTGAAAACGTTGCCGTAACCACCGGTCGCGAGGACCACCGCGTCGGCCGTGTGCCGGGTAATTTTCCCGGTGATGAGATCGCGAACAATGATGCCCTTGGCGTGGCCATCGACCACCACCAGATCGAGCATTTCGGAATTGGTATGCATCTCCACGCCACCTTGCGCGATCATGCGCGAAAGCGCCGAATAGGCACCAAGCAACAGTTGCTGCCCAGTCTGTCCGCGCGCATAAAAGGTCCGCGAAACCTGCGCGCCGCCGAAGGATCGATTGGCGAGCAGACCGCCGTATTCGCGCGCGAAAGGAACGCCCTGCGCCGCGCATTGATCGATGATGTTAACCGAAACCTCCGCGAGCCGATGCACGTTGGACTCGCGCGAACGATAGTCGCCGCCCTTCAGTGTATCGTAGTAAAGCCGATGGACGGAATCGCCGTCATTCTGGTAATTTTTCGCGGCATTAATCCCGCCTTGAGCCGCGATCGAATGGGCCCGGCGCGGACTGTCGTGAAAGACGAAGCTCTTCACCTTGTAACCCAACTCGGCGAGAGTCGCGGCGGAGGAGGAACCCGCGAGGCCAGCACCCACCACAATGACCTCGTATTTGCGCTTGTTGGCCGGGTTGACGAGTTTGATCTCCGTCTTGTGCTTCTCCCACTTTTGCGCGAGTGGACCGGAGGGAACATTGGAATTAAGTGTGGCCATGACGGGAAATCAGACGCGGGCCTTGACCAAGCCGCCCAAGATGGAGAGCGGAATCGCGGCGTTCAGGAGGAAATAAACCCAGCAATAAGTGACGGTAAATCGCTCCAGCCCACGGGTCCATTTTTCGCTCTTCAGACCGAGGCTTTGCACCAAGCTGACCACGCCGTGACTGAGATGATAACTTAGCAGGCCAACCGCGATAATGTAGAAAATCGAAACACCCACGCGGCTGAATCCCTGCACCATCATCGTGTGCAGATCGCGCACCCAGATCCCGTTGGCGAGTTGGTAGGTCGCGTGGCCCCATTCCGGATGCTGGACGCGGCAAGTGAAATCCATGAGGTGGTAAATCAGGAACGCCAGTACGACGATGCCGGTGCGAGCCATGACCCGTGAAGCAATCGTGGCCCGATTCGTATGAATAACGCCGTAACCGGTCGGCCGCGCCGCGCGATTTTGCAGCGTCAGGTCGATCGCCAGCCACACGTGAATCACGAGACAAACAAAGAGAAAAATGCGGACCGCCCAGAGCAATTCGCCCAATGACTCAAGAAAGTGGCCGTAGCCGTTGATTTTTTCCGGCGGCAAAAAGATCTGCAAATTCCCCAGAAGATGGCCAGTCACGAAGACGAACAAGACGAGCCCGGTAAAGGCCATCAGGACTTTTTTGCCAATGGAGGAGTGGAACAGCGAGCCGAGGAGATTCATCGCGCGGAACGAGGGATAAAAACCAAACAAAAGTAAGAAATCAATCCGTCGGTCGGTTGGCAAGAAACCCGAAGCGCTCGGCGGCATTATTAGCCCCCCTAACCTCCATGTGAAGCGGCGTTGAGCAGTCTGAAACTGCCCGCTCCCAAAAAGGCAATTCGGTTAACGGGCCAGCGGCTTGAGCAGCGAGAACTTGCCGCTCGACGCAGGCTGGATGAATTTCCGCCGGAAAAGATTGACCCGCATGCCCGCCCCCAAAGCTCCGGCGATCGCTTGCTCCATGCCATGCGCCGCGACCTCGTCGGCCACATATTGGAAATCCCAGCGGTGGTCAGACACCTGAACCAAACTCCAATGCCAGCACGAAAAATCGGACGGCAATGCTTCATCGATCTCACAGGCCGAAATCACGCGGCCCTCCGGGCTGAAGAAAAGGTCGCGTTCGCGGCCTAAAATCCGATAGCCCGCCGGCGTCCGCTTGACCACGTCGCCGGTGAAATAGCGCAGCAATGGCATCGCTTCCCGCTCGCGGGTCGTGACGTTGATCTGAAAAACGTCCGACAGCTCGCTGCGCCATGGTACGAGTTCCACGAACGCATTGCCGTCGATCACGTGCAGGTTGTCCCGAAAGGCGTCGCCCACAAAAATATATCCGGCTTCGGTCGAGCCATAGAGATCCACTTGCGTCACTCCTGGAAAAACTTCCTCGATGCGCTGGCTGTGCAGCCGACTCGCCTTGCCATAAGTCAGGATCACAGTCCGGAGACTCGGTACGCTCACCTTTCGGCGCTTCAACGCCCGCGCCAGCAGCGAGAGATAAACGGGCTCGCCTTCCAGCACTTCGGGCTTGAGCGCCTGCAACTCGAGCGCGATGCGATCCCACTCTGCCTCGGGAAAAGCGAAGGGATCACTCGACAAGTTCAAATAAACCGTACCGTCAAAATACCGGTGCGGAAACGGATGATCCTCGTAAGGACACAAATTGCTCGAACAGCCGATGGGTGCGAGGACCGCTTTGCGGTAAGGACGATCAACGTACTGAGCCAGCACCGGATGCGCGAGGTAGGCCCGGCGAAGTTGCGCGTTCCACCAACCGTCTTCCATAACGACCGTCATCGGTTGCGCCGTCGATCCGGAGGTATGTTCGTACTCGTATTTTTTGGCCGCAAATCCGCGCTCGATTTCTGCGTAATCGGCAAAAAACGCCGAGTGTCCCCGATCAAGAATTTCCTTTTTCGTCAGAATCGGAATTTCCCGGTAACAGGACCACTGCAACGTTTCGTGATGCAGCGGGAAACGCTGAGCATAGAGCGGACTGCGCTGATAAATGGCGCGAATCTCTTCCTCCAAGGGTCGCGGCAATTGGGTATTAACACCACGACCCAGCGCCTCGGGCGCATTGGCAAAAACAGAGGCGGTTGTGGCGATTTCCATCAGATTGTCCGAGTGAAGTCCGGGGGCCCGCAAAGTCAAACGGCGCCGTCGCGCAGCTTTACCCAGTGAGGCAAAAACAAAAATAGCCCATTCAAAACCAACGCGTGCGTAATGCCGCCTGAATAAGCCAGCGCGTAAACTTCCTCGACTGGTTTTAAAATTACTTCGAGTTCCTCATCCGGGTCCCAATCGGGTCCGGATTCCAACCGGACATTTTCCACCAGGATCAGATGACAGCGGTTGTTCTGAATGGCGGGATTCGGGTGAACGGTACCGAGAAATCTCGCCGCATCGCCGACATAGCCCGTTTCCTCCCGCAATTCCCGCAACCCCGCCGCCAGAAAATCTTCTCCCTGCTCCACCACCCCACCCGGAATTTCGGTCGAGAAATCATTAATGCCGTAGCGAAATTGTTTCACCAAGACCATGCGCCGGTCCGGCGTAAGCGCGATCACGTTGACCCAGTCCGGCGCGTTGATGACAAAAAAATCCTGTTCGTTGGCGCGATCAGGACGTCGAAATATCGTCCGCTGTACGTCGAAAATTCTCGTACTCGAATGCGGCTCGGAACGAAGGCGCAGCCAGCGTTTGGGTTCAGAGGGCATGTTAGATATCCAAAAATAAAAATGCCTCCGTGACACGAAGTCTGGGAGGCATTTTTGAAATTATTCCAAATGAACTACTTCTTTGGGATCTTAATTTTTTGGCCGATTTTTACCTTTTTGGCATCGAGGCCGGGATTTTCCGCCTCAAGCGCGTCGACCCGAAGCGCGAATTTCTTGGCGATCTTGGAAAGAGTGTCTCCGGGGGCCACGGTGTAGTTGCCATTGGCATCAACCGTACCGGTTACCGCTGCGGGAGCGCCAGCTTTGCCAGCTTTCGCAGCGGGAGCGGCGGCGCGGGCTTTTTGGGCCTCTTCAACGGCGGTGACGCGGGCTTTGATTTCGCCGATCGCCGTGCCGATTTGGTCAAACGGGGCCTGAATTCCACTGCGTAGGGAATTGAGATCGCTCCCCGTTTTTGCGGCGGCTGCGGACGCCGTATGCACTTCGGTTTCGATGCTATCAATCTTGGCTATCTGGTCAGCCTGAGCATCGACGGTTTTCTTGAGAGCGGAAAGTTTAACAAGCGCCGCGATCCCAAGGACCAAGGCAAGGCCACCGACGATTACGCCGGCAATCGGCAAGATGCTGCCGGAGTTACTGCTATCACGAGAAAGTGTATCCATTTTTTAAAAGATTAAGGTTCCTGTATGTAGGATGCGCTTACAGGCGAGGCAAGAAACATTTATCAACTGTTTTCGCGTCTTAAACCTGCGCGTATCATCGGGGCCAAGGATAAATTTTGACATAAAGTGAAAGAGTAATGACGCAGCAGTTGACAGAATCAAAAGCGCACCATCCCATGCAGCCGGTAACGGGGTGTAGCTTAGTCTGGTAGAGCGCCTGGTTTGGGACCAGGAGGTCGTAGGTTCGAATCCTATCGCCCCGACCATCTTTCAAGAATTCCGACAAAAAAGCCCGCCATATAATTGGCGGGCTTTTTGTTTTGAAAAGTTTGGCAACCCTTCACTTGCCTTCCGGTTTGATCGAAAAAGCCGACGCTGCGGGAGCGGCCTTCTCGCCGGCTGAGAGCGTGGACAAAAGCATCGTGGCGCGTTGCGCCCACGGTCCGCTCAAATCGATCTTGGTGACGTCATCAACCAATTTTTTCGCGTCTTCCGTCCTGCCTGCCTCGGAGGCAATCGCCGCAAGATGATAGGTCGCTTCGGCACGGACCGATTTGGTGAGGGTTTGGTCAGCGCCAACTGCTTTCAAGGCGGATTCGCCACCGGAAGCATCCCCTGATTCGAGCAGACTCACGGCCGAACCGAGCTTAGCCCGACCAAGCAACGCATCATTTTTCAAATTGCCTGCCGCCTTGGCATAAAGCGTGGAAGCATCCTTGTAATCGGCCGACTCGAATTTCCGATCCGCAACCTGAAGATAAGCAACGCCAGCAAGTGGATGACCGGAGTTTGCCTCCGCAAAGGCGATCAACTGGTCGGGCTTGTCGGAAGCACGCGCATAGTCCTCCTGCCGACTTTTCTCGCGCATTTCGGAAAAATACTGCCAGCCTTCGCGGGCAATAATGCCCACGAGAATGAGCGCGCAGACGAGCAAAATGAAATTCTTGTTCTTATCCCACAAGGCTTGAACGTTGCCTTCAAAACCGGGATCTGCCGGAACTGCGACGGGATTTGCGGGGGATGGGGAACGATCAGCTGACGGAAGTTGGCTCATGGGATCGAACAGGTTGAGTGCCGGCAAGCGCCGCCTCAACGCCAAAGTTGCCTGAGTCTCACGAGGATCAAAAAAATCTCCCGCGGCAATTTAGTCAAAAACCACCGTCTTATTCCCGTAGATCAGAATCCGATTTTCCAAATGCCAGCGCACCGCTTGCGCGAGCACCGATTTCTCCAAATCACGGCCTTTTCGAATCAGGTCATCCACGCTTTGCCGATGAGTCACCCGGGCGACATCCTGTTGGATAATCGGTCCGTCATCGAGCATCGCCGTGGCATAGTGGGCCGTTGCTCCAATTAACTTAACTCCGCGAGCATGAGCTTGATGATAAGGCCGACCGCCGGCAAATGCGGGCAAAAATGAATGATGAATGTTGATCACGGGGCACCCCAATTTCCGCAAAAAATCAGCGGACAGCACCTGCATATACCGCGCTAACACCACAAATTCGACGCCTTCCGCTTTCAACAATTCCAGCTGCCGCGCTTCCGCCGCGATCTTGGTCTCGGCGGTCACGGGCACGTGATGGAACGTCAGGCCATAATGTTTCGCCGCTGTCGCCATGTCCGAGTGATTTGATATGACACAGGTAAAATCGCCCGCGAAGTCACCCGCATGCCCGCGCAACAGGAGGTCGTGAAAACAATGGTCCGCCTTGGAAACATAGAGAGCGCCCTTTGGCCGGTGGGATGAACGCGCGACCTTGGCCGCCATGCCCAGCGACGTGACGAAGGCGCCGAATTCCCGCATTTCACCGTCGATATCGCTGCCAGCCGGCGCCCATTCGATGCGCTGGAAAAACTCGCCGGTTTCCATGTCCCGGTGCTGGTCCGCGTGGAGAATGTTACCCTCCCGGCCGAAAATCCATCCCGACGTTTTGGCTACGATGCCCGGTTGATCGGGTCCGTGAAGCAAAGCGACAAGCGTGACCGGAGCGTTCACCGGGGTAAGTTACATTGGTACCACGCTGCCGCGATACTGTTGCAATGGGCGCACATCCACACGCTTTTGTTTCATCGCGCGAATTCCGCCCAACGCCGCGTTGGCACCCGTTAGCGTGGTCATGATGCAAACGGAGTTAGCCACGGCGGCCGCGCGAATGGCGTTTTCATCGTGACGGGGAATCATGCCCTTCGGCGTATTGATCACCATTTTGATTTCCCCGTTCTTGATCATGTCGACGCAATTGGGCCGGCCTTCCAGGAGCTTGTTGACGAATTGCACCTGCAGTCCGTTTTGTTGGAGCAAGCGCGCGGTGCCACCCGTGGCGACAATGGAGAAACCCAATTCCGCAAATCCCTTCGCCAGAGTCACGGCGCCCGCCTTGTCGGCATCTTTCACGCTGAGAAAAACTTTTCCGCTGAGCGGCAATCCGGGTTTCGCGGCCATCTGGGTTTTGGCAAACGCGATTCCGAGATCGTCGTCCAATCCCATCACTTCACCCGTGGAACGCATTTCCGGTCCGAGCACGATGGGTGCGCCAGGAAAACGCGCGAAGGGAAACACCGCTTCTTTCACGCACCAATGCTTCGGCTTCACTTCGCGCGTGAGGCCGAGTTCGGAAAGTTTTTTCCCAGCCATCACTTTAGCCGCGAGTTTCGCAAGCGGAACGCCAATCGCCTTGGCCACAAATGGCACCGTGCGCGAGGCCCGCGGATTCACTTCGAGCACGTAGAGCAGGTTGTCCTTGATCGCGAATTGAATGTTCATCAATCCGACGACCTTGATCGCTTTGGCCAGCGCGTACGTCGCGCGACGCACTGTTTCCAGCATCTCCGCAGAAAGCGTGTGCGGAGGCATCACCATCGCGGCGTCACCCGAATGCACGCCAGCAAACTCAATGTGTTCAAGCATGCCGCCGATGATGGAAGTTTCCCCGTCGCTGATGCAGTCGACATCGAGCTCGATCGCGTCCTCGAGAAATTTGTCGATCAACACCGGCTTATCGGGCATGACATCAAACGCCTGCCGGATGACGCCCTTGAATTCTTCTTCACTGTAAACGATGAACATGCCCCGGCCACCGAGCACGAATGAGGGGCGCAACAAGACGGGGAATCCCACTTCCTTCGCGAAGACCAATGCCTCGGTCTCATTCATCGCTGTGCGATTAGGCGGTTGCTTGAGCTGAAGCTGATCGAGCACCGCAGCGAAGAGCTTCCGATCCTCGGCGACCTCGATGTTTTCCGGCGTGGTGCCGATGACGTTGACTCCGCGTGCCTTCAACGGCGCGGCGAGATTTAGCGGGGTCTGTCCGCCAAACTGGACGATCGCGCCCGAACATTTCTCCTGTTCGTAAACCTCAAGCACATCTTCAAGAGTCAGCGGCTCGAAGTACAAGCGGTCGCTCGTGTCGTAATCAGTCGAAACCGTTTCGGGATTCGAGTTGATCATCACCGTTTCAAAACCGATTTCCCGCAGCGCGAACGATGCGTGCACACAGCAATAATCAAACTCGATGCCTTGACCGATCCGATTTGGACCGCCGCCAATGATCATGATCTTTTTCTTCTCGGACGGAATGACTTCGTTCTCATCGCCGTAACTGGAATAATAATACGGCGTGAATGCCTCGAACTCCGCTGCGCAGGTGTCGACCAGACGATAGGTCGTATTGACACCGGCGTTTTTGCGATGCGCGCGCATCACGTCGAAATCGACCTTCAAAATATGCGCCAATTGCGCGTCGGAAAAGCCGAATTCCTTAGCGCGGCGCAACGTCGCGACATCCAAGGTGATGAGCGTCTGCTGGCGCAACTCCTCCTCCATTTGGTAAATTTCGAATAGCTGTTGCAGAAACCAAGGATCGATCTTGGTCAGATCGAAAATCTGTTCCACGGTGTAGCCCGCACGGAAGGCGTGACGGAGATAATAGACGCGCTCCGCGTTGGGCGTGCCAAGTTTTTGCCGGATGACCGAATCATCCACCGCTTCATCGCCACCAAATTTTCCGCCGCCGCCAAATCCGCGCGCGCCCGTTTCGAGCGAACGCAGGCATTTCTGAAATGACTCCTTGAACGTCCGGCCGATAGCCATCGCCTCGCCGACCGACTTCATCGCCGAAGTCAAAGTCGTGTTGGCCCCGGGAAATTTCTCGAAAGTGAAACGCGGGATCTTCGTGACGACATAATCGATCGTCGGCTCGAAACTCGCCGGCGTGAGGCGAGTGATATCGTTGCGCAATTCATCCAGCGTATAACCGATGGCGAGTTTCGCCGCGATTTTTGCGATGGGAAATCCGGTGGCTTTCGACGCCAGCGCGGACGAGCGCGACACGCGCGGGTTCATTTCAATGACGACTTGGCGTCCAGTCTGCGGATCGATGGAAAACTGAATATTCGAGCCACCGGTGGCCACGCCGATTTCGCGGATGACCGCGAACGACGCGTCGCGCATGACCTGAAATTCCTTGTCGGTCAGCGTCATCGCTGGCGCCACCGTGATCGAGTCGCCGGTATGCACGCCCATCGGATCGAAATTTTCGATCGAACAGATGACCACGCACTGGTCCTTATGGTCGCGCATGACCTCCATTTCGTATTCCTTCCAACCCAGCAGACACTCTTCAACAAGCACCTCGTGAACCGGAGATATTTCCAATCCGCCCGATACAATCTGCTCAAATTCCTCGCGATTGTAGGCAATGCCGCCACCGGAACCACCCAAAGTAAAACTCGGCCGGATAATCAAGGGCATGGTGCCGATGTAATCCGCCGCTTGTCGCGCTTCCTCCATGGTATGAACCGTCTTGGATTTGGCGACATCGAGGCCAATTTTGATCATGCACTGCTTGAAGAGTTCGCGATCCTCGCCTTTCTTGATGGCGTCGGGTTTCGCCCCAATCATCTCGACATTATATTTCTCCAAAATGCCCGCGTGGTGCAGCTCCATTGAGAGGTTGAGCGCCGTTTGTCCGCCGAGGGTGGGTAGCAAAGCCGAGGGTTTTTCCTTGGCTATGATCTTTTCGAGGATCTCTAGCGTCAGCGGCTCGATATAGGTCGCATCCGCAAACTCCGGATCGGTCATGATCGTCGCCGGGTTGGAGTTCACCAGAATGATCCGGTAACCTTCCTCGCGCAGGGCCTTGCAGGCTTGGGTGCCGGAATAATCAAATTCGCAAGCCTGGCCGATAATAATAGGGCCGGCGCCGATGATCAGGATGGATTCTAGGTCGGTACGTTTTGGCATGGCGTGAGCGCCCGCGAGGTTTGTGTTGCCCCCATGGCGGCGCAAGCGGGAATTGGGAAATCCCGCAAGGTTTCAACCGTCCTGCACCGAGGAATTAAAATTTCAGCGACCCATCGTAGCAAAGCGCCACAGCCAATGCCAGAATGAGGCAAAAAACCTTAATCGAAGTAAGCGATATCGATGTTCAATGCCTGCGCAGCCCGGACCTTGTCGCCCTGACACGCATGAAGCACGCGGGCGATATACTGGCGTTCCTGGCCGACCAAATAATCCGCCAGCGTCGGCCATTCGGTAACCTCATGGACTCGCAGGGGCAATTGGGCAGAGGTGACGACGCGCGTTTCCGAGGTCGTCACAATCTGCGAAACCATCTGGCGGAATTCCGCCAGATTCCCTGGCCAGCCATAAGCGCGGAGAGTGGCGAGCGCATCATCCGTAAATTCGACCTGGCGTGTATCGAATTCCGGGTTGGAAGTTTTAGCCGCGATATCCTTCAGCAGAAGCGGCATATCCTCCAGCCGGTCGCGCAATGCCGGCAAATGCACGGGCAAAACGGCCACACGATAAAATAATTCTTCGTTGAACAAGCCTTGTTCGGAAAGCTTTTCCAAGTCCTCCTCCGTGGCGCAAATCAGGCGGAAATTGTGCGCGTTGTTTCTCAAAACCGAAACCAACTCGGCCTGAGCTTCCTGCGCCAACGACTGGAGATGGAGCAGGAAAAGCGTGCCGCCCTTGGCTTGTTCGACCCACTTCCCACCCGATCCGTTCTCGCCGAGAAGTCCTTCGCGGAGACTTTCCATCGAACTCAACCGGCAGTCGATGCGGACCAATGGACTGTCCGCCGGCGTGCCCGCCGAATGCAGTAACTCGGCGGCGATTTCGTGACCGCTGCCCAATTCGCCGGAAATGAGAATGGGCGTATGCGCGGTTGCCAGCTTCTTCAATTGAGAGATCAGTCGCTTTATTTTTGCACTGGATCCGATCAAACGGGCCTCGAAATCGCCGGCGTTGACCACCGCCGTACTGCTCACTGCTTCGCGTTCAGCAATCGTGCGCTTGAACTCCATGCCACGCCGCAATGCCTGCATGAGCTCATCGACCTTAAATGGTTTTTGAAGGTAATCGAACGCACCAAATTTCAACGCCTGAATCGCGCTCTCAGTGCTCGCGTAAGCCGTCATGATGATGATCACCGCTCCCGCGTCGTAGAGCTTCAGCTGCTTTAACAGCGTGATGCCATCCATCGGCTTCATATCGATATCGGCCAGCACAATATCGAATTTCTCCGTCTTGTATTTGGCCAGACCCTTCTCCCCGTCCGTGGCAAATGCCGTCTTGTAACCCGTCGGGGAAATTACGGCCTCGAGCATCTCATGAATCGAAATGAGATCATCAACAATGAGAATGGATGGCATGCGATGGGGTTAGGAATATGTTCACCGGGGAGGGAACACGCAAAGGCTTTAAGTCGCGCGAAGCAAGGTCGTTACTGGAGGCCGCCGGCAACCGCACCGAGTTGGAAAATCGGAAGAAACATCGCCATAACGATGCCACCGACGACCACACCCAAAAATACGATGAGTAATGGCTCAATCAGCGAGGTCAGAGAACCGACGGTCGCGTCGCACTCAACGTCGTAGAAGTCTGCAATTTTATTCATCATGCCGTCCACATTACCGGTGGTTTCACCGGCTTTAACCATGTGCTTCATCATTGGAGGAAAAAACGAATTCACGGCCATGATCTCTGAAACCTGACCGCCTTGGCTGACATGTTTGGCGATATCGGAACAGGCGTCCTCGACCTGAACCTTTCCGCTCGCCGAAGCGACGATTTCAAGCGTGCGTAGAATGGGAACACCGGACCGCATGAGGGTGGCGTAGGTGCGGCAAAAACGGGACAGAGCTATCTTATGGACCTG
>JBEPTW010000050.1:0-22983 GCA_041691855.1 Verrucomicrobiota bacterium | reverse complement strand
CTGCGGCTTTGCGCCGACGGTGCTTCGCCCACGGAATGCAATTGGCCACTAGTTGCGACTACGCCGCGGCCCACCACCCGGGCACAACCAGCATGGCGAAAGTAAGCAACCAAGCTCGTTCCTGCCTTCAACCCCTTCAATCCCAAATGCCGTGACTGTCGGAAGACGTGGCGGTCGTGAATTCAAGCGAAGCCCGAGCCAAACGCGATCTGGTTCACAGCGCGAAAGCATGGTATTTTTTTAGGGGAAAGATCTTGTCGCCGCTGACTCGCACCGCAACTTCAACGAACATCCGGACACCTTTCACTTTCTAATCCCAAATGAACGAAGACATTCTCAAAGCCATCCACCAAGAACTCGTCGCCATTCGCCAGCTCCTCGCCGAGGGCAAAGCTGCCCCGGCGCGCAGTACGCCAGTTCGGGCTAGTACGAACACGCCGGCCACCTCGTACAGCGGTGGCGGCGACGCGCCGATCCCCCAGCCCACGGAAATCGTAGCCAACGCCGGCGACGTGCAGGTTCATTTCGGCAAGAACAACGGCGTAGCCCTCTCGAAATTGAGCGAACGCTCCCTCTCGTGGTACGCACAGGAGCAAGCGCCGCGCCTCGACAGCACCGGCAATCCCTATCCCGCGCGCCCACAGGAAACCACGCTCCGCAACGCGGCCCGCACCCTCTGGCACCAGAACAAAGGCACGCTCGGTCAGGCCGGCGCTACGTCGACGCTCCCGAGCGAAGCGTTTATCGAACCCGCCGCCACGCAGCCGTCCGACGAGGAAGCGTTACCGTTTTGAGTAAAAATCAGAATCGTAAAAGCTGAAAATAGAGCTTAATAGGGGTCAGTACTTGGGTCTTTCAACGGGGGCTAAATTTCGTTGCCCGCCCCACTTATTCCGGATCGGTCGGAACATTAAAGAGCACGCCTAGCTTGATGCTGCCATGCGCTTTTTGCGGAAACGCCGGATCACTGCGGTTGCCCGGGTCGAGGGTCGATGCCGTGTCGTCCGGTGGGAAAAGCACAAGCGACTGGAGGAAATCCAGCACGTTACGGCGGTCTTCGTCTTCAAGGGCGGCAAATGCACCCGCTTCCTGTTGCGCCTCTCCGCCGTGGCGCAGAATGACCTCCGCGAGATTGATGCTTCGGCCGTCGTGTCCATAGGGGGCCGTGGTTCCGACGCCCCAAAGCGGGGTCGTAAGAAATTCCCGCTGGATCGTGCCGTCGTAGTTACGTTCGTAGAAATTCGGCCCGAGATCGTGCCGCTTGAAGTCGGTGAAAATGTTTTTCACCACAAATGAACCGTGTCTGGCTGTTTTCAGCGCGGGAAGGCCGGAGCCATCGTCATGGGCGTCGAACAACGGAACGGCCGTCGCGAACATGCCGTTGAAATTTCCTTTTTCCGAATCAAATTCGGTCTGGAGATCGGCCACCCGGCGGTCGTTCTTAATTGTGAGATTGGGCACGTGGCAGCGCACGCACGCCATGCGTTCAAATTTTCGCCGGCCCCGGATGGTAGCGGGTGTCTCTTCGTAGGTAGCTGGTTTAAAATAGTTCAAGAGATAAAATTCATAGTAATCCACGATGCTCGTGGGGATTTCATTAATGACTCCATCCCGATCAGGATCGTCAGTCGGGCCAACCGCGGCCGCGCCCTCGATTCGATCCTTCGAACCATCGAGCACCATGCCCGACGGCGTCGTATATTTTCCGCCGGCCCTGGCAGACGCCATCTCAGGATCCACCGCTTGCAAGCCCATCTCATCGTTGAGCGCACCGATCACGAATTCTCGGATCGAAATCGTACCCCCATGAGCGAAAAACGGCCGCACCCGCAGGTCGGGATCAATCCCTTTAACCTGCGAGGTATCAAGCACCCCTTCCCCGGAAGCGGTGATCGACCCATAATTTAGCCCTTGGTATTCCAAGTCCACCGTCACCGGCTGGTTTTGCCGGTGAGCCTGCTTAACCGCCCGGGCCGCCAAGTCTCGCAGATGCGCCGTAATTTCATCGGCCAGCATTTCCTTTATACCGAGGCCAAAAAGGTGGGGGGCGTCTCGGCTGTCCGGACGGGTGGCCACATCTCCGCCAAAGCCGGCGGACCCGCGAGGACGTCCGTGACAGGCAGTGCAACTGTCGGTCAATCCGGCTCCGATCGCGCGGTTCGTATTAATGTCACCCTGCCCATTCAAGGTAATCGGACCGACTCCCTGCGGAATCGTATACTTGCGCTGAAAAAGCTGACGTCCACGCCGGATGGCGCGAAACGGATCTCGGGCAATGATGAATGCCGATGAGTCGGGGGTGAAAATATCGCCCCGCCCTACCCCGGTTTCCTGGGAGAAGGATTTGGCGATGCCTTCGTTGGCCACATTAGGCGAAAGAGTTCGGTCGATGAGCTGGGCACCTGCGGAAGGCGCGCTCAGCATGAACCAGCTTGTTACGAAACTCAAAAGAACCGGGCGTAGTTCAAGCGAACGGAGGAGTTCAACGCCAGGTGAAAATTGACGGCCGCTATATTTCTTGGGTGCTGGGCTGATGACTGGTTGCGAGTGCATACGCGGGCGGGGTGGAGTTGATTGTTTCTATCCTTGTGCGCAAACGAAGGGGTAAGGGTCAGCGCGAGGGGTGATGGGGTGCTGGCACGAAAATAATCTCTGCTCCTCCACCTTAGAAGAGATTCATGATCGGCGATATTGACCGGCGGGCCGGTAGCCGTTCGGCCAGTTTAGGGAGTGTTTTCAAACTCGTTTGTCATTCTGAACGAAGCGAAGAATCCACGGCCGCGATGGCCAAGGTCACGGCGCGTGTAACGGGTTGGCCGAAATTAACGCGCCGAACACGTGGCGCCAAGCCTTCGAAACACTCAAGTTAAACCGCGGATATCGAACATGGAAATGGACCGACTTCCATGGCTTGAATCAAGCCGCGTGCAAGAGTGAACCAACGGACCACGTGCGCCTCGGCCGAGACCGTCCCGCCAGAATGGAAATACGACGTCCGCCTTTGCGGTTGGTGGTTGGTGGGTGGTGGGTGGTGGGCGAAGTTTTATTTACCAGCCCCCGCGAAGCCGGATTCATTCAATCGAATTTTACCCGAAAAGACGCGGAACACGCAGAATAAACACGTTTGAGATTTTAAGAGGATCGATTGAGCGGGCACCAAAGGGTGGACGTATCGTCGGCTCAGAGCTGAATTCCTTACTCTGATTTCCGTGTATTCGGTGGGTTCTGTGGTTCGCCTCTGAATTTTTCCATCTGAGGTTCATCTGTATCTCATCGCGTAATTCAGAGGGTAATTCGGCATTTGTTCCGGCGTTCCAGCCCAGCCTCGAGCCGCATTGGGCTTAGCCCATTCCGACCTGACGTCTGCTGATTTTTATTGCGATTGCAGTCCGACCCGCGAGCAAGTTCGGGGGAAAGGCATATTTTCCGCCAAGATTTCATTCACTATTGAGTAGCGTCATACGATCATCACTATTTCGTATTTCAATGGAGGTCCGGGACAATTATTTTAGATATCGTGTCACTGAAATCAAAGCGTCAAGTTGCCATTCTGGTTGAGACGTCGTTCGCCGCCGGCCGGCAAATCTTTGCCGGGATATCACGATTCTTGCACGAAAAAGACTGTTGGTCTGTTTTTCCGCAAACCGGGCCGTTAGACAACTTGAACCTTCAGGCGCTGCGCTCTTGGCGTGGCGAGGGCGTGATTGCGTGTATCGCGAACCGGACCATTTTCAAAATTGTTCAGGAGAAAGGAATCCCGGTCGTGGAGGTGCTCGGCAATGGCACCCAAGCTGATTTCCCCATTGTGACTTGTGATGAAGCGGCGGTCTCGCGTTTGGTCGCCACCCATTTTATCAAAAGGGGATTTCAGCATTTTGCTTTTTTTGGCCTTGCGAATGAATGCTGGTCGGTGAGTCGCCGCCAGTATTTTGAAGCGGCTCTCGCTGGGTTGCCCAAACATTCCTTCTCGGCTCTCATGATAAAAGGTCAGGAGAAACGCCAACTATCGTGGGACCGCTATCTTCGCCGCTTGTGTCATTGGGTTGAACGACTACCGAAACCAGTCGGGCTAATGCTGGGCAGTGACCAGTTTGGGCCGGATATCGTTGGGGCCTGTCGACATTTGGGCTTACTGATTCCCGATGAAGTATCGATCGTGGGCGTCGACAATGACTTTACCTTTTGCGAAGTTTGCGTTCCCAGCCTGAGCAGCGTGGAGCCCAATCATGTTCAGATCGGTTATGAAGCTGCATGTTTGCTGGAGCGTCTGATGCAGGAGGAAAAACCGCCGAAAGCGCCCTTATTGATTCAACCGCTTTATATCGCAGTGCGTCGTTCGAGCGACGCTTCGGCGCTGGACGATCCGAGCTTGGTGAAAGCGATGAGCCTGATTCGCCAGCGCGCCTGCACGGGATTGAGCGTGGATGAAGTGGCCCATGCGGCAGGTCTATCCCGGAGCGTCCTTCAGCGAAGGTTTCGGGCCGCGGTGGGCGAAACCGTGCTAGAGGTCATCACCCGCGTACGGCTTTCCCGGGCCAAAGAAATGCTGATGAACACGGATCTCTCGTTAGCCGACATCGCAGATCGTTCGGGCTTTAAACATCAGGAGTATCTCGGATACGTCTTTCGCAAAGAATTAGGCATTACCCCGGGGCAAGTACGGAGCGATCCACGGCACCGGTCCGGCCAATCGCACGCCTACGTGTCGCTGACAAGCTAGCGTCAACACGGGGACGGTTTATAATAAATAAAAAAGCGCCTCCCGGATTTCCGGGAGACGCTCCATTCATCTTTCCATAAAGGGGTCATGTCTAATATTTCATACGACCTGATTTTTCACGATCAAACCGCAGGCATCTTCCTGTAGAGGATAATATTTACCAACCGGTATTTCCTGAACCTTTCCAAACGGCAAAATTGGTGCCCGCATCATTCAGGATACCACCCTTTGATGCCCCGGATACCGTTACCGAATTAAACGTCGTATTTCCTTTGGCGTTTGAAGTGATCCAGATTCCATAATCGCCCGCCCCGCTCACTGAAGTGCTCGAAATAGTGGTGTTATAAAGCACATCTGGACCTTGGATTGAAATGCCAGAGCGAGTGGCACTTTTTATAGTGTTGTTGCTTATGTTAATCGTTGCACCAGTGATATCTAAGTTGTACGCATTAATCCATAAAGCTCCCGGCGCAAAGCCCAAATAGTTCTCGTTGGATCCGCATCGGGTTAACGTATTTCCGCTGACCGTAATCGTACCCGTAAGCGCTACAGGACTGAAGTTGGTGCTAATGTAAATTCCTGCGCCTGCGGTTACTGTATCATAGATTAAATTATTGGTTACCGTGTGGTTTGAGCCACCATAGATTCCAACACCGCTTGCCAGCCAAGGTAATTGAATCGTATTGGAATCGAATACATTGGCATTACATCCCGCAACGCCGGCTGGCGACCAAGTTGCCAGAGCATCATCTCCAGAATATCGGATTTGAGAGTTTGAAACAGTGCAATTTGAAGCTCCTGCACAGAAATTCACCCCGTCGGCCATAAGATCTCTGAAACGGCATTTAGTAATCGTTAAGCCAGTTGTGCCACCGTTGATCCAAACAGCGCATTTTTTGTGTTCGACCCAGATGTTCTCCATATAGGAGCCGGTTCCCGCTGAGCCGTTAAAGGCGGTCTCGGCGGGAGAACTATCATCTCTGGTGGTGGTTTCACCCATGACGGCAAAATTGTAGAATTTGCAATTATTGCCCGTCATATTGAAGCCGCATCGGGCCCCCACCAATTTGGAATACCATGGGCCGGCGCCGCCGATGGTGACGTTATTGACGTCGATCACGGCCGAGCCGATTAGGAAGGTTCCAGCGGGAATCCAAACGGTTTTGGACTGTGCTTTCGCAGCGGCGATGCAATTGACGATGGCCGTCCGGTCGTCGCTCCCGCCATTGGGAGTGGCCCCGTAGCTCGTGATCGAAAGCGAGTTGGCCGGCTGCGGGAAAGCGGCGACCTGCTCCAAATCGATCAAATCGATGAGATATTTTGAAGCAGTATCTCCTGAGTCCTTTTGCAGCTTTACAGTGGCACCTGCGGGGATGGCACCTGCAGTAAAAAAGCTAACTTCATCAAATATTTTATGGCCGCTTCCGTCCGCTGGATTATTCGTCCACGGGAATGCTCCATAAACCCAAGCATATTTTGAAGTCAGATTCACTTTTTGCATGAACACACCGTTAACATAAAGACTAAGCGTAGCTGTAGTGCCGCCGCCGCTCGATGAATCCGGTATGCTGAATCGGATCACCATGGTGTTTGCTGCCGCACTTGCTGTCCATTGGACGTATTTGCCGGTAGCATCAAGCCTGACATATTTTCTTCCGGAAGCTTCCGCTTCCCATGACAAATACGTGGTTGATGGCCCATATATCGCGCCATTCGTGGTTCCGTTTTCAGCCTCATATTCCTTGTAAGGCAGTGTAGCACCTGCTGCACAAGCCGTGGGGGTATAACCAAAATTTAAAACGGCTAGAAACGCTACAACCACAGGGCTGGACGATAGCCCTTTTCTCACTAAGTCGGACAGTTTCATAATATACTTATGTTGGGGATAACAATTTACGGACGTATGCTAATGGAAACTATTAGCGGGGTAATGCTCATCGTAACCAGAAGCGGGGCGTTCATTTTATCATCGATCTATCGCAATTCAATGAGGGTTTGGGTCAATTAATGTAGAGATCGGGTCACCGCGAATTTTAGCTGGGCGGACGCCCGATGCCACTGGGGGCACGGACATAATACGGTGGTAAACTTCGCGACGGCGGGCTGCGGTCATGACATGCCCCCTTTTACGTCATTTTTCTGCCGCCGCGTAGCTGCTGGGAGAAGGAAGAACATGGCCACGGCGATGGCCGTTTTTAGCCGCACCTTCTCCTCCAACGCGCGGTGATGACAACCGCGCGCTCTCGAGATCGTCCGCAGGGGAAGTCAGATCATCTCCAAGCCACGCAGCGTGCCGGTGCCGGAGGCGAATTTGTTCGTATCGATTCCCATTCTTTGCGCCATGGACACGAAGACATTCGCGAGATTGTAGTTCCGATTGGGATCGCGGTTAAACGCAAGATGTTGGCCGTGTTTGAAACCGCCACCCGCCAGGAGAGCGGGCATGTTGAAACACGTGTGCTGGTTGGCGTCGCCGAAGTGCGAACCGTAGTAAATCATCGTCCGATCAAGAAGGTGATCCTCACCTTCGCTCGCCGATTTGAACTCCCCGAGCATGCCAGAGAGCAACTTCATGTGGGTGAGATCGAGCGCCTGAAGCTGGGCCAATTTTTCGTCCGCTTTGCCGTGGTGCGAAAGGTTGTGATACGTTTCGGTGATCGTAGCGTCGGCGACTCCCTCCACCACCGGCGTCGCCACGCTGTCCAGCATTAGCGTGATGTTACGCGTGGAATCGGTTTGGAAAGCCAGCCGGGCCAGATCGTACATGATTTTCACTTTCTCCATGTACGCCGCCGGACTTGGCGGATCGATTGGCACCGGAACATTAACCTTGGGCTTTGGTTTATGCTCCCAGCCTTCGGACGCCTTGAGCCGCACTTCGAGAGTGCGGACGCTCGTGAAATATTGGTCGATGCGATCCCGGTCCTCGGGAGCCAGCCCTTGTTCCAGTCGCTTGGCTTGAACGGATACCGCATCGAGAATGCTCTGACCGGCCTGGAGTTTGCGCAGGTTTGCCTGCACTTCAGCTTCGTTCCCTTGCATGAAGAGCTGCTTAAAAACTTCCGCGGCTTTGTCTTCGGGTGGAATGGCCACCCCGCTCCCGGTGTATGAAAGACTCTTGGCCCGCGTATTTACCGACAGCGTGATCGAGGGAAAACGGGTCAATGGACCGATTTGCTCAGCGAAGTATTGATCCAGCGAGATCGTGTTACGAAACGAACCACTTCCCGGGTGCGGCGCTCCGGTCAGGAAACAGACTTCGGCGGGATGACCACCGTCCACACTCGGATAGGACGCGCCGCTAAAAACAGTGAAGTCTTTCCGATGTTCCTGCAGGTGCTGCAGGTAAACGGAAGGCTTGTAGTCCTTCTCGTCTCCCTCCGGAAAGAAATTTCCAGGAATGAATCCGAGGTTGTTGTTGATGGCAAAAAAACGACGCGGTATCGCGCCTGGAGCCAGAAGCGACGACGTTTCCGCTGCTCTACTGAAGACGGGCCTCATCAAGTCGAGGAACGGCAACGCGAGCACGATTCCGCCAGTCCCTCGAAGAAAATGGCGCCGGGACATCGGCTGGCGAAGGGTGATAAAAGGCGCGTCGGCTGAGGTCTTCGTGTTCATTGATTTGATTGATAATTTGATGGGTTACGCTCCGGCCTTTTTGTGCTGAGCAGAATCCGCAGCGCTCGTCTTTGGTGTGCTTCTCGGCGCAACGGAATGAGCGAGCCAGAGGTTGAGCCGCTGGTAGGCTACATTGAGATCGAAACGCAGCTCGTCGTACTTGCTTTGATCAAACGCCAACCTGCTGAAGGCATCTCGACGTTGTTTTAACACCACAAAGGTCGCTCTCACGGTTGCGGCGTGGGAAACATTTTCATCCTCGGTCAACAAGACCTCGAATCGAGTCAGTTCATTGTCCAAGGCCTGAAGCATCGCCTGCTGTCCGGCGGTGTGCGCCACAGGAGCGGCGTTCCTCTCGGTTTCGGCTCGTGCGGGGGTCAAGAACAGTAATGTCATTGCCGCCAAGAAGCCGAAACTCCGACACCTACACTTCACCGGTAAAATCATCGAGGAATCGCGTTGGTTACTTGTTGCGGAACAGATCGCTCTGCACGAGTTTCTGGATCAAATCCCGCACTCCGTAATGATTCGACGCGCAAGCCGCCACGATCTGATCGATCTTGGCGCGATCACTAAAGCGAACCCGCGCGCCGGTGGCGTAAATCGAAAGCTGTTTGGTGAGGTTGCGGGCAATCTGGGCCTCGTCGGCGAGCAATAATTTCTTGAGGCCGCGAATGTCTTGGAATTCACGGCCATCCGCGAGTTGACCGCTTGAGTCGACCGGTTGGGCGTAACGAAATGTGAAAGGCCAGCCGTTTTTCCCAATGCCCGCTTCCGGCAGTTCGAGCTTCGCCTCCGCCCGATAGTTTGTACGCAGTCCGCCCATGACATCAAAGCTCTCCAACGCGAAGCCGGGTGGATCGATATGCTGATGGCATACCGCACAGCTTCGGTCCGCCCGGTGTTTCTCAAGTTGCTGCCGGATAGTGACCGCTCCTCGGATGTCCGGCTCCACTGCCGGCACTCCGGCTGGCGGAGGCGGAATGTCGAATCCCATGATGCGTTCGCTGATCCATTTTCCCCGCAAGACCGGCGAAGTGGTGGTGCCGTTCGCCGTAACTTTCAAAACGCTGGCCTGGGTCATAAATCCGCCGCGCACGCTGTCCTTGGGTAAATCCACTCGCCGCATCGCATATCCTTCGATTCCCGTGAGACCGTAGTGTTGGGCGAGTCGGCCATTCACATAAGTGAAATCCGAATCGATGATGTTGCGGGCCGGCAGATTGCGCGCGACGAGTTCGGTGAAAAACATCCGGGTTTCGGCCAACGACGCTTCCACCAACGAATCATCCAGATAATAGTCGTTGTAGAGCGTGGTGGAAGGCGTGCTGTCTTCGATGCGTCGCAACTCAAGCCAGTAGTCGAGAAACGAATTGACGAAACGTTGCGAACGCGGGTCCGCCAGCATCCGGTCAACCTCTGACCGTAACGCCTCGGGGTTTCCCAGTTCTCCTCGCGCCGCGCGGGATCGCAGGGCATCGTCCGGAAAAGAATTCCACAGGAACAACGCAAGCCGAGTCGCAAGCGCGGTGTCGTCCAGACGTCCGGGTTTCTCATCCAGAAAAAGAAATTCGGGCGAAGAAAGAACGGCCGTGTAACCGGTCAACATCGCACTCGCAAAGCCGACCCCAGCATCGAGACGGGTTTTGATCAGGCCAAGAAACAAGCTCACATCCTCTTCCTGCAGCGGGCGCCGATAAACCCGGGACAGGAATCCTCGCAGCAGTCGTTCGGCATCCTGCATCGGATGGACGGTTTCCACTTCGACCGTCACCGGAGCTACCATGGTCAGGCCTTGTCCCCTCGGTCCATAGCCGTTGCCCAAGCCGGCGTTGCGGGCGGCGACGGCGGCTCGAAATTGCGGAGTCGCATCGGCGGGTACCATTTGATGAATCGCGCTCGCTCGGTTGGGCCGGCCTTCCCAACGGGCAGAGCGAAGCCGGGATCGTGCCGGCTCAACAGAATCAATCGCCACGCCCGGTCCATCGCCTTCAACCCGCTTCATGGGCAAGTCGCCAAATAAAAGCTGATAGCCCGCGCTGCTATTGTCGTCGTAGAGCGGTCCTTCTATTTCCATCCAGCGGAAGGCGACACCGGGCATCCCATCGGGCCGGGCGAGCGGATTGGTGTAAGAGTCAATCGTCGTCATGCCGGGTCGCGAGCGGAAAAAACGCGTGGCATCCGTCACAATAAACTCGTTCGCCTCCAGCCACAGTTCCTTCATCTCGTGGGTCGATGGGTCCGGCGTGATGTCGAAACCACCGATGAGGCGATTGGTCGAGCCGCCCTGTGCGTAGATTTCAATCGGTTCGTTCGTTCGTCCCCGCGACACGTCGAAATAATTCGGTCGATGCCATTCCGGGGAAACCACTGCGATTGCATCCGCATCGCCGTCCTTGTTCGTCTTACCGATGAATGAATTGGTGGGCGCACGAACACCGTTTGGCCCCACCCAAACGGTGTAGCCACTGAACCGCAGACGATAACGTCCCGCCACCGGCGCGCGAAAGCCCAAACTCCAATTCGAGGTGAATCCGGAGACATAGTTACTCGAAATCCAAGCCATTGCCTCTTGCTCCCGCTTCACGGGATCCGACGCTCCCACTGTCAGCGGGACTTTCCGCAACAGTGCGTCAGGGTCCGCTTGTGAGTTAATAATCGGGAAGCGCCCTCGATCAGGGTTACCATCAATTAAGCCGTAGGGCATACTCTCACGAGCGTAATAGCGCTTCAACGTGGTGGGCAGTTGGGTGAGTCTCACCGCCATGACCTGCCGAAGAGCGTAGTCGGCCGCCGTTAAATAGCGCGCCATGTGAACATGCGATACGTCGAGTGCTTCGGCGACTTTGTTGAACCGGGACACTTCGCCATCCTCCGGCAGCTGATCCTTCACATGAATCCATGGCGCACTGAGAAGATCGCGCAGGGAGTTCTCATATTCAGAACGATTAACCCGCCGCCGTGTCGCCCGCCCTATTCGCGAAACTGCGGTCTCGTCAAACTTCGCCAATGAAAAGGTCAAACTCCCGGTGAACGCACTTTTGTCCGCCGGATCTGGCCGCTCTTCGCGCTTGGGCGGCATTTCCCCATTTGTCACGCGATCCAGGACCTTCACCCACAAGGCAAAGTTAGCGGCATCATTTGGACGATAAGCGAGTGACATGAGATCCAGCCCTCCTTTCTTTTCGTCTGAGTCGTGACAGTCCGCGCAATACTGGTCAGTGAAAACTCCAACGTGATCAGGTAAATTAGTCAGGTCCGTTGCGTGGGAACAATAACAGGCCATCACTCCAAAAAGCGCAGTCAGAATTGATCTTATCGGCGACCGTGTGCGCGAAGACTTCTTCATGCTGACTAACCGACGCCAGATTATAAACGGGACGCAGGCAGTTGAGCATACCTTGCCGCAGACCATGCGTCGCTGAGTTGATCGGTTTCTAAGGAATGCAGGTAGTCTAACCATCATGGAGCTAGGCCGTCCGAGGCCGAGGGGAATTTTTCGGGGAGGCTGCCAATAGGATAGCCGCTCGATTTGAAAGGGCAATCGTTTGCCCACAAAAGCAGACGCGCAACAAAGCCAGAACTCTCATCGTTGAGTTCCTGATGAAGCCTTCTGCGCTACTCTCCGCTTCATCCTGAACACCTTCGAATTCCCGCGAGCTTATCGTCACCCGACTTGGAACAAAAACGTAAAAGCCAGCGACTCGTTAGGGAGTGTCCTCAAACCCCATGATCCCACGTTTACCGTCATCTGAGCGTAGCACCGTTCTTTCCCCGCGATCACGTCGCACAAATCCCGCGCGATCGCCTACACGCCTCGGGCCTGTCACCAATGAGACCTGCCCTGAGGGCCGGAAACTGAGCATGGAAATGGCCCGGACAAATCGCCATTGCCGACGGAGGTCGTTGTCCCGAAAACGCGCAACAATTTCGAGAGTCTGATGTTAGGATGCGACGTTCCGCCCCACTTCTCCCTCTGGAAATGCCCATTGAGATTGTAAGTCCGCAGCGCGAACCGGACGGATTGCACTTGGTCAGTGATGTTATTGAAAATTCAAATTCCGCCCGACTTTAACGATGAAAACCCACAACGCGGAACGTGGCATGATCCGGTCGCGGAGCGCCCCGCCGTATTTATCTACGTGGAGGTATTGTACGCCGATGGCACCGCTGGAAACGCGGTCTGGACCGGAAATCTCTGGTGGTGCAAACGCGTGGTCGAACCACTCGGATGGCGACCGCTCTGAGCGTGGCGTTGGTATCGCCATCATCGTTCGCCGAGGCTATGGACGACACGCAGCCCGCCCTCCCCGAGCCGTTTCGACAAGCTCAGACAACCTGATCCCAGCCCGCGGAGAGACTCGGAGCGAGGAAACGAGCTGAGCCTGTCACGGCACAAACCAAATGAACTGTATCGAGGTGGAGCGCGACCTCCGGGCGCGCTGGGTACCGGCTCACGTTGCAAAACCCGCCCGGAGGTCGGGTTCCACCACCGCAGATACATGCGCGATGAAGCCTGCGGCCCGTGCCACTTCCCCATCACGTCAAGCTCCGCGTTAAATGTATTTTTTCCGATTCGCGGTAAAGTTGAGCTCACCCTCATTCCTCGGGATCAGGATGGCTGAAGCTCAATGCCGCGAGCTCGTCGTGAGGCGCGCGATGACAAAAGGTGAGCCGTAACGGTCATAAAGAATGAGAAATCAAACCGATGGAATTAAACGCGGAGGAATAAGCGAAAGGGTCGCGATTGAATTTCGGGAGAAATCCTGAACTCGCCAGCCGCCGAGCTGGGTCTCGGCGTTCCCCACAAGAACCGATCATCGACACAACGGAAACCGGCTGGGTTGCGAAGGTTTATTTGCCAGACACAGCCTGCGCCGCTGTGGCCAATTTATTAGCAACCGCGATTTCCTTCCGGACAATCGGCGCAACTTTCGTTCCCAACAATTCGATGGCGTGCATCACTTGACGATGCGGCATCGCTCCGCCATTCAACAATACCGTCATCCGCGAAATGCCGCCCAGCACTTCGTTCTCGTAAATAATTTTTTCCGCGACGGCCTCCGGAGCACCCACCAAGAGCGCGCCGGTCGGCGCCCGCGTCGCATCGTACTGAGCGCGCGTCACCGGACCCCAACCGCGCTCGCGACCGATGGCACTGAACGCGTCGGCGTATGAGGGAAAGTGCTGCTCGGCCGCTTGCGCCGTTTCATCCGCCACAAAGCCGATGTTGTGAATCCCAACGTTGAGTTTTTCCGAAGCGTGTCCCGCTCGCTTCCATGCATCGCGATACAGGTCCAATAGCGACCGATAGCGGTGAGGTTCGCCGCCAATGATGGCGAGCACAACCGGTAGCCCAAGCTTGCCGGCGCGCACCAGCGACTGGGGAGTGCCGCCGACACCGATGCGGATCGGCAGCGGATTTTGCACGGGGCGCGGATAAACGCCCTGGCCGGTGAGCGCGGCGCGATGTTTTCCGGACCAATGAATTTCCGTCTTCTCGCGCAGTTTAAGGAGGAGCTGAAGTTTCTCGGAGAACAAGGTGTCGTACTCATCGAGATCAAGACCGAACAGCGGATAGGATTCGATGAACGAGCCGCGGCCCACGATGATTTCCGCCCGACCTCGGGAAATCAGATCGAGCGTCGCAAAATCCTGAAAGACCCGCACGGGATCGTCGGAACTCAGCACCGTGACCGCACTCGTGAGTCGGATCCGTTTCGTGCGCGCGGCGGCGGCGGCAAGGATCACCGCCGGTGCTGAAGCGAGATATTCCTTCCGGTGATGTTCGCCGACACCAAAAACATCCAACCCGACCTGATCAGCAAGTTCGATTTCCTCCAGCAGATCGCGCATCCGGTCGGCTCCGCTCATCACGCTTCGCTTCGCAGCGTCAAAGCTGGTTTCAACAAAACTGTCGACGCCGAGTTGGAAGGTGCTGCTTTCGCTCATCGCGAGGAATGCAATCAGATTTGAGTCGTTGTCAAAACCGGCTCACTCGTTGGAAGTGACGTTGTCGGTGAGAACGAGTGCGACCATGGCGGCGAGAATGAGCGTGGCGAAAATCATGGTGATAAAAATTAACGGTTCATCGCGACGGCTTGCGGTTCGTTAGTCCAGGCGCCGCCGACCGATTTAATCAGGGCGACGCTGGTAATGAGACGTTGGGCGGCGAGTTGCGCCGAGGCGCGCTCGGTGTTCAGCACCGTCCGTTGCGCGTCGATCACTTCGAGTAAATTGACGAATCCGGAATCGTAGCGTTTTTGCGCGAGTTCGTCGGAGCGGCGAGCGGCGCTCAGCGCCCGAACCTGAGCGGCGGACTGTTCACTGAGAAGCCGCGTCGCAGCAAGCGCGTCCTGCACTTCGCGAAATGCAACAAGGACATCTTGGCGGAAAACCGCCACGGCTTCATCGTAAGCGGCATGGCTGCGCGCAAGATTGGCTTGATTGCGACCGCCCTGAAAAACCGGAAGATACAGGCGCGGCCCAATGGACCAGATCCGGGAATCGGCATTGAACAAGCGGTCCATATCACCACTCGCCCAGCCTGCGCCGCCGGTCAGCGAGATCGCGGGGAAAAACGCGGCCTTGGCGACGCCGATTCGAGCATTCGACGCAGCGAGCGAGCGTTCGGCTGCGGCGATATCGGGTCGGCGTTCCAACAATTCACTCGGCAAACCAGCCGGAACGCGCGGCGGTTCCGTCGCGGTCAACGCGGAATCAATTAATTCAAAACCAGAAGCGGCTTCGCCCACCAAAACCGCGAGGGCATTTTTCACCATCGAGTGCCGGTTCTGAAGCGCGGCGGCTTCGGCCTCTGTTGAAGCGAGTTCGGTTTCCGCGCGAGCCACGTCAAAATCGGTCGCCGCGCCGAGATTGCGCCGCGAGGTGATCAACTTGAGCGTCTGGCGGCGGAGATCCACGCCTTTGGCCACCAATTCAATTTCAGACGTAAGACCGCGCAGGGAAAAATAGTTGGCGGCGACTTCGGTGGTCAGTGCGAGCTGCACCGACTGCAGATCGGCGGCGCTTGCCGCAGCCTCGGCGCGGGCACTTTCATTCTGCCGGCGAATGCGTCCAAACAAATCGATTTCCCAGGAAGCAGTGAGCGTTCCACGATAGGTCGTCGCCTCCGACCGCGGGAGAGGATTATCAATTGTCATGGAGGTTCGTTCGCGGATGATCGACGGATCGATGAGCGCAGAGGGGAAATAGCCGCTTCGAGCCAGACCGGCGGCCGCGCGGGCCTCGTCGAGTCGAGCCACCGCTGCCCGCAATTGCTGATTGGCGGCGAGCGAGCGTTTTTCCAGCCCATCGAGCGCGGGATCGGCGTAGAGTTTCCACCATTCGCCGCGGGCAAGATCGTCCGCCGGCATTGCGGTTTTCCAATCGCCGAGATCCGCCGGCAGATCGCGGTAAGTCGCCGGAGAGATCGTGGACGGACGTTGGTAATCGGGACCGACGCTGGGCAATGCGGCGAACGCCGTCGTGGCCGTGACCACAAGGAGTGCAGGAATTTTCATAATCATTGAATCGCGGATGAGTGAGTGGAAACCGCGGAGGTCACCGTTTCGCGGGAAAATCCCGTGTCAGCGATTCGCACCCGAAGCGTGTAAAGGAGAACGAGAAAAGCGGTGAGTTCACCGATCGCCGCGAGCCAGCCGAGACCACTGATGGCGTAGTGCGCGACTACCCCTGTTCCCAGCAATGCACCCAGCGAAACACCGAGGTAGCCCGCCGAAGCGTTGAGCGAAAGCGTGATGGGCGTGAGCTTTGGGTCCATCGCCACGAGCCGCATCTGTTGGGCAGCAGGAAAGGAGAAGCCCACCAATCCCCAGAGTCCGATCGCGGGCAGAATTATCCAACGCGCAGTCGCCAACGGCAGCGTCTCGGCCGCCACTGAAATAGCCGAGAAAATCGCCACGAGTCCAAGCAGCACGGTCATGACCACGCGCGTCGCTCCGACCCGGTCCGCCAGCGAGCCAGCCGCGAGATTTCCAATCGTCGCACCGGCTCCGAAAATGAAAAGCACCGCCGCCACCGGCGAACCGGCTAAACCGGTCGTCTGCTTCAAAAACGGCGCGATGTAAGTGTAGATCGAAAACACACCCGTCATAAAAACCACGGTGACCATCAACGCGCCCAACACCTCCGGACGCCGCGCGACCGCGATACGTTCGCCCAGCGTGACGGATCCCGTGCTGCGCGATGGCACCAACAGCGCGGCCAGTCCGATGAACGTCGCCAGTGAAAGGCCGCCCGCGAGCAGGAAAATACTGCGCCAGCCAAATCGCTCACCAATCAACACGCCCAACGGCACACCGACCAGCGTGGCCACCGTCAGTCCAGCGTAAATGATCGATAGCGCCCGACCGCGTTGCGCAACTGGAGAAACGGCGACGGCGTACGCGCTCGCCGCCGGCATGAATGCAGCCGCGGAAAGCGCGAGGCCGATTCGGGCCATCATCAGCATCGCGTAGGTGTGCGCCAGCGCGGCGACGACATTGAACACACCAAAGACGAAGATGGAACCGAGCAACAGACGCTTACGTTCAAAGTGTCCGGTCGCGACCGCCAACAGCGGCGAGCCAAACGCAAACGAGAGCGAAAACGCCGTAATCAATTGACCAGCCACGGGGACGGTGACGCCGAGGTCGGACGCTACCGTCGGCAGCAGGCCGGCGATCGCGTAGCCTTCCGTGCCGATCGCAAAAGCACCCAGCGCGAGAAGAAAAAGTTTTTTCATGATTGTCCGAAATCAAATGTTTTCCGCCGTGGCGGTGCCCAAAACGGGAGCCGGTTTACGCACGCCCAGTTTTTCGAGGACGACATAAAACACCGGCGTCAGAAACAGTCCGAAGAACGTGACGCCGATCATGCCCGCGAAAACCGCGACGCCCATCGCGTGACGCATTTCGGCGCCGGCGCCGGTGCTCACCACCAGCGGAAATACGCCGGCGATAAACGCAATCGAGGTCATCAGGATCGGGCGCAACCGGAGCCGCGCCGCGTCGAGGGCGGCCTCGACAATCCCCGCGCCTTCGTCGCGCCGCTTGAGTGCGAACTCGACGATCAGGATCGCGTTTTTCGCGGCGAGACCGATGAGCACGATCAAGCCGATTTGCGTGAAGACATTGTTCTCACCGCTCGTCAGCCAGATACCGAGCATCGCGGAAAAGAGCGCCATCGGGACAATCAGGATAACCGCGAACGGAAGGCGGAAGCTCTCGTATTGCGCCGCGAGGACGAGAAACACGAGGAGGATGGAGAGCGGGTAGATCCAGAGGCCCGCGTTGCCCGCGATGATTTTTTGGAAAGTCAGTTCCGTCCAATCGAGCACCATGCCTTTCGGCAGATTGGTCGCGGCGAGTTTTTCGATCAGCGCTTCGGCCTGGCCGGAACTGTATCCGGGAGCAGCCGCGCCGTTGATTTCGGCGGCCGGATAACCGTTGTAACGCATCACGCGATCCGGGCCGTAGGTTTCGTGAACCTTCAGGAGCGATCCGAGCGGCACGAGATGGCCGGCGTTGTTCTTCGTTTTCAGGCGCAGGATGTCCTCGGCATGGCCGCGGAATTGGGCATCAGCCTGGGCGACGACCTGATAGGTGCGACCGAAGCGGTTGAAGTCATTCACGTAAAGCGAACCGAGATTGATCTGCATGGTTTCAAAAACATTTTGCAGCGGAATGCCCATCGCCTTGGCCTTGGCGCGATCGACGTCCGCATCGAGCTGCGGCGTGTTTACCGTGAAGCTGGAGAAAATTCCGCTGAGGCCGGGGGTTTTGTTCGCCGCGCCGATCAAGCCCTGCGTCGCGCCATAAAGCGCGTCGAGACCGTTGTCGCCACGATCTTCGATGTAGGCCTTGAAGCCACCGATCGTGCCGAGACCCTGCACGGGCGGCGGCGGAAAGATGGCGATGTAAGCGTCCTGAATCTGCGAGAATTCAGCCTGTAACTGGCGAGCGATGGCCGGGCCGGAAAGCTCGGGCGTTTTGCGTTCGTCGAACGATTTCAGCGCCACGAAAACGATGCCGCTGTTGGGCGAATTCGTGAAACCGTTAATCGAGAGCCCGGGAAATTCGATGGCGTTGGCGACACCGGGATGCTTGAGCGCGATGTCCGTCATGCGACGGATGACGGCATCCGTCCGCTCCAACGACGCGGCCGAGGGCAGCTGCGCAAACGCCACGAGGTACTGCTTGTCCTGCGTCGGCACGAAGCCCGACGGAACTTTCTTGAACAACAAGGCCGTGGCGCCGAGCAGGCCGACGTAAACGATCAACGCGATAACCGAGAGACGCAGCAGGCGGGCGACGCCGTTGGAATATTTTTGCGAGGCCCATTCAAAAAAGCGATTGAAGGGCCGGAAGAACCAACCGAACACAAAGTCCATTCCGCGAGTGAGCGCGTCCTTCGGCCCGTGATGACCCTTGAGCAACCGCGCGCTCAACGCCGGCGAAAGCGTCAGCGAGTTGAAAGCTGAAATCACCGTCGAGATCGCGATGGTCAGCGCGAACTGTTTGTAGAACTGGCCGGTGAGGCCGCTGATGAATGCGGTGGGAATGAACACGGCCGACAACACGAGGGCCGTTGCCACAATCGGGCCGGTCACCTCGCGCATGGCGCGCTTGGTGGCGTCGATCGGCGAGAGACCGAGGGTGATATTCCGCTCCACATTTTCCACGACGACGATGGCGTCGTCGACCACGATGCCGATCGCGAGCACGAGTCCGAAAAGCGAAAGCGCATTGATCGAGAAGCCGAGTGCGTGCATCACGGCAAAAGTGCCGACGAGGGAAACGGGCACGGCGGCGAGCGGAATGATCGACGCACGCCACGTTTGGAGAAACAGAATCACGACCAGCACCACGAGCAGGATGGCCTCGATCAAAGTATGTACGACGGCCTCGATGGAGTGGCGCACGAAAATCGTCGGATCATAGACGATGTTGTAGTCGAGACCCTCGGGGAAATTTTTCTTCAACTCCGCCATGGTCGCACGCACGGCGTCCGAGGTGGCGATGGCGTTGGAACCGGGAAGTTGCGCGATGGGCAGCGCGACCGCGGGCTTGTTGTTCAACAGGGAACGCAACGCGTACTCCGAAGCGCCGAGTTCGATGCGGGCCACATCGCGCAATTGGACCCGCTCGCCGTGCTCGCCATTTTTTATCACAATATCCCCAAACTCCTCCTCGGTGCTGAGGCGTCCCTTGGCGTTGATGAGCAATTCCGTATCAATCGGCCGCGAAGAAGGCTGCTGCCCCACTCCGCCAGCGGCGACCTGGACGTTTTGCTCGCGGATCGCTGCAACGACTTCGGAAGCGGTCAATCCCTTGGCGGCAACTTTGTTCGGATCGAGCCAGATGCGCATCGCATAATCGCCGGAACCGAAAATTCGCACCTGGCCCACGCCTTCCAACCGGGCCAGCACATCGCGAACCTGCAGCGTCGCGTAGTTGCGCACGTAGATGTCGTCGTAACGGCTGTCCGGCGAAAAAAGATGCACGACCATCAGAAGATCAGGCGACGTTTTTGTGGTGGTTACGCCGAGACGGCGGACTTCCTCGGGGAGTTTCGTTTCCGCCTGCGCGACGCGGTTCTGCACTTGCACCTGTGCGTTATCGAGATTCGTGCCGAGCTTGAACGTGATGGTGAGCGTCATCACGCCATCGCTGGTCGCCTGCGAAAACATGTAGAGCGAGTTCTCGACCCCGTTGATCGCCTGCTCGAGCGGGGCGGCGACCGTCTCGGAAATCGTTTTAGGATTCGCTCCCGGATAAACGGCGCGCACCACCACGGTCGGCGGGACGACCTCGGGATATTCGCTGATCGGCAGTTGAAAAAGCGAAATCGCGCCGACGATAAAAATGAGGATCGATAAAACGCCGGCGAAGATCGGGCGCTTGATAAAAAAATCAGAGATGTTCATGGGAGTGCGTGGAAAATGAGCAAAGCAGTGGCTGGCAGGCCGGAGTCGGCCTTGGAACGAGGAACGAGTTGCGGAGTGGCCGGGCGGTTAGCGGGAGGCGGCGAGTTTTGAACCGGTAAGCGCTGGTGGCGCGGAAGTGGTCGCGACGACTTCGTTCACGGGGGAAACCGTCATCCCCGGACGAACCCGTTGCAGGCCGTTGACGATAATGGTGTCGCCGGGAGCAAGTCCCTCGCGGATGACGCGCTTGCCGTCGACGTTGCCGCCAAGTTTGACGGTGCGGTAGGCCACCATGTTGTCCTTCACGACGGTGAGGACGTACTTCTGGCTTTGATCGGTGCCGATCGCGCGTTCGCTGACCAACAGAGTGTTTTGCGGTGCGCTGACCGGCAGGCGCACCCGGGCAAAGAGTCCGGGGATGAGCGCGCCGTCTTGATTTGGAAACATCATGCGCACGGTCAGCGTGCCGGTTTCCGGATTCACGTGGTTGTCCATCGATTCAATGAAACCTCGGCGCGGATAATCCGTTTCGTCCTCGAGTTGCATGTCGACCGGCACGTGTCCGCCTACCATGAGGAGATGATTTTCGCGGGCGATGCGGTTGAACTTCAGCAATGCGCTTTCGTCGATGTCGGCGTACACGTAAACATCGCCGGTGGCGACGATGGTCGTGAGCAACGTGGCGTTACCCGGCGAACCGGAAACGAGATTGCCCGCGGTGACAAACGCCCGGCTGATGCGGCCGCTGATTGGCGCGCGCACTTCCGTGTGCTCGAGATCGAGGCGAGCCGTGGCTAGTTCGGCCACCGCCTCGGCAGCTTTGGCGCGACGACTTTCGGTTTCCTCGCTCGAAAGAGCCGAGGCGGCGAGAAGATCTTCGGCGCGCTTCGCTTCGCGCGTCGCGACATCGGCGCGGGCCGTCGCGAGATCGAATTGCGCTTTATACCAACGCGGATCGATCGTGAACAGGACGTCCTCTTTTTTCACAAGTTGGCCCGCCTGGAAGTGAACCTCCTCCAAGTGCCCGGAAACGCGCGCGCGCAATTCCACCGTTTCAGTGGCATCGACGCGGCCGGTGATTTCTTCGAATTCAGTGACGAGTTTTACTTCTACCGGAGTTACCGTGACTTTGGGTGCCGGTGCTTGGGCGGTGGCCGATTCAGCGGCAACGCCGAAGGTCGGCAGGAGTGAGAAAATGCCAGTGGTTGCAGCCAACAGGAGAGCGGAACGATGATTCATAAGATGTGTGTGTTTACGAAACGTAATGATCGGATTTGTTGGGACTAACGGGCTGGCTGAGCAACGGAGTCGACATGGCGGAGGATTTCCGTCTTCGACCTCAAGCCGACGAGCATCGTAGTTGCTTCACCGTCGCGAAACAGGACGAGCGCCGGGATCGAGCGGATGTTATAACGCGTGGCGAGTTCCGCGGCTTCGTCGACGTTGACCTTTGCCACCACCAAGTCGCCCGCTCGCTCGGCGGCGATTTCGTTCAGAGGCGCGGTCAACGCCTTGCACGGTCCGCACCATGGCGCCCAAAAATCAACGAGGACCGTCTGATTCCGGGAAGCTTCAATCACCTCGGAGGTGAAAGTATCGGCAGTGACAGTAATAGGATGGGATTCGATCGAGTTCATAGTGAAAAAAATTACGAATTAAATGATGAGATCGTCCGAGCGATTTACTCGCGGCGACGCGTGAGCGGTGCTTTCAGGAGGTCGAGCCGCACTGGGCTCCACAGACTCCCGAAAAGATTTTTGTCGGATGTAAATGGCTCGGAGGAATTGCCCGACGAACGACCGAGTTGCCGGGCAAGTCGGGCGTGCGACCGGGCGGACCCCAAATTGAACAAAGCACTGCGCGGGAAATTAAGGCTGGTTTTCATGGCTAAAATAAATTGATAGTTGACTGGTTAGTTACAAATAAGGTGAAAAAAAGGCGCACAATCGTGCGCAACACATTCTCGTAGAAGCAAATTAAGCAGATGCGGCCGGCGTCGAAACGGGCTGTTTGGCCCGGAGCAATTCCAAAGTCATCGCCGGAAGATTTCGGAGGATTTCAGGGTCATTCATTATCCGAGCCTGACCAACAAGTCCCTCGATCAAACCGATTAGCGCCGTGGCCTTTTGCGCTGGATCGCAAGGCTCGATCGTTCCTTCGGCAAGTGCGTCGCGAATGACAGATTCGTAATAGCGGCGTTTGCGGCCCAGAATTTCACGCACCTTGGCGTTCACATCGATTTCCTGAGTACTGACCTCGGAGCCAATGGAACAGGCGGGACAACCCAGAACCCGTCCCACCCGCGCTTTAGTTTCGACCTGCGAATGATAGAAATTTGTCAGGTAAGTCGTCAGTCTCGTCAGTGGTTCGACCGAGGAAGAAAACGTGGAATCCAGCCGCGGCTTCCATTCGGTCGCCCATAGTTTCTCCAAGGCAGCCACTGCGAGTTCGGCTTTGGAATTAAAGAAATAATAGAAGCTCCCCTTTTTCACGTCGGCCCGGGTGCAGATGTCATCGATCGTGACGGCGCCGTAGCTTTCCTCCCAAATGAGGGCTAACGCGGCATCTTTCAGCCTTTCATCTGCGTCTGATGTTCTTCCCATGGTTAAAACGGATAGTTGACTATTTAGTCTAGTCAACTGGATTCTGCGAAAAACTTGAACTAGTGCTTACTTGCATTGATAAGCGATATATGATAGAAGGTAAGGATGGGACG
>JBEPTW010000049.1:0-23233 GCA_041691855.1 Verrucomicrobiota bacterium | reverse complement strand
CTCCCGTGCAAGCAGTTGCATCACCACGTTCTCATCCGGTGGGACGGTACTGATTCAAAATCAACATTACCGTGCCGACGATTGTCCCCACTTCGTCCTCCGCGACATAAACCAGCCGCTCGCCGCGCGTCACGCCTGCGGAAACGCCGCGCCAGAATACCTCGGCTTTGGCTTTGGAAAAAGGAAGCATAAAACTCACCGATGCGCCTCCTTCCACGCAGTCGATGAGAACATCGCTCAACCCTTGAATCTCGCGATCACCGAGGCTGCGCAGTTCACGAATCCGAAATGGGTTCACGTCGTTATTTGTCGGGCGCGGCAGTCTTTTGTCCAGCTTGAGACTTGATTCACAAAAAATTTTGAGGCTCTCGATGACGAGGAGTGAAGCGTCGGCCGGACCTGCCGATATAAAAACCAGTGTCCCACTCTTCCCAATCCGCCGCCGCGTTTGCTCCATCCGCCCAGCTTTTTGCGGGTGGTCAGAACGGGCCGGTCGCAATCGATCCCATGGCGCGACTCCAGTCCGACTATCCGTCTCTGGCCGGGGAGCTACCGCACCAAAACATCCGGAACGGTGCGACGCTTCACGCATTGGAGGTGACCTGTGACGACTGTGCGACGCGCGTTCCGCTCGAAGCCTTGCACGGCGTCATCAACGACTATGCTCATTGCACTGAAGTCCGGTACGCCGGCATCTGTCCGCGATGTGAGGGAACGGTGCACAATGTCCTGCGCTTGAGCGGCGACGAAATGCGTTTTATTCACGACGGCCAGTGGTGCGTCGCGACCCGGCGCCCGTGGTGGCATGGTCTTTGGCCGTGGCCGATTAAACGGGAATGGTGACGAGCGAAAGGAAGAACTAAATTCCGGTGTCCGAAATCCAGCAGTTGGTTCGTCGAGTTCATACACGGATCGATGGCAATGCCGCAATCGCTCGAGTGTTTCCTCCATGAAAACAACCCCTCCACCTCCCGCTTCGGCAAACTCATCGGTGCTTCCGGTCCCAAAAGGTTTCCACACCGTAACACCTTATCTCGTATGCGCCGGAGCGGCCGACGCTGTTGAGTTCTACAAAAAGGCGTTCGGCGCTGTGGAGTTGGTACGATTGCCGGCGCCGGACGGAAGGCTCATTCATGCGTCGATCCAGATTGGCGATTCCATCGTCATGTTGAACGACGAATTTCCTGAAATGGGTACGCTGGGACCAAAGGCGCGCAATGGTTCTTCGGTGACCATTCACCTTTTCGTGGCAGATGCCGATGCCTCGTTCGAGCGAGCGGTGAATGCGGGCGCGACGGTGAAGATGCCGCTCCAGGATATGTTCTGGGGCGACCGCTACGGTCAGCTCGAAGATCCGTTCGGGCACAGCTGGTCCATTGCGACGCATCAGCGAGACCTCACGCATGAACAGATTCAGGAAGCCGCGCGAAACGCCTGTCGATAACGGTTTCTTTCGGTGATCGGTCCGAACAGGCGTGTAAATGAATCGGGTTCGCAGGTTTACTTCGTTGAAAAAACGCGAACCCCGTCCATCTTTTTGGGTCCAAACGTATACAATGACTATTATCCCTCCCGATCTAAAATCCCGAAAATCCATTCTTCGCTATAGCCTGCCCGCGTTGATCGCGTTGGGGGCCCTCGCACCGTTCACCGCCCGCGGAACGGCGTTGGCCGCACCCCGTTTGATCGCAGCGGTCGACTTGAGTGTTTACCTTGGGGCGCCTCCACCTCCCCGCCACGAAGTGTTCGTCGAACGGGACCGCCCGTCCCGCAATCACGTCTGGGTCGAGGGATATTGGGCCAATCGCCACGGACGACATGAGTGGATTTCCGGACATTGGGAAGTCCCGCCCCATGGCCGAACGGTCTGGGTCGCACCACGCTGGGAGAAACATGATCGCGGCTACGTGTTTATCGATGGCTTCTGGGCTGAGCCGCATCATGAGTACGATCACGATCATCATGATCGCCACTGACCGACCTCAGCCTGACCTCTCCTTTTTCCCGCAAAAGCAGCCTTTTTCGAGGCTGCTTTTTTGTGGTCGGATTTTTTCGTTTCCAAGACGGTAGTTGAAAAACCGTGCCGTCCAGCGCCGATCAAGGGCTAAAAATCGCCCGAACCACATTGTTTCGTTAAAGAATTTATAAATCTATAGTTATAGAGGGGAATCCCCCTAAAACACTTGGCCAGATTAAAAAGAGAAACGAGAGTTTGTACCGATATTAACGACTGCCGATGCAAACAATGTCTCCCTTCCCATCCGAGATCGATGAAGAAAAATCCCGCTTGGATCTTTGGCAGGAATCCGTGGGCAAGGTCTTCAAGCTGACGACCAAATCGTACGGCATCAGGACCGTCGTTTACACCCAGGTTAAAGCAGTCACGGAAACAGAAGTTCCCGGGGAATTTGAAGTTCAAGTGTCGTGCGCCGAAATTATCGCCCGGTTACTCAGCTCGAAGCGAGCCCACAGCAGCGTGTGCAAGGAAGGAACGATTCATCACAACGCGGAAAGCGTGCTTTTGCCGGATGGCTTCGGCGAGGAATGCTCGATGGCCGAATTTGAAAGCGTCACGACGACGATCCTCGCCCACGCGACCAGTTGTCTCGACCGCGTGATGATTCCCGATCCCGAGGAGAAATCCATCATCGATATTCCCATCGATTTACCCCACCTCAAGCTGACCGAGATGGAAGCGAGTCTCGTCCAGGACTCTCCCTTTCTCATCAAGGATCGCTATTTTCTCACGACCAATTCCGTGCACGCCGCTTTTGAGTCGATCAACCACGACTTGCAGCGTTCGTCTCGCAACAACCGCCTGACCGATACGGCTGATCCTGTCTATGTGGAGCAGAAAAACGAAGCGGTCTCGTCCCTGCGGACAAAACTGAGAAGTGCCTCGCTGGAACCGACCGGCCAGAGAAACCGCTCACAACCTGCGGGGGTTTGCGATCCCCTTTCGCTGCTGCAAACCACGCCTCCCACGCACGTCAATGGTCACGGCTCCGGGGTGAATGATGCAAAGCCATCGCCACACACTGGAAAACGTGCCGACCTCGCCTTGGTGGAAATCGACAGCATCGCCCTCGCGCTACTGGGCAAGCCAGCAGCCTCACAACTCTCTTGGGAAATCCAAAACCCCAGCACGGAGGGAGCCGTTTATCGCGTCGGGCAAAAGTGCGGCCTGCTCGAATTTGTTCGCTGGGCGCATCTCTCGGGACGGTTGGCTACGGAACAGGAATTCGCGGGGAAAAAAATTCGCTCCTATTTCAGCAACTACGACGGAACGTACACCGGTCCGGACAAAGCGGGCGTTTACCCCGTGTTGAAACCGGTATCCTGAGCAACCACCCCGTCACACCAGCCGGTGGGCGTGTGGTTGACCGGAAAATCAGAAAGGGGCGCACGAACCGCGACGAATCTGGCCGTCGGAGCGAACAAAAAACAAAGGGCGTGCAGGTAAAATCGATCATCTCGCCGCACACCGTCACCGGAAACTTCTCCAGAATGGCCGGCGTTGCGTCCATGCTGACTGCGATGGACTTATGCGAAATTTCCTTCTCAATTAAGTCGCCAATGGATTCTCCAAAAAGCTTTACCCAATCGCCGTTATCGACCTCCGCACCCAAGCTGAGCGAAGAGCCCGGTTTTGTATCCGTCGATCTCACCGGTGTGTCTCCGGTTTGTATTCCCGGGGCGACGGGGGGTCTGCTTGCTTTCATCTATTTCGATGGTCAGCAGGAAATTGTCATTAAGATCCTGATGCTCGACAATCTGGCGAAGGGATTTCTGAACAACCTGCCGTTTAGCGGACGGGCGAACCGCATCGCGTTTCTGGCGTTCCCACTCATCGCTGATTTCTCCCAACGCGTGCAAGCGCTGGAGAATCGTCTCAAGCTTTACGGCGATCTTACCCGGAAATATCAAAATCGTCCGAAGCAGTCCTGAAATTATCGCCGTCTCGCTGGAAACTGCCGGATAGCCAAGTCAAGTAGCTGAATCCGTTCGCCGCGTAGAGCGGCTGCTTGTCAGCACGGGCCAGAAGTTTTCCAAAAAATTCTGGCGTCATCGCTCAGCTACCGGCCGACCGACTCGTTTTTCGGCGCCCAGCGGTGATCGGAAAACAACCCGGCGATAGCGTAGCCCTCCTTTTGCATCACGAGGTTTCAATGTCCACTGCCGGGACCAACCACCCGGAACTCTGGTCAACTCACCACTCCTACTGTTCGAGCGTAATCGTGATTCCCGTCTCGTGCCCCGTGGCCGCGCTATCTTCGGGAAAAACCCGCATCCGTTGACGACCGGAATCGACCTCGAAGATCGAGGTGCCCAGCGCGTCATGAACCGTGAAGAATCCACGAATGGTAATAAGATAGCGCACGCGATCATCCGCGGAATCAGCGAGCTCCGCAGGATGCGAACGGTCGAGAGGCAATAAGACCGCCGAGAGTACGGGGCCGACGATTTTGCCGTCCTGATAGAAATTTCCCTCCAGGACGAGGGGATTGGTCTGGGTTGAAGTATTCATGAGCGTACTTTGTTTGATCGCCCCAGCGCCGTGCAGTTCCCACTTCTTCTACGGGAATGAATGGTCGCAGCGCTGACGATTGCCTCTTGCCATATCGTCCGGGGCGGGGTTTTCGATACACATGCCACGCACCGCCAAACCCGCCGCCGGACTGTCGAAAAAAGATTACGAACTGCTCGCTCAGTTTCGGCACACGTTGCGCAAATTTCTCGGCTTTAGCGAAGCGGCCGCCATCGGTCGCGGCATCACGCCGCAACAATATCAGGTGTTGCTGGCGATCGAAGGTTATCCCGGCCGTAACTGGGCGACGATCGGCGAACTCGCGGAGCAGATGCAGATCGCTCATCACAGCGCAGTCGGTCTCGTTGATCGGATGGAGGCATTGCGGCTTGTTCGAAGGTCCACCTCAAAGGAAGATCGCCGCCGCGTACAGGTGGCCCTTTCCGCCAAAGGCCTCGCCATATTAGAAAAACTATACCTCGCCCACCGGAAGGAATTGCACTCGGTCGGCCCTCAACTGGTCGATCTTCTGCAGCAAGCGATCACGGCAAAATTCCCGCGATAAAAGGCGGGCAGTTGCGCAATTTCCGACGTCACGCCAGCGCTTGGGCCAAATCGGCGAGGAGGTCGTCGATCGATTCCACTCCGACCGAAAGCCGAATCAGTCCTGCCGAAATTCCCGCCCGCTCGCGCGCTTCCGGCGGCATTCCCCGGTGACTCGACATGGCCGGACGGGTGGCGAGGCTCTCCAATCCCCCGAGACTCACGGCGTGAACCACCAACTTTAACCGGTCGATGAACCGCGTCGCCGCTTCGGCGCCGCCCTTGAGCTCAAAGGAAAGCAAAGCACCGCCATGGCTCATTTGCCGCTGAAAAAGTGCCGCCTGCGGATGCGCCGGATCGCCTGCATGAAACACTCGGGCCACGGCCGGCTGACGCGTAAGCCACGCGGCGACGGCCTGCCCATTGCGATTATGCGCTTCCATCCGCAGCGGAAAAGTCCGCAGTCCGCGCAGCACGAGCCACGCATCGAACGCGTTGACGGTGCCTCCGAGATTCTTGTGGACGCGGCGGTTTTTTGTCGTGAGCGGTTCGCGTTTCACGACGCATCCGCCGATCATGTCGGAGTGGCCGTTCAAATACTTCGTCGTCGAATGCACGATCCAATCGACGCCCGCCACGAACGGCTGCTGATTAATTGGCGTCGCCACGGTGTTGTCCGCGATCACCGGCGCACCACAGGAACGGGCCGCGTTCACCGTCGCCGCGAGATCGATCAATCGCATCAGCGGATTCGAAGGTGTTTCAATCAAGACGGCACCGGCGCCTGACACGGCTTTCGACCACGCGTCGGCATCTGCGGCGTCCACGGTCGCGATTGGCACCCGACACACGGAAGCGAGGATCTGCAATAACTCAAAACTCCCGCCATAAATATCCTGATGCGTCACCAGCGGTCCAGTCCTGCCCTCCAGCGCCGCAACCACGGCGCAGAGCACGGCCGCATTTCCGGAACTGGTTACGAGCCCGCCTGCCCCGCCCTCCAACTCGGCAATGGTCCCCGCGAGGAGTTCAACCGTGGGATTCCCAAACCGGGAATAGGCAAAGCCGGGACGCGCCCCGGAAAAAATCGCTTCTGCATCAGCTGCGGTACCGAGATCGAAAACAGTACTCTGCACAATGGGCGGCTGGAAGGGCGCGTTGGCTCCGTCGTTTTCCCGACGCGATCCTGCGTGGGCGCATCGGGTCACCATGCTCTTTTTTCCGGTACTCATTGCATGGCCCTCAAGCTTTGCTGAAAATAACAAGCGCATCCGAGCGCCGGGTGCGGATGATCGGGACCAGCGTCTGCTTTCAAAAAATAAATCTTAAGTAACATGACTTTGACCCGGACTTCGGGGCTCTCGATCTTCATCCAAAACGTTGCCTCGCCAAGCGAAAACATCGGTTTACGATAGGTTCAATCGGATGCGCCGTCTGCCACCAACTTTGGTAAACATTCAGACTTATCGCTACGGCGAAGCCGGTACGCGGGAAGGTCTTTTCCTCGGCGTGGCGCGCCATCTGCCGCGAGGCATCCGCCGGGAAGACTTTGCCAGTCACGGCTACTTCGACGTGTGGCTACCGTTACTCGCGCCGAGCAGTCAGTTGGTGCGTGCGTATCGCAGTGGCCAGCTGACCTGCCGGAAATTTTTCAGCCGCTATCGCACCGCAATGCGCGAGCCGGCAACGCGCCACGTCATTCAGTTGGTGGCGGCGACCGCTCGCGGTCAGCCGGTCCATCTCGGATGCTTTTGCGAAGATGCCGCAAAGTGCCATCGCTCGATTCTGAAGGAATTGATCGAGGCTGCGAGCGCCGGGTTGCCGCAGCGGGCGCGAAAAGCCGGAGGATTTTCCAGTCCGGCTTGCTCGATGCCCGACCTCGAAGACTGATTGAGCAATCAGCTGCGCCGCTTCCCCAGCGGTCCGCGTTCGCGATGGCTTTCCTCTTCGCGGCTCCGAATGCGTGCGCCAAGGATTTCCGGACGCCCCAGATAACCAACGATCTTTCGTGCGTTCTCCCTCGCCACAACCGGCAGCCGGCCCACGTTATGCTGAAGCATTTTATTCAATGCCTCGTCCAGCGTTTCATCGCCGAACACGGTGATGGGGTTCGCGGTACCCGCCCGCGCCACTGTCATGTCGGAGGCACCGTTTGCCCGCTGTGCTCGCAGCAGATCGCCGCGAGTGACAATTCCCGCCAGCAGTCCATCTCGTTCAATCAAAGTCGCCTGACGTCGCGCCCCCACCGCACCCGGTTGCGCCAACTGCGCCGCCAATTCTGCCACGGTGGTCGTGTCGGGCACCACGGGTGGCATTTTATCCATTACGTCTCCCACCCGAATCAGCGCGAACGCATCGACGCTGTATTCCCGCGAAATGTGTTGTCCGCGCCGCGCAAGTTTCTCCGTCAAAATCGAGCGGCGCAATAAAAGCACGGTCACGCCAAACGCGGCCACAGTCCCCACGAGCAACGCCGGCATCGTGTTGAGATCGTGCGTCATTTCCAAAACAAAGATAATTCCCGTCAGCGGCGCGCTCATCGCACCGCCCATGATCGCCGCCATCCCCACGATCGCCCACAGCCCTGGGTCACCGACTCCCATCCATGTTCCAAGTAGCGCGCCCATGCCGCCGCCGACCATGAGCAAAGGCGCCAACACCCCGCCCGACGTGCCGGAGCCGAGTGAGATGCTCCACACGAGTCCTTTTGCTACGATCAACCCAACTAGCGCGGTACCGAGAATCTCGCCGCGCATGAGACTGTGAATCGTTTCATAGCCGACGCCGAGCACGCGCGGATCGATGTAACCACCGATGCCAACGAGCAGACCACCGATCGCGGGCCACCACATCCAATGAATCGGCAACTTCGCGAAACCATCCTCGCACGCATAGACGATGGTGGTCAGCAAACTGGCAAGCAGCCCAACGCAAAGGCCAACCAGCAACGCGCAGGCGAGAAACTTCGGCCCAAGAATCGCATGCGCTTCCACCGGAAAGATCGGACCCACGCCCAGCAGCGGTTGTCGCACCACTGCCGCAACGATGGACGCAACTGCGACCGGAATGAAACTACGAGGCTTCCATTCAAACAACAACAGCTCCACCGCCAACAACACGCCCGCCACCGGAGTCGCAAAAACGGCCGCCATACCGGCAGCGGCACCCGCGACCAGCAGTGTTTTTCTTTCCGCTGAAGTCAGGTGAAACAACTGTGCGAAAAGCGAACCGAAGGCACCGCCGGTCATGATAATCGGACCTTCCGCGCCGTACGGACCGCCGGTGCCGATGGAGATCGCCGAGGAGATGGGCTTCAGAATCGCCACGCGTGGATTGATCAAACTCCGTCCCAGCAAAATGGCTTCCAACGCTTCCGGGATGCCGTGGCCGCGAATCTTTTCCGAACCATAGCGCGCCATCAAACCGATCACGAGACCGCCCAGTGCGGGAGCCAGAATACCCCACCAGCCGAAATGCTGGCCACCAAAGGTAACAGCCGTCGTGGAAAACCGGAAAAAGAAAACCCCATTGGTGATCACCGCGATCAGCCAAAGCAGCGCCTTGGCAACGAAGGCCGCGATGGCCCCGATCGGAATCGCAAGAGCGCACAGCAGCAGCACGCGCCGGTCGGTGGTGAAGTCCGACAAGACGTCGTGTTCCTCACTGCTCGTGGATGAAGGTGTGGCTGACGGAGAACCTGATTTCATGGAAAAGGATTCCGTGATTGCATCGTGCTACGATACAATGCAATTCTTTTTCTTCCCGCCCCAGGAAATGCCCACGATTCGCCTCCGCCAGTCCCACTACGAATCACTCGCCGCCATCCGGCACGCGCTGCGCATATTCCTGCACTTCAGCGAGGAGGCCGCCCGCCGGGCCGGATTGACCGTGCAACAACATCAAGCCCTCCTCGTCTTGAAGGGTTTTCCCGGGCGCCACCACGCCTTTATCACCGAACTCGCTGATCGCCTGCAAATCCGCCACCATAGCGCGGTCGGCTTGGTTGATCGCTTGGTGCGCCGCCGGCTGCTCCGACGCACGCCTTCCTCGACGGACCGCCGTCGGGTCGAACTGCATCTCACCGGCCACGGCGAGCAAGTGATCGAGCGCTTGTCCGCCATCCATCTCCAGGAACTGCGCCAACTCGGCCCCGCTCTCCGCGACCTCCTCGCCACCGTCACTCAACAGTCGCAGTCACCACACCGCGCGAATTGATAATGAAACGACACGGGATCGTGATCGTTCAGCAGCACGATATATTGCCCGACGGCGAGATCGAGCCACCGCTGGAAGATCTGAGCGTGCGTAACAGTTGAAGTCGAAGGCGAATGGTCGATCATGCATCCACTTTCGCACCAATCGCCTCGCCTCGCCTTGATCTGGATCAAAACGCCGAAGGGATTTCCACGAATCTTGACGAAATGGAGATGAGAAACACTGCCCACCGCCTGCCTGATGGAGCGAAGATCGTTTGGAAACGCGCAATTCTTGCATCGGTCAGCTCTCCTAGGTGTCAGCTCTCTTAGATTAGCTTGATCCACGTCAACGCGCCCCAGCTCGCTGTCCTCTATAATTCCAAATCATTATCCGATTCTTGCTATGAAAACTAAGATCCAAATCCCCATGAGACCGTCAAACCACCCACACAACCTTCTTGTCACTGCCGGCTTCACCCTAGCGTTAGCGCTGGGCTCAATGGCTTTCGCTGCATCGGGCGAAAACCCTGGCATTCCCCGCGGGCCGGTCGCTTCCGCATCGGAAGTCAAGGATCTGCCCATCGAACAGGCGATACTCGTCGCGCCCCCGCTGGTGCCACCACCGATCACTCGTAATTATCCCGCGCGCGTCGTCGTGAATCTCGAGGTTCGCGAACTGGTCAAACGCCTCGCCGACGGGGTCGAATATACTTTCTGGACCTTCGGCGGAAACGTGCCCGGAAATTTTATCCGCATCCGGGAAGGAGATGAAGTAGAATTTCATCTCAACAACGATCCTTCGTCAAAGATGCCCCATAACATCGACCTGCACGCCGTCACCGGTCCGGGCGGCGGAGCGGCGTCCGCGTTCACGGCGCCGGGACACAGCTCGCAATTCACCTTCAAGGCACTCCAGCCGGGATTGTTCGTTTATCATTGTGCCACCGCTCCCGTGCCCATGCACATCGGCAACGGCATGTATGGCATGATTCTCGTGCAACCGAAGGAAGGCATGGCGCCGGTGGACGAAGAATATTATGTGATGCAGGGCGAATTTTACACCACCGGTCGATATGGCGACGAAGGCTTGCAGTCCTTCGACATGAGCAAGGCACTCGATGAACGTCCGCCCTACGTCGTGTTCAACGGCGCGGTCGGTTCGTTGGTGGGTGACCAAGCGTTAACCGCAAAGGTGGGTGATAACGTGCGCATCTTCTTCGGCGACGGCGGACCCAATCTGGTCTCTTCATTTCACATCATCGGCGAAATCTTCGATCGCGTTTATCCCGAGGCCGCGCTCGGGCATCCCGTTGAACATGTTCAAACCACGCTCGTCCCCGCCGGTGGCGCGACCATGGTCGAGTTCAAGACGCATGTGCCGGGCACTTATATTCTCGTGGATCACTCCATTACCCGCGCCTTCAACAAAGGCGCGCTCGGCATGTTGAAGGTCAGCGGACCCGAGGACCGCGTCATCTATTCCGGCAAGGAAATCGACGCCGTCTATCTCGGTTCCCAAGCCGAGGCGGGTTCAGCGTCGGCCAAACGCGAGGCCGAACTCAAAAAGCAGATCGCCTCGGAAATTAAATCGAATCCCGCCATCGCCGGACTCTCCAAGGAAATCCAAGTGGAAAAAGGCAAGCAGGTCTACATGGGCCTCTGCTTCGCCTGTCATCAACCGGACGGTAAAGGCTTACCCAATGTCTTCCCACCACTCGCCGGCTCCGATTTTCTGCAAGCCGATCACACTCGCGCCATCCGCATCGTCCTGAAGGGACTCAGCGGTCCCGTCACCGTCAACGGCCAGACAATCAACAGCGCGATGCCGCCACAGGAAGCAGTGCTCACCGACAGCCAGATCGCCGACGTTCTCACCTACATCCTCAATTCCTGGGGCAACAAGGGAGATGCCGTCGGCGCCAACCAAGTGAAGGCCATCCGCAACGAAATCCACTAATACCAGCTCTGCGGTAGGCATTCTCGTCCACCGCCATTTCCGTACCATGAAATCCATTTCCAGTTTCCTCTGCGGCACTTTGCTGGCATTGGGTTTCATGGCGGGGCCGGTGCTTTCGGGAGGTGAAATCCCTCGCGCTGCCGCACCGCATCCGAACGAAATGATTCTCATTCCTGCGGGAATCTATGTGCCCTTTTCGCTGGGCCCGCAGGATGCGAAACAGGAACCCGTCGCCGCGTTCCTCCTCGACGACTACCCTGTCACCAACGGCGAATTCCTCACCTTTCTGCGCGCTAATCCCAAATGGCAGCGCTCACAAATAAGTCGGTTGTTCGCCGATTCTTCCTATTTGCAAAACTGGAGGGCCGATCTCGAACCCGGTCCGTCGGCTCCATTGGATTCACCAGTTGTGCACGTCTCGTGGTTTGCGGCACGCGCCTTCGCGCATTGGGCCGGCAAACGTCTGCCCACCATGGCCGAATGGGAATTGGCCGCCAGCGCCGGCTACACGCAGCCCGACGGCAACAACGATCCCGCATTCAAGCGCGATCTCTACGATTGGTTTGCCCGTCCGGTGCCCGCGGTTCTACCGGCGATCACGACCACTCGCGCCAATTATTATGGAGTCCACGGGCTGCATGGTCTCGTGTGGGAATGGGTCGACGATTTCAACTCCGCGATGATCAGCAGCCTCGACCCCAATCTCCTTTGCGCCGCCGGCGCAACCGAAGTGAAGGACACCGGAGACTACGCCGCATTTATGCGCCGCGCACTCCGCTCGTCACTGCAAGCGAACAATACCACTAGCGCGCTGGGCTTCCGCTGCGCTCGCGATCTCAAATTATCCACCGCGTCCGTTCCATGAAAACTGCCCCTGTCCTACTGTTTATCGTCACCGCCCTTGTTGCTTCGGCAGTGGAACAACCCGTCGCCACCTCGATGCCGCAAACGGCCATGCCCGCCTGTTGCCAAAAGGAAACCGCATCCGCGCCGTTCAGTAAGGACTCCATCTACCAGCTCGACGGCCGATTCACGGACGACTCTGGAAAGCCGTTCGCGCTCAACTCGCTCCGCGGACGACCGGTCGTACTCGATATGTTTTTCGCCTCCTGCGGATATGCGTGTCCATTGACCGTCACCGATATGCTCGCGCTTCAACAGCGACTGCCGGCGGAACTTCGCGAAGCTACCGCCTTCGTGCTCGTCTCGTTCGACGTGGCTCGCGACACACCCGAGGCGCTCGCGAAATACCGCGCCCAACGACAACTCGGTAACAACTGGATCCTGTTGCACGGAGACGACAACAGCGTCCGCGAACTCGCCGCCCTGCTCGGCGTCCAATACCACGAGACAGCCGACGGTGCCTTCAGCCACTCCAACCAAATCACCATCCTCAACCGCGAAGGCGAAATCGTCCACGAACGAAAAGGGCTGCAGGGCGGACTCGACGAAGCCGCCCTCGCCCTTGTTCGCGGCGGCAAATAACTCGACCACGCTGTCATGACCACGCCCAAGCTCCCGACCCTTGATATCCGGCCAATGCTCGCGCGCGGCGAAGAACCCTTTTCGCTGATCCGCGCCCGCGTCGACGCCTTGGCCCCGAGCGAGGGCGTAACCATCGTCGCTCCATTCTTGCCCGCGCCGTTGATCGAGCTGTTAAAAGGCGAAGGCTTTCAAATCACCGTTGAACATCATAGCGACGGTGCTTGGGCCGTTCTCATTCGCCGCCCCTGATGGGCAGCGCTGCTGCAGCGAGCGCCAGTGTTCGCTCACCCTGCCCGTTCGAACAGCTTGCGTGGCCCCCGTCATTGCACTTTTTTGGGAGCATGCCTTCATCTCCAGCAACGCTAAAAACAGTTGGCCTCGCGGGCACGTTGCGCTGCAGTCAGCTTTTTTCGGGGCTCGCCTCGGAGGATGTCACCGCCATTGCCGCATTCACTGTCTTGAAAAATGTGAATCGCGACGAATACCTTTTCCGCCAGAGCAGCGCATCAGAAGGCTTTTACGTGGTGCAGCGCGGCGCGATCAACGTGCATCGCGTCAATCCCGCAGGCAAGGAACAGGTCATCCATGTTTTCCGCGCTGGTGAATCTTTCGCCGAGGCCGCGCTCGCCTCGCCCACCGGTTACCCTGCTGACGCGCGGGCCGTCGAGGCCAGCTCCGTGCTGCTGATCCCGAAAATTCCTTTCCTGGATTTCATCGGCCGCCGCCCTGACCTTGCGCTGCGCATGCTCGGCTCGATGAGCGCGCATCTGCGGGTGCTCGTCAGCATGCTCGACGACCTCACGCTCAAGGATGTTGAATCGCGCCTCCTCAACTGGCTCGTGAAACACTCCCGCTCCGCGAAGAAAGGCGTTGTCACCCTTCCCGGCACTAAGCGCGTGCTCGCCGCCGAACTTGGAACGAGCAGTGAGACACTCTCCCGCACTTTGGGCAAACTGCGCGATGCGGGGCTCATCACTGTCGCGGCCCGTGCCATCACGGTAAACGACGCGGGCGCCCTCGCCGCGATGCTTCAACGCAATCTCGGTGGCGCGTGAACCCGAATGCCGGGCGTTTTTCGAGTTTCTTTGATCTGAATCAAGGCGCGACGCCTTCCGAGGCGTATGGTGAAGGCAATCCCTCCTTCACCCATGCCTGCTTTTAACTCCGCTTCCGTTTCTCCATCCGCCTTCGCTCCAGAAACCCCCGTCGGGACCATTGTCGCCGCCCATCCCGCGCTCGCGCGTTTCTTTGAACACCTCGGCATCGACTATTGCTGCGAAGGCAAGCAACCGCTGCGCGATGCTTGTGCCGCCCGCAATCTCGACGTGGTTACCACTGTCGCCTTGCTCGAATTCGCCGCGGCGGCGCTCGACCGCACCCCGACTGAACTGAATGCCGCCGGCATGACGCTCACCGCACTCGTCGACCACATCGAGCAGACGCATCACGTTTACACCAAGTCCGAACTGCCACGATTGACCACCCTCGCTGATCGCGTGGCCGCAAGTCACGCCGAACGCGACCCGAGTCTGCTCGAGGTAGCATCCATCGTCCGATCGCTGACAAAGGAGATGCTCGATCACATGGAGAAGGAGGAAACTGTTCTCTTTCCCCTGATCCGGCGAATTGAGGCCGAATCCCCGCCGACCGGTTCCGCCAGCATGATTGCGGTACCCATTCGAGCGATGGAAGCCGAACACGAGGACGCGGGCCACGCCATGGCCCGCCTGCGGACGCTCACCGACAAATTCACCCCTGACACCATTTCCTGTAATTCGCACCGCGCATTATTCGCCGGCCTCGCGGCCTTTGAAGCGGATCTGCATCGCCACGTGCACAAGGAAAACAACGTGCTCTTCCGCCGGGTGTTGGAGGCTTCTTCTATCGAAACTGCTGCATCAATCAGGCAACTTAGCGGAAACAGTGGATTGAACTGAGGCAAACGCACCCGAGAGTCCGGCATCGCTCTGCCTCGTCCCGCCCATGACGATGCCGAGTGTCACGAGCGAACTCAGTGGCATCAGCACGGCAGCGATCAGGGGGTTCATTCGTCCTGTTGCAGCGAGACCCACGGCGATGAAATTATAAGTAACAGAAAAGAAAAGCAGCCGGCATTGAATGCGGCGGCGGCGTTCGTCGGCCTCGAAGAGGAGTCTCATTGCCGCTAGATTTTGGCCGAGATAGTAAAAATCAGCCTTGTTTTCCAGGACACCGCGGTGAATCACTGGCGTACCGCGAACCCAAGCCGCATCGAAGGCGAGACTGTCGTTGGCTCCGTCGCCAAGCATAAGTGTATCGTGCCGATCAATCGCCCGCACCCATCCGGCTTTCTGCAAGGGAGTCGCACCCGCTACCGCATTTTCAGACGCGATACCGAGGGCCGCGGCCATCGCCACAACTTTCTCCTTTCGATCACCGCTGAGGATGTACGTTGCCAATCCTCGTTTCTGTAGCGCCAAAATCTCCTCCCGCGCCCCAGGACGGACCGAATCGGAGAAGCGGAAACAAGCAAACACCACTCCGTCGCGAGCGAATTCTGCATCGCTTCCCGGAGACGCCGTTGAATACGACAGATCGCAGGCCTCGCTTTTCGTCCCCCGCCAACCAGGGCGACCAAGCGACCAGCGTGCCCCGTCCGTTTGCAAAATAATGCCCAGCCCGATTTCCTCGCTGACGTCTCCCGGAATTGCCGTGTTCCGAGATATTGACGGAATCATGAGAAGAGCTCCGAAAAGGCTTTGGCATACCGGATGGGGATTGTCCCGCACCAACATAAGCAAGACATCCCGTGCTTCCGGCGAAAGCGTCGTCAACAACTCTGGCTCTTGCAACACGGGGTGCTCCAGCGTGAGCGTGCCGGTCTTGTCAAAGATGACTTTTCGCACTCTCCCCAAACGGGGCCAGAGATCGTTTTCACGAATGAATATCCCTCGCCGTCGGAGGCTGAGAGTCGCAATTTCGTCCGCCAACGGAAAGGCCAGCCCGATTGCGCATGGGCATGACACCACAAGCACGGAAGTCACCACGGTCCATGCGCGAGCAGCGTTGTGTGTCGCCAGCCACCACCCGATACCGACAACCGTTGCCACAAGAAAAATACCGATCAGGTAACCACGGATGATGCGTTCGAGACGGGCGTCGCGATGAACGTCGCGCTGCGCGGAACGAAGTAATTGTCTGAGCAGCGATTCGCTCCACGGTTGCGCCGCGCGCAAGCTGATTTCCGTGCGGTTAAGATTGATCCCTCCTGCCGGGATGCGTGCGCCCTGCCGGAAGGCGCGTGCCTCGGATTCGCCGTCGATCCAAGCGGTGCCAAACGTCGCATTTGGGGAATCAAGAAACGCTTCCACCGGCACGACCTCTCCCGGTCGGACGAAAAATACATCAGCCACCGACAATTCTTCCACCGCACGTTCGATCACACCTTGCGGCGAATCGATCCGCACCTTGCGTGGTCCGACCCGCCCGCGGAGCAGGCGATGTCGGTTGCGTTCCACTGCGGCGATTTGCGCCCATCGTCCTGTCAACATCAGCAGAATGAACGCGGAAACAAAATCAAAGTAGATCAATTGCTCGCGTCCGCTTAACCATCCGTACACCGAACCGAGATAGGCACCGGCAATCCCAACCGCGATCGGAAGATCGATATGCATGACCCCTTCACGCAGGGCGCGCATCGCCCGGTTTAAAAAATAGATGCCGCCACTGAGCACGCTAAAAGTTGCAAAGGCCATCGCAAGCAGACCGAACAGGCGCGCATACGCGAAGTCCGTAGTCATGCCAAAATACACGGGCAACGTGAACAACATGACGTTCATCGAAAAGGCCGCGCAGAGTCCGATCCTCCGCACGAGCCGACGGCTCTCCGGCACCTCCGGCTCCTCGCCAGACGGACCAACAAGATAGTTGAACGAGTGCAAGATCTGCGCGAATTGCCCGGCGTGGAATTCACCCTTCGTCCAGCGCAACCGAAACCGGCCAAGCTGGGCGTCAGTCTCAATGGCGAGCGCACCGGGTTGTTGATGAAATAATCGCTCGATCAGCCAGACGCAGCCCGCACAGGAAATGCCCTGCACTTCGAGTTCCAGGTCCGGAGTGCCCGCCGCTTTTTCCGCAGCGCCTTGCAATTCCGTCAACCACGTAAAATCCCGCGCTTGAAAAACGGACGGATCGACCGGCGCGACGATCGCGTCGCGGATTTTGTAATAATCATCGAGCCCCCGATCGTGGACGAGTCGATGAACGTAAGCGCAACCTCCGCAGCAAAAGCCCGATCCATGCGCGGTCTCGCTCACGAGTGGAACCCCGCAGTGAAGACAATGGCGGACGGGGCCGGCTTGCGGGGCGCGCAGTCCACGCACTCGCACCATCGGGCGCGGAACCCCATCCGCCAAATTCGGTAAAGTCGCACTCATCGCTCAAAAGCAGGCAAAGTCAGTCACCCCAGGACCGCCAAAACCGAGCGTGCCGCGCAGGCGCCAGATGAGGACCGCAGCCACGCCAAGCGCGAGATACGCCTGCACCCGCGCGAGCCGCACGGGGCCGATTTTCAACCGCAGCCACCCGTAATTATGCTGCGCAAACCAGAGCAGCGGCACTGTGCCCAAACCAAACGCGAGCAGAATTTCCGTCCCGTGTACGGCCGACCCGGCCAGAAAGGCGAGCGAGAGCACGAAATAAAGCGGACCGCAAGGCAACAGCGGCGTGGCGAAACCCACCCCGGCGGCGGCGGCCAGTCGCGACCGGCCGCGGAGCCGCCCAGAAAGCCAAAAGTGCGCTCGCGCCAACACCAACGGTTTCGGCAGCCGTTGATCAAGGCGGAATGCCACGGCGATAAAAAAGATGACCAACAACCAAGGGAGATACCGGAGAAAACTTTCGCCGATCAACCAGAGCGGCAACCGACCCACCCCACCCGCCACCGCACCCAGCACGCTATAACTAAACAAACGCGCACTATGATAAACCGAGCTGACGAGCTGCGGATCGGCATCTCCGCGCGTGCCAGCGGGCATCAGTGCACACGCTAGCGGCCCGCACATTCCCGCGCAATGCAGACTCGTCACCAAGCCCGCGAGCAACGCCGTCCCCGGTCCGACGATACCGGCCAGCTCCGCGCTCATGGCTTCGCCTTCGTCGTCGCCAGCGGGACGTCGCGAATCTGCGCCGCATGCGAAAGCTTGATAATAGCAACGTACGCCGCGATCAAACACGCAAAGGCCAGCCAGACAAAAATCCACGGCTTAACGTTTGATGCCTCTTTCATGATCGTCCTCTTCCAGCAGTTTTGCGTCGGGCCCCATGAACTCGATCTCCCGCGAAAGCATCAAGGAATGGGAGGGGTTCGAGACCTTAATGGTGAATTTAAAGGGGCCGGGGTAATACTTGCGCTCGACGAGCAGCACGAGCGGGCTGACGGATTCCTCCAGTGGCGCCACGGTCACCGGGGCGCCGAAGCCCGATTGGCGGACGCCGGGCGGCAGCCCGACCGTGCTCACCGAAAACGTTTCCGGTGCCGTGCTTTTGCTGACGAGCCGGACCATGAACTGATTTCTCACCTCATCGGCCCCGACAAAATAGGCCGCACCCGTCATGCGGTAGACTTGGAAGTCCACCGGTTTGACGGTGGAGAACGCAAACGTCGCGACGGCGGCGCCGCACAGCAGGAGAAAGCCATACACCAAAGTACGGGGACGAAACCAACGGGTAACACCCCCGCCGAGACCAACCAGTGAATCGTACCGGATTAGTCCGGTCGGGCGATGCACCTTGGTCATGACTTCATCGCACGCGTCGATGCACGCGGCACAACCGATGCACTCGAGTTGCAGACCATGCCGGATATCGATTCCCGTGGGACAAACGCTCACACAACGGTTGCAATCGACACACGCTCCGGCGTCGGGCACCCCGAGTCGGCCGCGAGGCTCCCCCCGTCCGGCATCGTAACCAATCGACATCGTGTGGTCATCGCTCAGCGCCGACTGCAACCGGCCATAGGGGCAGATGACGATGCAGAGCTGTTCGCGGAACCAAGCAAAATTGAAGTAGAGAAAACTAGCCGTCACGAAAACGAAGAGAAACGAAGCCCAGTGTTCGCCGGGAGCTTCGTGCAGGTAGAGCCAGAGTTGCGGGATACTGACGAAATACGCGAGGAACAGATGGGTGATAGCCAGCGACGCGAGAATGTAGAGCAGGTGTTTCGCCACGCGCCTCGCAAATTTACCGAGAGTCATCGGCGCGAGCGCGAGCACGCGACGAGCCGGGCCGTCGCCGTCGATCGAGCGTTCAATCCGGCGAAAAACGTGGTCGAGAAAAACGGTTTGCGGACAGGCCCAGCCGCACCACACACGACCGAAAAGTGCAGTGAGAAAAAAGAGCGCGAAGCCTAGGCCGGAGACGCCGAAAAACAGCAACCACATGTCCTGAGCCGCAAGCGTGAAACCGAAGAAATGAAAACGTCTCTGGGCGACATCGAGAAAGACCGCCGGGTAACCGCGCACCGGAATCCACGGGAGCAGGAGATAGATCGCGATCAACGCGTAACCGCTGAAGCGGCGCGCGGTCGTGAAGCGACCATGCACATCGGCCGGATGCAATTCACGGTGCGAACCATCGGCATTGATGGTCATCACCGAGTCCACCACCGGACGATGGACCGGCCGGCGGGGAGCGGGTGAAGGCGGAGAGTGAGGTGCGTCGCTCATGCGTGGGGTGAGCGCAAATTTCTCACGGACTGCCGTTGAATAGCTGGACGGTGATCGGCTCCCCTTTGTGGTGATGGCTCAGAAGGAACGCCACGACCTCGACCGTTTTCTTTTGCCCCAACACCGGCTCCCACGCTGGCATGCCCTTGGCCTGCACGCCGGTGGAAACGGTGTGGTAAATCTCCTTCGGGGTGCCGCCATGAAGCCACGCGGTATCTGTGAGATCCGGTCCGACCGCGGATGGATTTTCGGATTTGCCGCGAAGGCTGGGCAAGTGACACGCAACGCACAATGACGCGAACGTTTGCCGGCCGGCATCCACGAAGACCTTGTTCGTGCTCATCTCCCAAAACTTGTCGTTATTGGTGACGTCGATCGATCCGGCCATCTTGACGGCGGCAATCCGCGTCATTTCGGCGTCGAGCTTGCTAGTGTCGGACGGCACCAGCCCAGCGACGACGTTGACAAACCAATAGACGATCCAGAACACGATCGCGCCGTACAGAGTGTTCAACCACCAATTTGGGAGGCGTTGGTCGTATTCCTGGATGCCGTCAAAAACGTGTTCCCGGACTTTGATCTCGGGATCTTCTGGCGCTGGTGGAGACGGAGGCATGGCGGGCGGTCAGTTTTCGAAAGGCAGGTTGGCCATTCGGTCGAGTTCGACCGACTTCATACGCGACGCGCGCCACGCCGCAGCGAGGTAAATGATGGACGCGACAACCAGAGCGATAACGGGAAAAATCAACTGCCAGTCTTCGTAGACAATGCGGGTAAACATGAGCGGGTTGGGTTGAGGATGAGGTTGAGGAAATTAATCGCGAAACGCTCAGGGAGCGGATGCCGTCGTGTTCGCGCCGGTGGGGTCCCATTTTTTGCCGAGGCACTGCAGGTAAGCGATGAGCGCAACGATTTCCCGGTCGGGATCGACGTAACGGCCTTGGTCGCGCAAATCCTTGGCAATCGCCTTGGCATGTTCCTTCGCGATCGAATCAATCATGGCCGGCGACCACGCTGGAAACGGCACGCCCAACATCCGTTGCACCCGGATTTTTGAGGGCAGCGCCGCGTAGTCCGTGTACCCTTCCTTCAGCCACGTGAAGGAGGGCATGTTCGAACCGATGGAAATATTCCGCGGGTTTTCCAGGTGATCGTAGTGCCAGGCGTCGTTGTACTTTCCGCCGACACGCGCGAGATCCGGACCGATGCGTTTCGAACCCCATTGAAAAGGATAATCCCAGATCGACTCACCGAGGCGGGAATAATCGCCGTAGCGCATGACGTCAGGAACGAGCGTCCGGATCATTTGCGAATGGCAGAGGTAGCAACCCTCGCGGATATATAAGTCACGCCCGGCGAGCTCAAGAGGAGTATAGATCCGCGCAATCCGGTCTTCGGTTTGCATGGTCCGCTTGATGGTGATCATCGGGATGATCTGGATCATTCCACCGACGGCCACCGCGAGAAAAGTGAGGACGGTAAACGGAAGCGCACTGACCAGCAGGCGGTCGTACCACTCACTCCACTTGCCGCCCCGAAGCTCGAAATGTCCGACCGCCAGCAATACGGCAAACATCGTACCGACCATTCCGAGAATGTTGAGCCAGCCGGTGGTGAACATCCAAATGCAGACCCCAAGCAGGGAAAGGCTCGTATAGATAAACGGCGCACTGACGAACGTGCCGCGAACACCCAAGCGTCGGTCGGGCTGCAGATCCTTCACGAAAACTTCCATCGTGCCGTTCACCGGCAAAGCGTGGCGGATGCTGCGCCAGATGTTATAACACATCATGATGAAGCCGGTGAGGTAAATTCCACCACCCACGACGCGCAGCAGCATCAGCGGTCGAATGGAATCGAGCGTCTCGACGAAATTCGGGTATTTCAGAATCGTGCCGTTCTCCGCGGTGGCGTTGAGCATCAAGCCCTGCGTGATACCGGAAGCCCACATCGCGGACACGTAGAGGAGAATGCCGGTCAGCCCCAACCAGAAATGCAGATTGGCAAGTGACTGCGAATACAGCGGGCGATTCCACAGTCGCGGCACCAGCCAGTAGAACATGCCTGCCGCCATGAATCCATTCCAGCCTAGCGTGCCCGCGTGCACGTGCGCGATAATCCAGTCCGTGTAATGCGCCACGGCACTGACCGCTTTGATGGAAAGCAACGGACCTTCAAATGTCGCCATGCCATAGAACGTCAGGCCGGCGGCAAAAAATTTGATGACTGGATCGGTCCGCAGCTTCCCCCACGCGCCCCGCAAGGTAAGCAAGCCGTTAAGCATGCCACCCCACGACGGAGCCCAGAGCATGAGGGAGAACGTCGTGCCGAGCAGTTGCAGCCAATTAGGCAGCGCGGTGTTGAGCAAATGATGCGGGCCGGCCCAGATGTAGAGGAACACCAGCGACCAAAAGTGGATGACCGAAAGCCGGTAGGAATACACCGGCCTTTCCGCCGCCTTCGGCACAAAATAATACATGATGCCCAAGATCGGCGTCGTGAGGAAGAACGCCACGGCGTTGTGCCCGTACCACCATTGCACCAGCGCATCCTGCACCCCGCCGAACACCGGGTAACTGTGGAGCATCGAGGTGGGAATCGAGAGGTGATTGACGATGTAGAGCATCGCCACCGTGATGATCGTCCCGATGTAGAACCAGATCGCAACGTAGAGCGATTTCTCGTGGCGCCGCGCGAGTGTCCAAAAGAAATTCACGGCGAACACCACCCAGATAACGGTGACTGCAATATTGATCGGCCAGATCAGTTCGGCGTACTCCTTACCGCGGGTCAGCCCAAGCGGCAGCGTGATCGCCGCCGCCACAATGATGAGCTGCCAACCCCAGAAATGCAGGTTGGATAAAAAATCGCTCGCGAGGCGAGCCTTCACGAGTCGCTGCGTGGAATAATAGATGCCGGCAAACATCATGTTGCCCACGAAGGCAAAGATCACGGCATTGGTGTGCAGCGGACGCAGCCGTCCAAAGCTCAACCACGCCTTGCCGAAGTTGGCCTGCCAGTAGTTCAGCTGGGTGGCGACGAGGAGGCCAACCAGCATCCCGACCACGCCCCAAAAGAGCGAAGCCAGCATGAATTGCCGGACAATTTTGTCGTTAAACTCTATGGTGATTTTCTTGCCAGTGGTCATGGAGAGCGTGGAGCTTTAGGAAGAAGAACGAGGGGACGGGCGCACCTGCTTGAGGCAAGCAGGACAAGGCGCACGCTTTCCCGTGCGGCAGCCGCAGTCCTTGTCGCCGTGCCCGTCGTGATCGTGCGAGTGGGGCGCATCGACCGGCGGCGCGGCTTGCGTTCCTTCGTCCGCCAGCGGAAGCAGCGAATCGCGTTCCAGTCCGCCGAAACTCCGGCGACGGTGTTCCCAGACGAACAGCCCGATGAACAAACCCGCGAGCAGCAGGCTGAAGAAGAGAGTAACGGGAATAACGGACATGGCGTGGATACGTCCGCGAGTTCAGCCGCGAGGTCGCCACGGCGGTCCCCGGCGACACCAACACCCCACCGACGACAGCACCGGGTCGGCGGACGACTCCGGAATGGACGGCGTGGTTGGCTGAAAGAGCGTCATGGTGGGGAAGGTTCCCCCACTCTACCAGTGGCCTTGGGCCGAGGCTCTGCATCGGTTGTCGGAGACCGCGCATTTATTGCCCTGCTTCGCAAAAATTGCGCATTTTTGCGCAAGAGCCGCCGAAAGCGCGGTTGCGGGATGCGATAGCGTGTGCCAATGAACCCCCACTTTCAAACCGGCTCAGACATCCTGACCTCAGCCCGTGCAACGTGGGTGAGAGGGGAAACGAACTGA
>JBEPTW010000048.1:0-23430 GCA_041691855.1 Verrucomicrobiota bacterium | reverse complement strand
TACTGAGATCACGAAGATCGAGAAGACGGCGGGTGGTGCGACTTATACTGACGCGATCGGCGGCGCGAAACAGCTGTCGGGGGCGGAAATTGTATCGATGAATTTCTGGGGCTTTACGCCGGCGGTGTTTCCCCAATTGGAACAACTTTTCTCGGATTTTCTCGCGCGGAAAGGGAGCGATCCCAAGGCGGAGTTTTATCTGCCGACGTCAATCAGCACGCTCAACGAAAGCGGTGGGGCGAGAGTGGCATTGCTGAAAAGCACCGATACTTGGTTTGGCATCACCTATCGCGAAGATCTCGCTTCGTCGCAGTCCGCCATTCGGTCGCTCATTGCGGCCGGAAAATATCCGTCACTACTCTGGCCGTGAGCGACGCTTCGCGGGCTGGAGGCTCGTCTCGATGTGGATGGAGCCACGCCGACCTCGCCGTGGGATTGAAAAGAAAACCGCAGCGGGGTCGCTGCGGCTCCAAATTATGGCAGGAGACTGCCCATACCTGAGCCGGTGAGCGCTCTTCTAAATGTCGCGCAGGATCGCGTTCAATTCCTGCGCGGGGTCGTCGTGGTTTTGGGTGATCGCAAGCTGCAGTGCCTGCTCAAGCCAGGGTTTTGCTTCCGCCTTTCGAGCGAGACCGAGTAAGGTTTTTCCGAGGAGAATGCGCGGCATCATCCACTCGGGCTTTTTCGTGGCACAGGCGGCGAGATGTTCGAGCGCCTCCGCGGGCTGGTTCTCGGCCAACAAGGCTTGAGCGAGGCTGAAACGAAAAAGCTCGTTGTCCGGCTGGCGGGCAACCAGCGCCGCAAAATGAGCCGAGCGCATCCTAGTCGAAAAACAACACCACGGCCGTGGAGTTGTCCAACCCGCCGCGTTCGTTGGCGCGGTTGATCAAGGTCCGGGCGACATCCTTGGGCTCGGCGGACTGTAACATGATTTCCTCGATTTCCGCGGTGGCGATGTAGCGGGTGATACCGTCGCTACAGAGCAAATAACGATCATGCGGCAGTACCGTGTGCTTGGAGCAATGGGCGAGGATCGGAGGCGGCTGGCCGATGCAGCGGGTGAGCGCATTGCGATTCTCCATCAGAAGACTGAGCGATTCTCCGCGAGCTTCGCGTTCGCGCATTTCGTTTTCAATCGTGTGATCGGTGGTGAGCTGTTCGATTTGCTTCGAGCGAACGCGCAACGCGGCGGAGTCGCCGACGTGGCCGATGTTCAATTTAACGCCGGTCAAGTGCGCGAAGGTCAGGGTCGAACCGATGCCGAACTGCGGGCTGAGGACGCGACCGAGCAGAAAGACCTTGTCGTTGATTTGTTCGACGACGCTTTGGTAATCGACGGGCAGGCCGGCTTGGTACTTGGCGAAGATCTGCGCCAGTACGTCGACGGCCATTTCACTGGCCTGCCCACCCGAAGGAAGTCCCCCGATGCCGTCGGCCACCGCATAGATTTGGTGGAGGTCGTTGCAGAGAAAACTGTCTTCGTTTTCCGGCCGTACGCGGCCGATATCAGTGAGGGCAGAGGAACGCAAATTCATGTCGAGGTGGGAGCATACATGGACCTTGCGCTTAAGGGAAAGGTCTAAAAACGGTTTCTCGATTATCCCGGTTCAAACGTTCGTAAATTTCGGTCGGCAAAGAGGCTAGAAACTCCCGTCCGTACGCTTTCGCCAGCATTCGGGTATCCAAAATCGTGATCAGGCCCCGATCTGTTTTGCTGCGGATCAGGCGACCGATTCCCTGGCGGAATTTGATGAGCGCGTCGGGGAGGGTGAGTTCGCTAAAAGGGTTGCCGCCAGTGTCGCGAATGTGGTCGCACTGGGCTTCGGTTATCGGGTGGGTCGGCGGGTCGAAGGGGAGGCGCGTGATGATCACTTGGGAGAGCGCCGCTCCCTGGACGTCGACGCCGGTCCAGAAGCTGTCCGTGCCGAAAAGCACGGCGTTGCCCAGCGTGCGCATCTGGTGGGTGAGCTCGGTCCGGGACAGGTCAACGCCCTGCATCAGAAAGGGACGCTGCTGCTTGCGCCATTCAGGCTCCAATTCCATGGCGACGGCGCGCATGTCGGTATAACTCGTGAACAACACCAAGGTCCCGCCACGTACGCGGGTCGTGCAAAACCGGATATAGTCGATGAGCACTTCGAGGGACAAGCGGGCTTCCTTGGGTGTGGGCAATGGAACATCCGAGGCGACATAAACCCGCATATTGCGTGGGAAATCGAAGGGCGATTTCACGGCCACGGCTTGGGCTCCTTCCGCGCCGATGCGCTTGGCGAGGGGATCGATGCTGCCGCCCATCGCGAGAGTGGCGCTGGTGCAGATGACGCTCGTGCGACAGCCGAAAAGGTGTTTCCGCAATTCAGGCGCCACATCGATGGGCGCGCTGCGGAGCGACACGATGGTTTGTTTGCGTCCGCTGCGTTCGGCCCAGTAAACATGTCCCTTGTCACCGAGCGTGAGCCATTCGGTCAAGCCGGCTTGCAGTCCTTTAATCCGTTGTTGCTGCTCCAGCATTTCGTCGCGTTCGCGGCCATCTTCCAGCTTGTCGGCCATTTTCCCCATCAATCGTTGCAATGCGCCCAACGGCCCGTCGAGCAGCGGTTCCGCCACGCCAACATCGCGCACGCGCACGATCGCGCGCGGTGTCAGGATTTTGTCGGCGATAAAATCGAAGAACAACTTCGAGGCGTCGAGGGCGTCGATCACGAGTTGCTGCGCTTGCGGGCCGCCGCGTTTGCCGAAGGTCCCGCGTTTGGTCCGTGGATTGAACAGATATTTTAACGCGCGATCCACGCTGTAGCTGCTCAGCGACAGGCCAAAGTTGTTGGTGGCAACGTCGGGGATCGTGTGCGCTTCATCCAGTACGAGAAAATCATCGGGAAATAGCACGCCGCGCGTTTCGGTCGTGGCACCGTGCGATTTGGCGCCCCCGGAATTGATGAGAGCGAAAAGCAGGGCGTGGTTGACGATGATGACCTGAGCCGTGCGCAGGCGGACGCGGGCCCGTTGGTAGTGACATTTCTCGGCATCGCAGTGTTTGCGCGAGCAGGACGAAGAATCGGCGTTGACGGCGTCCCATACCTCGGGGCGGGGTGGGGGCCTTAGCTCGTGACGCAGACCGGTGGTGGTCGTTTCCGCCCATTTGGCGATGCGCTGTAATTCCTCGTAATCGGCGTCCGCGAAAAGCGTGGTGCGATCCGCGAGCGCGTGGCCGAGGCGCGTCGGGCAAAGGTAATTCGATTTGCCCACCAACACAGCTGAGCGAAAATCGGCGTAGCGTGCGAGGTCGGGACTCGATTTGAAAACGCGGCGGCAGATCGGAAGATCTTTCTGTTCGACCTGCTCCTGAAGCGAAATCGTATGAGTCGAAACGATCATCTGTCGTCCCTGATCGACGGCGTGAATGATGCCGGGGAGCAGATAGGCGAGGGATTTGCCGACGCCAGTGCCGGCTTCGAACAGCAGGGGTGCGTCTTCCAATATGGCCGAGGCGACGGCGCAGGCCATTTGCGCCTGCTCCGGGCGATGCTCAAGTTTGAGCGCGGAACAAAGCTGGCCGGCCTCCGAGAAAATCTCGCGGGCCAGTTCACGCACGCGGGTCGGCTTGGGGCCGGTGGCCACGGGTGGGCTGCCTTCTTCGTTCAAACCAATCATGACCGCCCAATGAGCGGAGTTAATGGGAGCTGCGCAAATGAATTTGCGAGCCCGGCAATTCACGCCAATTTCAATCCGACATGCACCCAATTGATAAGCCATCTGAGAATTGGACTGAGGAGCTCGTGCGGTTTCTCCGCGACCGACCCGAGGTCAACGCCGTGCGCATCGATCCGGTGGCGCACCGGTTGGCTGTGGCGACGATTGGGGAAGTCGATCTCGGCGTATTTGAAAATCAACTCGCGGCCACAATTGTCGCGGTGGAGACGCGATTCGCGGCGGAATCGGCGCCGAAAATCCCCGGCGGCTATTCGCTGCGGAAAGAGGGCGGATCGGTCATTTTGGGCCGCGACACGTGTGTGACGGCGGAGAAAATGTGGCTTTGGCGGGAAATGGAATGGCCCGAGATCAAGGCGGAACCTTCGCACGAGGATCAGGAGTGGCGGATGCTCTTAATCCTCGCGGCTGTTTGCGCGGCATTTGGCGTGGCGGGAATCTTCGCGAAACATTTTGCCCCGGATCTCCCATGGCTGGCGAAGGGGTTTTTTCTGATCGGATTGATTGCCGGCGGTTGGGACGCTGCGGTGGATACGTGGGAAAACCTGAAAAAGCGTGAGATCGATATTCATTTCCTGATGCTCGCGGTCGCTATTGGGGCGGCGTTTATCGATGCATGGGGTGAAGCGGTCTTGCTGCTGTTTTTGTTTTCGACCTCGGGGGCGATGGAAGAATACGCGCTTGATCGCACCCAGCGCGAAGTCAGCGCGCTGCTGAAAACCTCGCCGAAACGGGCGACGCTCGTCTTAGCGGACGGACAGGAAAACGAAGTTCCGGTCGAGGAATTGCAATTGAAACAACGCGTGCGCGTGCGACCGGGCGGCGCATTCGCGGCGGACGGAACGGTGATCAGCGGTAAAAGCGCGAGTGATGAGTCCACGCTCACCGGCGAGGCCAATCCGGTGGAGAAAGCGATCGGTGATTCCGTTTTCAGCGGTACGATCAATTTGTGGGGCTCAGTTGATTTCGAAGTGGCGCGATTGCCGTCGGAAAGCACATTGCAAAAAATTATCAGGCTTATCCAGACCGCGCAAAAGCTGAAGGCGCCGAGCGAACGTTTCACGGACAAATTTGGTACGGGTTATACTTATGCGGTGATCGGCGGTTCGGCGGCGATGTTTCTGGTGTGGTGGTTGGGATTTCATCTCCCGGCATTCGTCAACACCGGCGAAGCGCGGTCGGCATTTTATCGCGCGATGACGTTGATGGTGGTGGCGAGTCCGTGCGCGTTAGTGTTGTCAATTCCATCGGCAATCCTAGCCGCCATCGCGTGGGGCGCGCGGCACGGTGTGTTGTTTCGCGGCGGCGCGGCGATTGAAAAGCTGGCCGACGTCGATGTCGTGGCGCTCGACAAAACCGGCACGCTCACCACGGGCGAATTGGAAGTGATCAACTATGAAAGTTTTCCTGCCGGTCGGGAAACCGAGGTGATGGAACTCGCCTACGCGTTGGAAGCCAGTTCGGAGCATCCGCTGGCCCGCGCGATTGTGCGCGATGCGAAAGCGCGCGGCGTTCGTGCGATTCCGCTGGAGGATTTTCAAAATATCGTGGGTCAGGGTGTGCGAGGACGCGTGGCGGGCGGACAAGCGTTGCTCGGTCGCAGGGAATTGTTGGAAGCCGGTCCGCTCGCGGGTTGGGCGGAAAAATTGCCGCCGGCTCCAGCGGAACTCGCGGAGGTGTGGGTGGTGGGCAAGGACGTGCTCGGGCGGGTGCTGTTGCGCGACCAGATCCGATCGGAATCGAAGGCGGTACTGACGGAGCTGGCGCGGCATCACATCCATACGGTGATGCTCACTGGGGATCGCCGGCAGGCGGCGGAAACCGTGGCGCGTGAACTGGGCGTAAGTGAAGTGCGCGCTCATTTGACGCCCGAACAAAAGGTCGAGGCGATTCAGGCGTTGCGGCTCGGCCCACCTGTGCGATGCGTCGCTATGGTTGGCGACGGCGTAAATGACGCGCCTTGCCTGGCAGCCGCCGATGTGAGTGTCGCGATGGGCGCGCGTGGCAGCGACGCGGCCTTGGAGCAAGCTGAAGTTATTCTGATGGATGATCGCATCGAAAATTTTCTCGCGGCGCATCGGCTCAGTCGTCGGGCGAAGGCGATCATCCGCCAAAATCTTTCGATCTCACTGGGCGTTGTGATAATTATGGTGATCGCGACGGCGCTGGGCTCGGTGCCATTGGCGATCGGCGTCGGGGCCCACGAAGGCAGCACGCTCGTGGTTTGTCTCAATTCGCTGCGCCTGCTCTTTGGAAAAAACGAGTGAGGTATCGGCGATGCGCGTCCGGTTAGGTCGCGTTCGATTTGCCCTTTTCCATCACGACGTTGAGGACGCGGGCGAGGTCTTCTCCGCTAAATGGCTTGTACAGCACTTGGCAAAGGGGAAGGGCGGCGAGCTTGGCGCCGCCAGCGTCGCGACCATACCCTGTGATGATCACTGCGGGGATTTCCCGGCCCAGCGCACGGATGCGTTGGATGAGGTCAATGCCGGTCATGTGCGGCATGGTGAGATCGGTGACGATCGCTTGAAAACGCGAGCTGTCACTCTGGCACGCGGCAAGAGCTTCGCGTGGATCGCGAAAAATAACCACCCGGTAGCCGAACTGTTGCAATCGCGCGCTCACAAACGCCGCGACGGTCGACTCGTCGTCGATCACGAGGATTTCCTGCATCTGGCCGCGCGGAGCCGGGCTCGGAGGCGCGGGGGCGCGGGCGTTTTCGTTGGAGAGCGGAAAGAAGAGATCGAACGTCGAACCACTCTCCGGACTGCTGCGGACGCGGAGAGCACCATGATGGCCGGCGAGAATCCCCTGTACGATCGAGAGTCCCAAGCCGGTTCCTTCGCCCTGTTGTTTCGTGGTGAAAAACGGATCGAAAATCCGATTGAGGGTTGCGGGGGTCATGCCTTGGCCATTGTCGCTCACGGTCAGGCGGAGCGATGGGCCGACGATGAGATCGGGTATCTCCGCCGCAAACAACGCGTCGATCTCGACGCGTTGCAGGGAGACTTCCAGCCGGCCGGCCTTGTCGCTCATGGCGTGCACGGCGTTGGTGCAAAGATTGAGGACGACCTGTTGGATTTGGGTTGAATCGGCCCGCACGATGCCGCTTTCAAGCTTAGAGGAAATGGCGATGGTCGCTGGCGTCGACGCGCGGATCAGGCGGAGGGCTTCGGCGACGGGTTTGGCCAGATCGAGAGGAACAAGTTCTGCGATGCCGCGCCGGGAAAAAGTCAGGATTTGGGCGACAAGATCACGGGCGCGCAGACCGGCGGTGCGGATTTCCTGCAGTTGGGACATCAACTCGGGGTCTTGACCGGCGTTGAATCGGGCGAGTTCGCAATACCCCAGAATTCCGGTCAGGATATTGTTGAAATCGTGGGCAATTCCGCCGGCGAGAGTGCCGACACTTTCCAATTTTTGGGACTGGAATAGTTGGGCTTCAAGGCGTCGCCGGCGTTCCTGATCGGCCAGCCATTCGCTGATGTCTTCTTCCAGAATGAGGTGGAGCCCGATTTTTCCATCCGGGCTGCGAATCGGAGAAATGGTGGTGCGCACATGCGTCGTGACGCCGTCTTTACGGCAATTCGCAAGTTGTCCGTGCCAGGAATCGCCGCGCTGTACGGTCGTCGCGATTTCGTCGAGCAGGCCCCCCGACACGAGCTCGGAGCGAAGCATGCGGGTGTTTTGGCCGATCAACTCCTCCACCTTATATCCGGTTAGTTGCGCCACGCGTGGGTTGGCAAACACGATGGTATTGTCGGGCGTGGCGATGACGACGCCGACGGGACTCTGGGTGATGGCCTGCGACAGCATCCGGATTTCCTCCACCTGGCTGGCGAGCAGGAGATTGCTCTCCTTCAGCTCGGCGGTGCGCTGCGCGACAATTTTTTCCAGTCGGGCGTTCTCCCGTCGTTGGAGAATAGTGATCAACCAACCGCCAAATGTAGCGACCCCGAACAGGGAAAAAGCGTAGACGGAGTAAGCGAGAATACTGCGGTACCAAGGCGGTTGGATGGAGAAGGCGAGGGACGTTTCCTGCCCAAGGACGCCGTCGGATTTTGGCCGGACGTGCAGAATGTATTTCCCTTCCTTCAGCCGGTTGAACACGGCCGATCCACTTCCGCCGGCGGAAACCCATTCAGTGCCGTCGCCTTCCATCAACACTTCAAAGGTCACTGGTCCTGCAAACGAATTCCCGAGAGCCAGAAAATGAACATTCAGAGAGTTGTCGGAATAATTGAGAGGAGATAACTCGTGATCCACCGAAAAGAGCGTTCGCTTGCTGGTGACAAGATCGACATGGGTAATAATTGCGCGGAGCGGCACCAGTGGCGCGACTGGCAGAGAGGGATCGAAGCGTCCGAGATAATGATCGGAGCTCATCCAAACGACGCCGCTATTTTCGAAGACAAAATAGTGAGGGTGTAGTCCGGGAGGCATCCGCTCGTGGAGGTTAATCCAGGAGCCGTTGCGATTTTCGAGAACCTGCACCGAGCCGTGCGCGGCGATCCAAAGCCTCCCTCGTGCGTCAAGACCGGGTCGTCCAGTGATTTCGGTTAGCCCGGGATATTGAACGTTGAAATCCTTGTCGGGCAGAAAACGCTGGGTGGCTTCGTCGAACCGAAGGATTTGGTCGGCGATATTGAAGCGGACGACTCCGCCGATTTGAAAGACTTGAGACCAGCCCTCGGGTACACCGTCTTTTCGACTAAACAAATCGGTCGCCAATCCGTCCTTTTCTACCCGGAGGCGCCCGACCCGCCCATTGCCAAGTTCCATCCAGACGGCGCCGCTTTTGTCGGTGACGGTATTGAGGACATTGCCCGGGCCTGGAACTAAAACCCGTTCGACGGATATCCCGCCATTTTGCGGTCGGAGCCAGCCAATTTCATTTCTCGCCGCATACAGCCAGCGTCCGTTTCGCGGTTCAGGATCGATGATGCGAAGAATGTCGCTTTTCGGCGCGAATAAAACCCAGCCTGAACTATTTCGAAAATAAGCTCCGTGATCGGTTCCGACGACCGGGAAGCCAACGGCGGTGGAGAAAGAATAAGTGTATCGAAGAGGAGGGGAGTCCACCACCAACTGTTGGAGGCGGCCCTCCCCATCGTACGTACCGCGCTTGATTTTGCCGTCGGCCATGATCCAAAGAGCACCGTCGAACCGGTAGGGATGGGCATAGGTTACGCCGTTGCCGATGAGTGGCTGAAAATTGGATACACGAGTGGGGAATTCCACGCGGACCACACCGTCATCCAGCAAACCCCAGATGAGTCCACCGGGCGTCGCCATTAATTTCTTAACGCGCGATAGACGTTGGTCCACTGACTGATCGAGCACCTGCACGATTTTGCCATCGTGATCGAAGAACACTATCCCGTAATTTTCGACCGCGGCCGCGTATAAGTGGCCCTCGGTCGCGCAAAGGTCGTTGATGCGCAAGCCACCGGCAAGAATCCCGCTTTGTCGAAAAGGATGCGAGGTGCGTCCATCAAACAACTGTAATCCCTTGCCGTAAGTTCCGATGAGGATCGAATCAGCGTCGTAGTTCGTGGCGCACGTGATCGTGTTGTCGACCGAGGAGACGGGAGCGTCCGCGAGCAGTTCCATCTTTTCACCGTTCAAGCGATAGAGTTCCCCCTCGGTGCGTTCGCTAAGAAAGAGCTGCCCTTTAAATTGGAAGATGGATTCGACCATGTTCGCGTGACCGATGATGCGGGCCTCTTCGCCCGGATGCCAGGCGATCAGTGAACTACTGCCACCGTGCCAAAACCATTCATGGTTCACTTCGATCAGACTGCGCAGCAACGGTCGGTTGGGGTTTTCCTTGGCCGGCCAGGTGGCGACTTGAGTCGACCGCCAGAGTCCATCTTCACCAAATTTAATTTGGGAAAATCCGCCGCGGAAACTGGTGAAAATTTGTCCGGTTTGATCGACCGCGATGTCGCTCATCGACAGTTTTTTGTCGTCGGGTGCCTGATGAAATACCTCCCATCGTACCCCGTCACCGAGAACAATTTGGTCGGATGCGTAAAGTAACAGGCGACCATCCGGCATTTGGTGTAAATCGGTCGGAGGCAAAATCAGGCCCAGCGCATCGGAACTGAAAACCGCGAAGGGCGGCGCACCGGATTCCAGTGTGCCCGGTGGTGCGGCGTCGAGCCGTTGCATTTGCGCCTGCGCGGTCGAAAACGTCGCGATTAGCACCACTAACGCTGACAACCATCGAGGCACGGGAAATCCCGAGGCAACCCCCGCGCCGCGAAAAAAATCGGGCCGATTCGGCATGGATTGAAGTAGAAGGCTAAATCGAACGATGGGGCAGAGCGTCTATTTGCGAGGTAAGAAAACGTCAGGGTCCAGCAGGCTGCAAGAACGGAACGCCTCGTTACCTGTTATCATCGGTACGTCCCGGTTTCACTTTAAGCGCTTCCTTAACTTAAGTTGCCGGGTTTTCCGGATGGAATCGGAAAGAGATTTACGTCGGGTCGGTTTCCGTTTCGCTACCGGACATGGCAAAGTGGCTACTACTTGATGGATACAACCTAGCCTTCCGGGCTTTTTACGGAATGCCGGAATTAACGCGTGCTGACGGATTTCCGACTGGCGCGCTTCACGGCTGGGTTAAGACGATCTGGCGGTTACAGGATGAAGAGAAACCGGACGTTATGGTCGTTTTTTTCGATTTAGGCGGTTCGCAGGATCGGCTGGCATTGCATCCTGAATACAAGGCGCATCGCAAGGATACGCCCGAGCCACTCGAAAAACAGTTTCCAGTGATCAAGGAACTGACTCGCGCGATGGGACTGGTGGGCGTCGAAATGGACGGCGTGGAGTCCGACGACTTGCTTGCGGCCCAAGCACGGTCGCTGGCGATAGCGGGCCACGACGTGTTGATCGTGAGCGCCGACAAGGACTTTGCGCAGTGTGTGGACGAGCGAATCAAAATCCTGCTACCGCCGCCGACGGCCAATCCCAAGTTGGGTTGGCGCGTGCTCGATGTCGCCGGCGTGCAGGAAAAATTTGGCGTGCCACCGGTTAGAATCGCTGAGTATCTCGCGCTGATTGGTGATACCTCGGACAATATTTTTGGGATCAGCGGAGTAGGACCGAAGACGGCGGTGAAATGGTTCAGCGAGCACCAGACACTGGAGGGAATTATCGCGCACGCTGCGGAGTTGAAGCCCGAGCGATTTCGCGAGGTCGTGGCGCAGCAGGCGGCGGCACTGCGGCTCAACTTGAAGCTGACCACATTGAGGGCGGAATCACCGGTTCCGGTGATCGTCAGCGGAAGCAATGCGGAACAAGCAAAGCTCTTTGCGTTGCTCGAATCGCTCGAAATGAAATCGAGCCTGACGGAAGCGCAAAAGCGTTACGGCGCCAAACAGGGCGAACTTTTCTAAGCCAAAACGGCGGGTGCGTCGGTTGAGGCGAGAGTGGAATTTCTTGCTCCGATTTCTGTGTATTGGGTGTGTTCTGTGGTGCCCCAACTGTATCGTTGCGGGTAAGCAAAAAACCTGACCTTGCCAAAATGGCGGCGCGGAAGGAGGTTGGGGTTTCTTCACCCCCCTTATATTTATGGATAAGAAAGCCCTGATGAAGAAAATCACCGAGAAGGTCGGCCGGGACAAGGCGATCGATCTGGTGATTCAGTCCTACAATACTGAACTGCTCACGACTTTGCTCAATCGTCTGGAAGAGGGGAAGACGCGGATGATCGGAGGCTACAAGCGTCGCGATCAGCTCGCCGATGCGCTTGAGCGAGTGGCCGAGGTTTGCGATCTGACGGTTTGAGAGGATGAGCGCGTAGGCTGGATGACGCGCTGCGCTCTCCGTTAACTGACCGGCTTTTCCGGTTCGAAGATATAGCCGATGCCGTGGACCGTCTTGAAACTGTCGAGAGAGAGACCGTTTTCCTCAAAGGCGGCGCGAATCTTCACGATGTATTGGTCGAGCGAACGGCTGCGGATATCGGCGTGAATCCCCCAAACCGAGTGAATCAATTCCTTGCGCGTGATCACGACTGAGACGTGGGAATTAAGATAAGCAATAATGCCGAGTTCCTTGCGACCGATCTTATGAATCTTCCCGGTCGGAAAGGAAATTTCGAGTCGATCAGGGTGAACCTGAGCTCCGAGAAAGGGAAAGGGGCCGTCCGTCGTCTTTACGTTCTTGGTGACGTTATAATCCTTGTTGGATTCAGCGCGACGCAGCACCGCATTTATTCGGGCGACCAATTCGAGGTAACTGAAAGGTTTGGTGATATAATCGTCACCGCCCATGTTCAGGCCCTTGATTTTGTCCGACTCCATCGAATTTCCGGTCAGGAAAATAACCGGAACGTTAATGTCCTGCTGCTTGAGCTCCTTGAGCATTTCAAACCCGTTCAGGTCGGGGAGCGTGAGATCCAGCAACAAGAGGTTAGCAAAATTATGCTGCAAGAACCGGAGCGCCGGAGCGCAGCGATTGTAGGCTTGGACATGCATTCCGGCGACCTCGAGCTGCTCGGTGATGATGTTGAGCAATTCAGGTTCGTCTTCTACTGCGACGATGAGCGGGCGGGGTTCTGCACACATAATAGTTGGGGGATAAATTGAACCGTTTGTATTCTTTTACAATTAGACAGGGGTTTGTCAAAGCCTTGTTCGCAAGACTTCTACGGGCCCGATTTGACAGAGATTCCTTGTAATTAACGATGGGAGGCGTTCGCTGGTGATGTCTTTATCGTCCGATTTTTATAAAAATTTACTTCGTCATGAAAGTTACATTAGGGCTCTTACAACATGCGTGCTCCGCGAACCCGGCGGCGAATCTGAAGAAGACTCTCGCGTTGGCCGAACAGGCCGCGAAAAAGGGTGCAAAGATTATCTGCACTCAGGAACTCTTTCGCTCCCAGTACTTTTGCCAGAGTGAAGATCATGACTATTTCAAATTGGCCGAGCCGATTCCTGGACCGAGCACAGTGGCATTTCAGAAATTGGCCAAGAAACACAAGGTGGTAATTGTTGCATCGTTGTTCGAAAAACGGTCGTCAGGTCTTTACCACAACACGGCCGTAATTATCGATGCGGATGGCAAACTTCTGGGGATATATCGGAAGATGCACATTCCGGACGATCCGCTTTTTTACGAAAAATTCTATTTTACTCCCGGCGATACCGGTTTCCGGGCTTGGCAAACCAAGTACGGTAAAATCGGCGTACTGATCTGTTGGGATCAATGGTACCCTGAGGCCGCACGGTTGACGGCGTTGCAGGGGGCGGAGATTTTATTTTATCCCACGGCGATCGGCTGGCATCCGAAAGAGAAGGCGGAGTATGGTCCGAATCAACATGGCGCTTGGGAAATCAGCCATCGCGGCCACGCGGTTGCGAACGGTTGCTACGTCGCCGCAGTCAACCGGATCGGGACGGAAAAACCGATTGGTGGCGATGGGCTTGAATTCTGGGGGCAGAGTTTTGTGACGGGCACCAGCGGACAGATTCTGGCGAAGGCCAGCGTTGATCAGGAAGAGATTTTGCTCGTGCCGGTGGACTTGGATAAAGTCGATGTTACGCGGACGCACTGGCCGTTTCTTCGCGACCGTCGGATCGATGCGTACGGCGACATGACGAAGCGCTTCATCGACTGAAAATGGCCACAAGCAAAACGCCTGCCTCGCTTGGCTTTCGCATGCCGGCCGAGTGGGAAAATCAAGACGCGGTCTGGCTGTCGTGGCCGCATAATTTGCAAACGTGGCCGGGGCAGTTTCGCCCGATTCCGGGGATATTTGCGGGAATTGTTGCGCAGATCAGCCGGTTTGAAAACGTGCGAATCAACTGCGCCCTTCGCCTGCAGGCCCGCGCAAAACGGCTGTGTGTCAAGGCGGGCGCGGAGAGGTCGCGGGTCACTTTCTACAATCATCCGACCAACGATGCGTGGTGCCGCGATCACGGGCCGATTTTCGTGAAGAATGACAAGACGGGCGAAGTTGCCGTCACTGATTGGGTCCACAACGCGTGGGGTGGAAAATACCCGCCGTACGATCTCGATAACAAAATCCCGCCACTCATCGCGAAAAAACTGAAGCTACTCCGTTTTGAAAAAAACGTGGTGCTCGAAGGCGGCTCGATCGATGTAAACGGGCAAGGTCTTTTGCTCACCAGCGAGCAGTGCTTGTTAAATAAAAACCGCAACCCGGACCTTTCCCGCGAACAGATCGAACAGAATCTGAAGGATTATCTGGGCGTGAAAAAAGTGTTGTGGGTCGGCGAGGGGATTGTGGGTGATGATACCGACGGACATATCGACGACATCACTCGCTTTTATAAAACGGATGGGTTTGTGACCGCGATTGAGCAGAATAAACGCGATCCTAACCATAAATTGCTCGCCGAAAATCTGGAGCGATTGAAAGGATTTCGAACGCCCGCCGGGAAGAAGTTTGAAATCGTTACGCTGCCCATGCCGAAACCATTTGGGTTTCGCGGTCAGCAGGTTCCGGCGAGCTATGCGAATTTCCTCATCATCAATGGTGCGGTATTGGTGCCGCAATTCCGCCAAAAAAAGCGCGACGCCGAGGTTTGCGGAATACTGGGCGACTGTTTTCGCGGCCGGGAAATAATTCCCGTCGATTGCTATCATTTGATCTGGGGCCTCGGCACGTTGCATTGTTTGTCGCAACAACAGCCGGCGTGAGAGGTCGTAGTTTCCCAACCACCACCATGAAATCTTTGCTTCTCCTTGCGCTGTGTTCAATCGGCCTGCTGACGGGCTGCGATTCAATGTCATCCCGCGTGCAGGATCGGTTTACTGCCGTCACCCCACAGACGCGTATATTTGCCGCCGATCGACACGTTGTTTTCAATGCTGCTCTGATCGCGGTCAAAAACGTCGAGCTGCTGGTGGGCCGCAAATCGTTGGCGCGGGGAGTGATTGAGGCTTATGCACCGATCAGGCAGGGCGATGCGATTCGGGACACGCGCCAAACGACCCTAAATATCACCCTGACGGAAACTGATAATGGCCAAACTCAAGTAGGGTTGTTGGTTTCAGACACTACCGAGGGTGCGTTTCCCGGCGGTGTAAGTGAGCAGGATTTACGGCAGCACAGTTTGTATGAACTTTATTTCTCCGCTTTGCAGCAGGTCTTACTCGAAAACGGCTCGATTAAACCGGCCGCTACTCCCTGATTTTTCGCTTGCTGGTGTTGCTGCGATAAGGGACGTTCTGCCCCTTACGCGACGTTCTTAAGTCAAGCCGGTGCAGTCGCGTCGCTCCCATCGGCTTGTTCGACAGTCCAACCCTCAACCAATGGATCCGAAAGGATCTTCCGGAAGCCGTGCGTCTTGGAGCAAGCGCGCCTCATTCCGACTACAGTCATCATGAGTTCGTTAATGCAAGACCTGCTCGCCCAGAGCTCCTTCGACAAATTGAAGGAAGGTTCAATTGTCTCGGGCGTTATCACTGAAATCCGCGCCAATGAAGTCGTCGTCGACATCGGCGGCAAAGCTGAAGGCGTCATTCCCGCCAATGAGTTCTCCGATCTCGGCGAACTTCAAATCGGCTCCACCATCGAGGTCATCCTCGAGAAGCTCGAAGACAAGGAAGGTAATCCTGTCCTTTCTTACGAGCAGGCCCAACAGAAGAAGAACTGGGAAAATATTCTCCAGAAGTGCCAAGAGGGCGCCGTCGTTGCCGGCCGCGTCAAGGCCAAGGTCAAGGGCGGCCTGATCGTTTCGATCGGCGTCGACTCCTTCCTGCCAGCCTCGCACATCGACATCCAACCACCCAAGAATCTCGATCAGTACGTCGGCCAGACCTACGATTTCAAGGTTCTCAAAATCAATCACGAGCGCCAGAACATCGTTCTCTCGCGTCGCGAACTCATCGAAGAACAGCGCGTCAACAAGCGCCGCGATCTCCTTGAGAAATTGCAACCCGGCCAAGTCCGCAAGGGCATCGTCAAGAACATCACCGATTTCGGTGCGTTCATCGATCTCGACGGTATGGACGGCTTGCTGCACATCACCGACATGAGCTGGGGCCGCATCGGCCATCCGTCCGAGCTGTTGAAGCAGGGCGAGGAAATCGAGGTGATGATCATCGACATCAACCGCGAGAAAGAGCGCGTGTCGCTCGGTCTCAAGCAGACCAAGAACAATCCTTGGGACAACATCGACCACAAGTTCCCGGTCGGTTCCAAGATCCACGGCAAAGTCGTCAATCTCGTGCCGTACGGCGCGTTCATCGAACTCGAGCCGGGCGTCGAAGGTCTCGTGCACATCACCGAGATGTCCTGGACGAAGCGCATCAGCAAACCATCCGAACTGCTCAAGGTCGGTCAGGAACTCGATGCGGTTGTTCTCGGAATTCAACGCGAAGAACAGAAGATTTCGCTCGGTCTCCGCCAGCTGGAGCCAAATCCGTGGGACATGGTTCGCCACAATTATCCCGTGGGAGCCCGCGTTCGCGGCAAGGTGCGCAATATGACCACTTATGGCGCGTTCGTGGAACTCGAGGAAGGCATCGACGGTATGGTGCATGTCTCCGACATGTCCTGGACCCGCAAGATCAACCATCCGTCCGAGATGCTCAAGAAGGGCGACGAAGTGGACGCCATCGTCCTCGACGTCGATCCGACTCAGCAGCGCATCAGCCTCGGCATGAAGCAGCTCGCGACCGATCCATGGACGGACATCGACAGCTTCTTCCGCATCGGTGACGTTGTCCCCGGTGTGATCTCGAAGGTCACCACCTTCGGCGCGTTCGTTGAACTGAAGGACGGCATCGATGGCCTCGTGCACATCAGCCAGATTCAGGAAGACCGCGTCGACAAGGTGAAGGATGTCTTGAAGCCCGGTCAGGAAGTCCAGGCCCGCGTCATCAAGATCGATCGCGAACAGCGCCGTATCGGTTTGAGCATCAAGGCCGCGAACTACTCGGCTGAACAGCTCGCGCAAGAGACGGCAACCTACGACCAGTTCACGAAGAACACCGGCGGTTCCGATCTTACGAACCTCGGCGACATCTTCGACGAAGCGTCGAAGAAGGAATAAGCTCTCGAGCTATTTTCCCTCCAACTTCAAAGGCGTCTCGCGAAAGCGGGGCGCCTTTTTTTTGGGGGTAGACGCGAGGCGGACTCACACGCGTCGGATTGAGGTGAGCGGCATTGACCTGCCAAATGTTACCGTGGAAAAATCACGCAACTTATTCAGTGTTGCCTATTCATTTTATGCAGGAATTTCTCCAAAGCAGCCGGTACATCGATTTCGATAATGTCATCGTCGCAAACAAAGCGACCGAGTTGGCGGCCGGCGCGCAAACGGAGTGTGACGTGGCAGAGCGCTGCTTCACGTTTGTCCGCGATCAGATTCAACACAGCTGGGATTTCAGAAAAAATCCCGTAACGATCAAGGCGTCAGATGTGCTGAAGCATGAAACGGGATACTGTTACGCGAAGAGCCATTTGTTGGCCGCGCTGTTGCGGTCGAATGGAATTCCAGCGGGGCTGTGTTACCAGCGTTTGTCTTTGGGTGATTCGGGGGCACCGTATTGTCTCCATGGTCTGAACGCCGTGTATTTGAGGGAACATGGCTGGTATCGAATTGATGCGCGTGGAAACAAGCCGGGCGTCAGCGCGATGTTTTGTCCGCCCCGCGAAATGTTGGCCTTTTCAATTCGTGAGCGCGCGGCGCGTGATCTGCCGGAAATTTGGAGCGAGCCATTGGCCGTAGTGATTTCCGCCATGGAAAAATATCCCGATGTTGCGTTGCTCGCTCAAAACCTGCCTGACATTGAGCTTCTTGGCTGAGCAGGAAGGGAGACGGTAAATAAAAAAGCGCCCGTATGATGGCGGGCGCTTTGAATAATGGCGGTTGGCTTCTTCGGTTAGACCGCAGCGACCGCGGAGTTCTTTGAAACGAAATCGCGAATCACTTCGGCGCGTTCTTCGGCGAGGGTTTCCTGTTCCACCTCGTCGGCTGTTCGCTGTTTGTTATGGCTCTGCATCTGTTTGCGCAGATGGGAGAGAGCCAGATATTCCAGCTGACGAATCCGCTCGCGGGTGACCTTGAATTTTTTGCCGACCTCCTCGAGGGTGAGTTCCTTTTGACCCTCGAGACCGAAGCGCAGCTTGATGATGCTGGCTTCGCGGGGATCGAGCGAATTGACCATCGCGCTCAAGTCTTCGCGAAGGTTTTTATCACCGAGGCCTTCGTAAGGGCTCAGAGCCGTTTCGTCGCCCACCAAGTCGCCGAGGGTGGCGGAATCGTGGTCTTCGCCGACCGGAGCGTCGAGCGAAGCCGGACGAACGCTGACCGTTTTAAGCAGGGCAACCTTGGCGGTTGGGATCTGCAATTCGGCAGCGATTTCCTCGTTTTCCGGCTCACGACCAAGCTCGTCGGTTAACTTGGTAATCATTTTCCGCATGCGCGAGATCTTGTCGACCAAGTGCACGGGAAGACGGATGGTCTTCGACTGGTTGGCGAGCGCCCGTTTCATCGATTGCTTGATCCACCATGCAGCATAGGTGGAAAGCTTGCCGCCCTTGGCGGGATCGAAACGTTCGACGGCCTTGATCAGGCCGAGATTGCCTTCGCTGATCAGATCCATGAGCGGTAGCCCCATTTGGTTATAGTCATAAGCGATTTTAACCACGAGACGCAGATTGGCTTTGATCATGTGATCGCGCGCGGCCTTGTCGCCGCGTTTGATGCGCGCCGCCAACTTAATTTCCTCTTGAACGGTGAGGAGAGGAGTCTGGCGGATTTCGTTGAGATAGAGCTGTAGATTGGAACGCTCGTCCCGACGATCCACCGGCGACGCTTGATCGAATTGAGAAGTCGCGGCCGGTGCGGTGATTTCCGGCCGTATGGTCAAACCTTCTTCCGGCGAAGGAATGGACAGGCCATTGGAATTGCGACTCGCAGGCGCCTCAACGGTGGGCGAAATCGAACTGAAAATCTTTTTGCGGTTGGGCATGATGGTTATCGTTGGTTGGACTGACTGTGATTTCTTCCTTCTCTTTGCATATACGATGCCGGAGAGCGGAACGAAATTCCCCATATCCTGTTCTGACCAATAATACGCGGCTCTGTGCCGCATGGATGTCCTAATCGGAAAGCTTATCGGCCAATGTAATGGCCTTAAACAGGGCGGATGCCTTGTTAATCGTCTCCTGATACTCCGCTTCCGGGACTGAATCAGCCACGATTCCGGCGCCCGCTTGGATGTGTACCTGACCGTCTTTAATTAGTGCAGTGCGGAGAGTTATGCATGAATCGAGATTTCCATCATAACTGAAATAGCCCAAGGCGCCGGCGTAACTTCCACGACGGCTGCCTTCTTTTTCGGCAATCAGCTGCATTGCGCGAATTTTTGGAGCCCCACTGACGGTTCCGGCGGGAAAAGTGGCGCGCATAAGATCAAAGGCGGTACGTTCTGGCGCAAGTTGACCCTCCACCTGTGACACAATGTGCATCACGTGGGAGTAGCGTTCGATGATCATGAACTCCGGAACCTTAACTGAACCGTAAGAGCAAACACGCCCGATATCGTTCCGCGCAAGATCCACGAGCATGAGGTGTTCTGCTTTTTCTTTTTCGTCGGCGAGGAGTTCTTTTTCGAAGGCGACATCCTCTTCATTGGTTTTGCCGCGAGGACGCGTTCCGGCGATCGGGCGGATTTCCACTTTTTGATTCGTGAGTCGCACATGAACCTCGGGTGAAGCGCCCACCAACGCGAAATCATCGGCCTCTAAGATGAACATGTACGGCGAGGGATTCACCGTTCGCAGCGCCCGATAAAGATCGAGCGGAGTCTTTGTGAATTCGCGGGAGAAGCGCTGCGAAAGCACAATTTGGAAAATATCTCCGGCGCGGATAAACTCCTTGGACTCGTTCACCATCGCCTCGAATGCGGCCTTCGTGAAGTTGCCCGCGGGTACTTTGACTGGACCGGTATCGCTTAAGGCCGCCGGCGCTAGTGGCGACGGCTTGGCCAGTGCTTCCTGAATACGCCGAAGCTCCGTGCAGGCATTTTCGTATGCCTTGCCGGGATCGTCGCCGACGTGCGCATTGACGATGAGCCGCATGGTTTGGTGCGCGCGGTCAAATGCTACGGTCGAGTCGCACAGCATAAACCACATCGCGGGCACGCCTAGTTCATCCTTGGCTGCCAACGGAACCTTCGACTCAACGCTGTGGATGTATTCATAACCCAAATACCCAACTGCACCGCCGGTAAATGGAGGTAATCCCGGTACGCTTACCGGAACATAGCCGGCTAATTCCTGCTGTAATTTCGCCAGCGGATCAGGCTCGCCGGCTTCGGCGCGGATGATTTTTCGCGGATTGCAGCCGATGAAGCTGTAACGGGAAACGGTTTCGCCGCCCTCAACCGATTCGAGAAGAAACGAGGGCCCGGCACCTCGGAGCTTCGCGTAAGCTGAAACCGGGGTTTCCAGATCGGCCAACAGATCGGCCCGAACCGGGACTACATTGCCTTGCTTGCACAGGCGGAGGAATTCCTCGCGCGTGGGTGAAACTTGCATGGCTTATTCGACGGTCACCGACTTGGCCAGATTGCGGGGCTTGTCGACGTCGCGTTTAAGCGCCACCGCCATGTAATAGCTCAGCAATTGAACTGGAATGGTCGCCACAATCGGCAAAACGGCTTCGTGGCATTCGGGGATGCGAATGAGTTCGTCGACGAGTCCCGGCGGAAGCTCGCAATTCTCGGTCGCGATCGCGATGATCTTGCCTTTGCGCGCCTTGATTTCCTGCATACTGGAAACGACCTTGTTGAACATTTCCCCCGAGGGGACGAAAAAAATCGAAGGACAATTTTCGCTGATCAGGGCGATCGGCCCGTGTTTCATTTCCGCAGCGGGATATCCTTCTGCGTGGATATAGGAAATTTCCTTGAGCTTGAGCGCTCCTTCCAGCGCGACCGGGAACAACGTCAGCCGGCCGAGAAACAGCATGTCCTGATAGTGGGCATAACGATTCGCGATTTCCTTGATCTGTGGCGCCAGTTTGAGCGCTTCACGTACCCGATCCGGCGCGCCTTTGAGTGCTTTGACGTATTCGATTCCTCCGCTAAAACTCATGTCGCGCATGCGGCCGATATAAAGCGCGAGCATCGCACCCAACAGCAATTGCGAGGTAAATGCCTTCGTCGAGGCGACGCCAATTTCGGGGCCGACGTGTTGGTACACGCCGCCATCCGCCTCGCGGGCGATGCTGGAACCGACAACGTTGCTGATCGCGAGCACCTTGTAGCCTTTGCGCTTCGCCTCGCGCATGGCTGCGAGCGTGTCGATGGTTTCTCCTGACTGGCTGATCGTGAAGAACAGCGCATTCTTGCTGAGAGGAATATTCCGATAGCGGAACTCCGAAGCATAATCCACCTCGACCGGCACGCGGGCGAAACGCTCGATTAGTTGCTCCGCCACCAAACAGGCGTGCCACGCGCTTCCGCAAGCGATGAAGTGGAAGCGATCAACCTGTCGGAAATCGACCGCGGAAACATTCAGGCCACCGAATTGGGCGGTGCTGCCATCTTCCGAAAACCGGCCACGCATGGTGTTTTCCAAGGCGGCGGGCTGTTCAAAAATTTCCTTCTCCATGAAGTGCTCGTGCGAGCCAAGTTCGGAGTCCTCGATGTTCCAGGTAATCTTGTCGATCACTGGAGAAACCTCCGAAGAATCGAGCGTGGTGATCGAGAAAGTTTGAGCGGTCATGTGTACGACCTCGCCGTCTTTCAGATATACCACGTTTTGCGTGCGGCTGATGATCGCAGACACATCACTGGCGAGCATCAGCTCCCCGTCACCCACACCGAGAATCAACGGCGAACCTTTCCGGGCGGCGACAATTTCGGCGGGATAGTCCACGCACATCACGGCGATTCCGTAAGTGCCTTCGACGTGACCAAGCGTCTTCCGCACCGATTCCAAAAAACGACTGCCTTCATTATTTGCCGGCTCTTTCTGATAGTGATACGCGATCAGGTTACAGAGCACCTCGGTGTCGGTCTCCGATTGGAATGTGTACCCTTTCGTCAGTAGGAATTTCTTAATGCTGGCGTAGTTCTCGATCACGCCGTTGTGGATGATGGCGAACTTCTGGTCGCTGCTGATATGCGGATGGGCGTTTGCATCCGTTACGCCACCGTGTGTGGCCCAACGGGTATGGCCGATTCCGGCAGTGCCGGGTAATTTCAGTGCCGGAGTCGCTTTGATGAGACCGTCGACGCGGCCAATTTTCTTCGCGAGATCGAAGCGACCGTGGGATTGGGTCGCGACCCCAGCGGAATCATAGCCGCGATACTCGAGACGTTTCAGGCCTTCGAGAATGATGGCCGATGCTTTTTGTTTTCCGATATATCCGACGATTCCGCACATAATTAGATTTGTAGGTTTAAGCTGGAGATTTTTGATGAGCTTCCAATCATACCGCAAGGAATTAGAAACAATACCCTTTATGCCCGAATCCAAACGAGTTTTGTCGGTGATCATGGGCGGCGGTCGCGGGACGCGGCTCTATCCGCTCACCAAAGAACGCTGCAAACCTGCGGTACCCCTCGCCGGCAAATATCGGTTGGTGGATATCCCGATCAGCAACTGCCTCAATTCCGGCTACAATCGAATCTTCGTGCTGTCGCAGTTTTTGACCGCATCGCTCCACCGGCATATTCAAAAGAGCTATCAATTTGATCCCTTCGGCGGTGGTTTTATCGACATTCTTTCCGCTGAGCAAACCGAAAAAAGTAACGCGTGGTATGAAGGCACCGCCGATGCCGTGCGCCGCAATCTGGTCCACTTTCATCGTCACGGTCACGACTACGTTTTGATCCTTTCGGGCGACCAATTGTATCGGATGGATTTCAGCAAAATCGTGGACCAGCACGTCGCGATGGGATCTGACGTCACGATTGCCGCGATTCCATTTCCAGTTTCGAAAGTCGAAGGACTTGGTCTGATGCGAGTGAAGGACGATCTTTCTGTCACTGAATTTGTCGAGAAACCCAAGGATCCGAAAATCATCGACGATTTGGCGGTCGGCCCGGCGTTGCAGCAAAAACTAGCTCCCGATTCGGAGAAGGTGTGTCTCGCGTCAATGGGCATCTATGTTTTCAGCCGTGAAGTTCTGCGCGACGCGCTCGACAATAACATGAAGGATTTCGGCAAGGAGGTCATTCCTGCGTTGCTCGGAAAATCCAAACTTTGCAGCTACATCTTTGAGGGTTACTGGGAGGACATTGGAACGGTCCGGGCGTTTTTCGAAGCTAATCTGGCGTTAGCACAGCCGTTGCCACCGTTTAATTTCTTCGATCGGAGTGCTCCGATTTACACCCATCCCCGCTATCTTCCGGCCTCCAAGATTAACCGCTGCGATATCGATCACGTGATCATTGGCGATGGCTGCCTCGTTACGGATTCCACCCTGAAGCATTGCGTCATCAGTATTCGTTCAATTCTCGGTGAAAACTCCACCTTGGAGGATGTCGTGATGATGGGGGCGGACTATTATCAAACCGAAGAGGAGGTTGCGGCTGACAAAGCTCGTGACCGACCGGCCCTTGGGGTGGGGCGCAATTGCCATATCAAGCACGCGATCATCGACAAAAATGCCCGGATCGGCGAGGGCGTGACGCTTTCACCCGAAGGCAAACCCGACGGTGACTACGCCCACGATATCGTGATTCGCGACGGCATTCTCTGCGTCTGCAAGGGCG
>JBEPTW010000047.1:0-23468 GCA_041691855.1 Verrucomicrobiota bacterium | reverse complement strand
TGCGACGTGCCGTTTTTCGCGCGCGAGGCCGGCGCAAGCACCGGCCCTACAGCAAACGACGCAAGTTATTTCCCAGACACGCCCTAACTCACAACCGGCATTTCTCCCTCCTTTCCTTCCGAACTCCGGGGGCTTTGTCACGGGATCGAACTGTGGAATTTCCGATAGATGGGGTTCGTTTGATTCCGCCCCAAATCTTTTACCCCGTCTAACTCAGCGCTCGCATGAATCAACCCTTCGTCCGGTTTCAGATTTACGGACTGTTTCTCCTCTTGGTTACGGCGACAACCGTCACCGCTTTCCTCTCGGCCTGTCGGCCGCTCTAACCTGCGTCGTCATTTCCTGGCGCACGCCGCGCATTGTCGTCGAGTTTGTCGCGGTAAATCAATTACCGGCTGTGCGCAGGGGCAAAAAAATCGGGCACGAGGCTCTCGCGCCCGTGCCCGGAAATTTTCGAACAAATTGCGTTATCGGTCGGCTCCCGGCGCGAGACGATTGGATCTGATCAAGACCGTATAGGTGACGAGGTAACCCGGGGGCGAAACGAAAAACACGTCGCGATACTCGCGCGCCGGCACTTCGAGTTCATAGAAGTTGGGACTCATCGGCTGCGTGTCACCGCGCATGGTAAATGTGCAGGCGATTTCCGACGGGAGGGCTTTATGTCCGACATTTTGCATGCGGATCCAAACGCGGATGCGGCCGTCCTTTAACGGATGTGCTTCTACTTTCAGCAGGCGGACGGCGGTGGTGTAGGCCTTGGAAAGGGATTTGTTGATCGGCACCAACACCAAGCCGGTCCAATCGCGTTCGACGAGATTGACGGAATCTCCATCGGCGGTGAGGCCGCGGGGAGGTGGTTGACCGCGGGTATCGATCGGTTCGATTTTCGGCGCTTGGGCGTCGGGCGCGAGTGACGCCATGGCCTCTGGAAATCCAGTGGTGTCGACGATATCGTGGGCGAGAGTGTCGGTTTGATCGGAATTGGTCAGGTGAACCACGACCGCTTCCACTTGGGGCGAGAGGGGTGCACGTGGGGGTGGCGCGAGCATTTTCGGTGCCGCCATCGCCGGTAACACCGGTTCGGACATGGTCGCAATGGGCGCGAACGTCGGCTTTTGCGCCTCTGAGACGGTCTTTGTTTCAGGCTTGGGCGGGGCGGCTTCGGGAGCGACGCAACCACCGAGCAACACGCTGAGCAGGAGCGAGGCGGATATTAACTTTGGGAGGGGGGTCAGTTTCATGGTCTGCATGGGGAGGAGGGGAGGCACAGTGCTTTGGCCACTGTGCTCACGTAACTTGGTCGAATTGTCCGACTTGGAAAAGCTTCTTCTGTTCCCACTCCGTCACAAAACGTTAAAAGTAACAACTGCGCTCGCGCATTATTTCATAGCCGGCGTTTCCAGCGGAATAATTGCATGACGGCGCAGTTCTATTCCCCGAAGGAACGTCACGATAACGCGTTCTCCGATTCGATCGGAGGTGAGCAATTTGTGCAGGCTGTCCACCGCCGTAGTCGGCACGCCGTCCAGCGCGACGACGATATCGCCTTCAAGCAAACCGGCGCGGTCCGCCGGGCTGCCGGTTTCGGTGCCGACCACCAGCACGCCGGTTTCCTGCGCGAGATGATGGTAACGGGCGACTTTGCGGATGAGCGGTGCATTTTGACCCGCAAGGCCGATGAAGCTGCGCCGGATGCGCCCTTCCTTGATCAACCACGCCACGACCCAGCGTGCGGTGTTGCTCGCGATGGCGAAACAGATGCCTTGCGCGGGACGGATGATTGCGGTGTTCACGCCGATTACTTCGGACCGCGTGTTAACGAGTGGGTCGCCGGAATTCCCGGGATTGAGCGCAGCATCGGTCTGAATGACGTTGTCGATCAATCGTCCCGATGCTCCGCGCAACGAACGGCCTAACCCGCTGACGATGCCGGCGGTCACGGTTTGTTGAAAGCCCATGGGCGAGCCGATCGCGATGGCGATTTGTCCCGGCCGCACCGCGTCGCTGTCGGCCAGTTGCAAATGGGCCAGTTCTTGCGCGCTCACGCGCAACACGGCGAGATCGGTCTCCGGGTCGTCGCCGATTAAAGTGGCGGCAAGTTTCCTTCCGTCGGCGAGAAACACGCGCAGCTCCTTCGCGCCATGGACCACGTGACTGTTGGTCAGCAGGTAACCGTCGGGTGAAATGAAGAAGCCCGAACCGGAGCCGCCTGGCGCGTTGTTGCCCTGCACCTCGATGTGGACGACTGCCGCATGCGCGGTCGCGACCGCACCCGATACGGCGTTGGAGTAAGCATCGATCAGCAACGCATCCGTCCTTTGCTCGGTGTCTCCGGTAAGAAATGTGGCCTCCATGATTTGCGCAATGAGTGCGGAAAACCATTTTATGCAAATTGCAGGAGCCTTCGTACGGTCAAGTCTCGCCGGCTGCCGATTGTCTTACGGCCTTGGCGGTCACGAACGATTTGGAAAACGGTTCGCACTGCCCAGCGCGGCTAAAGTTCTGTTTTTCGCGGACTCGATTTGTACGCAAATTGATCGCCTTGAATTCAAGTAGCGGACCGACCTGCTCATAAAATGATTTTTCCCGCGGCGAGTCCCGCTTTCATCAACGGCAGGCTTGACGGGCTTCTTGAAAAAGATTCGTGGCCTCATTCGAAGCGACACCGTCGACCCCAGTCCCACTGGCACCCGAGCTCGTGCTGGCGCGTGCGGCGGACTCGCGCATCAACTTCCCGTGAAACCCAGAATGGCGAGCACGGAGCGAGCGCGGCACGCAGCATGGCATGGCGGCGGTTGTCGTGGTATTTTTCATCAACCGCCCGCTGTCGCGCAGGGCGTCTGCTTCTTTTTCCACGAGCGAATCGGGCGGCAGTCCACCGGTGCTTTCGCCGACGCATTTTTGATTTTGGGTGTCGATGCGTTGCTCGATATGGCGCGGACTTCCGTCAATGTGCTGGGCAACTGCCTCGCTAGTGCGGTCGTTGCGCGCTGGGAAGGGGAGTTCGATGACGCCAAAGCCGAGAGCTTTGGAAAATCTGGCGACGGACAATCTTGATGGGCTAGTGCCTTGACCGGAAGTCTTAGCCTTTCTTTCTGGCCAAATGATTTGCGCACGATGGGTCCGGCCCTAGATTCCGTGTAACTCATGGACGATTTATTGGGCAACACGTTGGAAGCAGTGATGATAGTCGCTTTAATCCTGGCCAACGGATTTTTTGTGGCGACCGAGTTTGCGTTGGTCAAGGTGCGCGCCAGCCAGTTGAAACCGCTCGCAAAAAAAGGTGGCTGGCGGGTGAAGCTAGCCCTTCGCGCCACGAGTCATTTGGGCGCGATGCTTTCGGCATCCCAACTCGGCGTCACGCTGGCCAGTCTTGGCTTGGGCTGGTTGGGCGAACCTTATCTCGCGCATCATCTGGCCCCATTGTTGAACCGCTGGGGTATTGTGGACCCACACACGGTGTCTTCGATCGCCCTGACCATCGCTTTTACGGTCATCACGTTTGTCCATATCATCTTTGGTGAACTCGGGCCCAAGGCCATTGCGATTCAGCGGGCGCAAAAAATCGCACTCTGGTTTTCGGCGCCGTTGGTCGTATTCTACTATGTTTTCTTTCCGTTCATCTGGTTGCTCAACGCCTCGGCGAATCGCCTGTTGGATTGGTTTGGACTGCGTCCTGCGGGTGAGGGGGAGCACGCCCTTTCGTCCGAGGAACTGGAGTACGTTTTCAGCCACGCGCGGCACGCGCATCCGGGCGACGCGCTGATCAATAAACTGATGGTGCAATCCCTCCGCGCGCGCGAAACCACCGCGCAACAAATCATGCGGCCTCGCGAACAGGTGATCCCTCTCTGGCTGGACCGCCCGCTCGACGAAAATCTGCGCATCGCGCAGACCAGCGGCCACAGCCGGTTTCCCGTTTGCTCCGGTTCGATCGACCAAGTCGTCGGACTCCTGCTCGTTCGCGAATGGTTGTGGCAGATTCAGGCGCTCGGTTCCGATACACCGTTTGAGCCGCTGGTTCGTGACGTGGTGGAATTCGAGCTGAAGACGCCATTGCACAGCATGATCGAGCGTTTCCGCTCGGCGCGCAGTCATCTCGCGGTCGTATTGGACGGAAACAAACGGCTGGCAGGCATCATTACTTTTGAGGATGTGCTCGAGGAAATCGTGGGTGATATCCGCGACGAATTCGACATCGAGCACGGTCCGGTTTACAAGCGCACCGAAAGCGCCATCGTGGTCAGTGGTTCGTTCACGATGAGGGAGCTTCAGGCGGAAACCGGCTGGCCGGTGGAATGGCAGGCGCGGGAGACCGTGGCCACGTGGACGATGCGACAATTCGGTCGCGTGCCCAAACGCGATGACACGATGGCGGTTGGCGAATATCGAATCACCGTGCTCGAAGCGAACGCGGAAAGAGCCCGCCGCGTGCGCATCGACCGCTCGGTCAGCGAGGGCAAGGATCTCGTGGCGTGAGAGTGGCCTGAGGAGAACACCGTCATCGTGGCAAATGATAGCGCGTTGAACGTGCGCGCTTTCCCGTCGAAACGGAGCTTCAGGTATTCCGGCACCGTGCGCGCTTTCGAGCGGTCGTAGAAAAACATCACGGACAGGCCGACAAAAACCATCGCGGGAATCGCGCCGATTCAGTAGAAGTGACTCGTCGCGAGGCCGTATCTGGCTCCCGAGGCTGCCATGCCAATGACTTCCTGCGTGACCAGATTCGCACCGATGAAATCTGGCGCGCAAATCCACGCGGACCGCGAGCGGGCGGACTTAAAAAAGTCGGCGCGCGTCCCCAGGTATTTTCGAAGCACCCAACCAATCCCGATCACGAACGCGAAATACGGCGCGATGATCAGGTAATCGACGACATCGAGGTTGAACAGCATTGAACTCCTGAGCGCGGCGAGCACGGGCTGGGAAACACTAAGACCATGGGAGAGTGGGCTGAACGAAAAAGCGGGAGTGCGGACACTATGAGCTTTGAAAATCTTCCGTTACATCGGCCGGCTGCGGCCAGTGTGGCGGCGCGCCGGTCACGCCGGTCGGTGGCGCATTTGCTTCGCGACAGGGATTTATGCGCAGGAAATAATCCCGATCTTGCTGAGACTGGGCGCGGCATCGAACGCGTAGCGGCTGGGTTGGGCACCGAAGCGTGGATTTAATTTTTGATTGCGGGTGTCGGCTGCGTGTGGGCGGACGGCGCTTCGAGGGTGAACTGGCCAGTTAGCGTTGCCGTCGAAGCGTCGCCGACGAAGACATCAAAGTCACCCGGCTCCGGGCCGAAAGTCATGTCTGCGCGCCAGAATGCGAGGTCATGGGGCGTGAGCTGGAAATGAACGTCGCGGGCCTCACCGGCGGCGAGTTCTATTTTCTGGAAACCTTTCAACTCGCGCACGGGGCGCGTGACCGAGCCGACGAGATCGCGAACGTAAAGTTGTATGACCTCTTCGCCAGCCCGCGAACCGGTGTTGCGCACGCGTACTGTAACCATCAGCGGAGCGCCGCCTTCGCGCAGGGTCGGCGCGTTGAGCCGGAGCTGCTCGAATGCAAAAGTCGTATAGCTGAGGCCGAAGCCGAACGGATAGAGTGGCGTGTTGGGCGCATCGATGTAGTGAGAGTAATACCGGTCGTTCGGCACCTCGGGCAGCGGCCGGCCGGAATTTTTATGGGCGTAGAAAATTGGAATTTGCCCGACCGAACGTGGCCATGTGAGCGGCAGGTGGCCCGCGGGATTGTACGCACCGGTTAGTACGTCGGCGACGGCCGGGCCGCCCATCGTGCCCGGGTGCCAGGCGAGAAGGATAGCGTCGCACAGCGGCTCCAGGCTCTCGATCGTCAGCGGACGGCCCGTCATGAGGAGCAGCACGACCGGTTTGCCTGCAGCGTGGAGCTCTTTCAGCAGCGCAGCCTGCGGACCAGAAAGATCAAGGGACGTGCGGCTGGTGGCCTCGCCGCTTTGCCCGATATCTTCGCCGAGCGCGGCGATGACGACATCGGCGTGCTTGGCCGCTTCGCGGGCGGCAGCGAAGCCGGTGGTGTCGTCGCCGAGGACTTCACAGCCGGGTGCATAGCGGAGGCGTTTGCCGGGAAAAATCTTCTCTAACGCGGTGCGAACCGTGACGGTGTCCTCCTTCTTCCCCTGACCGTGCCAGGAGCCGAGCTGGTGGAACGGTGAATCGGCGAGCGGACCTACGAGCGCGACGGTGAGTTCGCCGGCGGTCTTCAGCGGGAGCACTCCCTTGTTTTTCAACAGCACGCAGGAACGGCGGGCGAGATCGCGGGCCGCTTCGAGGAAATCAGGGAGGAGCAACATACTTTTCTCGCGTGACTCGTCGCAGAAGCGGTACGGATCGTCGAAGAGCCCGAGGCGGAACTTCGCGGCGAGAATGGCGCCTGCGGCGGCGTCGAGCCGGGATTCGGGCACGGCGCCGGAACGGACGAGGCCGGCGAGGTACGGCCCGTAGGCTCCGCTCTGCATGTCCATATCCAGTCCGGCCAGAAACGCTTGGCGCGCCGCGTCGCGCAGGTCGGGCGCGGAGCCATGGGCGCGGAGTTCTTCAATCGCAGCCCAGTCGGAAACGACGAAACCGCGAAAACCCCACTCGCGGCGGAGCACCTCGTCGAGCAGGAAGGCGTTTGAAGAACATGGCATGCCATCGAGATCGCTGAACGCGGGCATCAGGGAGCCGACGCCAGCCTCGACTGCGGCATGGAACGGCGGCAGGTAGACCTCGCGCAATACGCGTTCGGTGACGTCGGTCGTGTAATAGTCACGACCGGCCTGCGCGGCACCATAGGCGGCAAAATGTTTGACGCAGGCGAGAATGGCCTCGGTGGTCGCGAACGTTCCGTCGCCTTGAAAGCCGTGGACGCGAGCGCGGGCAATCGCGGAACCGAGGTACGGATCCTCGCCTGCGCCTTCGGCGATGCGGCCCCAGCGCGGATCGCGCGCGATGTCGACCATCGGTGCAAAGGTCCAGTGAACGCCGGCGGCGGCGGCCTCGGTCGCGGCGATGCGTTCAGCGTGCTCGATCCGCGCGAGATCCCACGAAGCCGCGGTGGCCAGCGGGATCGGAAAGATCGTCCGATAGCCGTGGATGACATCGAGGCCGAAGAGCAGCGGGATATGCAGGCGTGACGACTCGACGGCCAGCTTCTGCCATTTGCGCGTCTCTGCGGCGCCGAAGACGTTGAGCAGGCTACCTACGCCACCGGCTTCGATTTGTGGGGCGAGGGAGGAAGCCTTGGCCGGGCCGGTCATGTCCTCGCGGGACGAATACTGGACGAGTTGACCGATTTTTTCATCGAGCGTCATGCGGGCGAGGAGCGCGCGCACCCGGTCGTCGACGGAAGCGGAGACATTCGCGGCGTCCGTGGGCGCGACCGTCGTCTTGGAGACTTCTGCGCATGTGCGGCCGCCTAGAGCGAACAGGGCAACCAGCAAAACGCAGCGGAGAAATGAGGGAATCGAAGAAGACATCGTAGGCTTTTTGGCAAAGTGGATGGAACGTGCCCTAGTCAGCGGCGAAAAGGTGCCGAAGGTGATATCCCAAATTAAACCGAGCGAACCAGCCGCCCGGCCAGCACAAACCGGCGATAAACAGGAAAAATCCAACGTGGGCTGACCGAAAACATAAGCGTCACGCTACAAGTTGCAAATCCAGTGAGGCGATCAAGGATGTTAGGCCGCTTTAAACTATAAGAAGCAGTCCAATGGCTGGCTCGGCTCGCCCGATAGCGCTCGATGGGTCTTAGTCGGACTCATGCGTTTGAGAGTTCAGCGTTGAGAGTTTGAAATCCAGACGGAATATGCGAACAATCCCGCGATTCGCGGGCCTTTACTGTTCGGTTTGGTCCTCATCGCTCAGCTCTCAACCGCATTGTTCCGGCTCAGTCGTGATCGTTTCATGAAGACTCTGCGTTACCTTCCTCCACCTCTCCGCACTGAAGAACTTACGACGATCGTCGCGCGAGTGGGTGGCTCGCTCGTCGTAAAGTCAGACGAGACGCGGGTTGAATATACTTTGCCGAGAGAGGCCTCTGCCGAACTCCGTGAATTTCTGCGTCCGAATGCGACGGCTCGGTTTGGATCGGCTTTCGTTGCGAACCTGCCTGGCGGACGGGTCTTCGGTTCGGGAAATGTGTTGGCGCCCGACGGGAAATCGATTGCACGCGATGTGTCGCCCGATTTTGGGAAAAATTTCACCGAGCATTGGCTGCTGAGCTATGGCAAAATCCGGTCACCTGTGGCGATTGCTGGTCGCACGGCGATAATCGCGACGACATTGGGCAGCGGATACGGACACTGGTTGCTGGAGGAACTGCCTCGGTTACTCGCGCTTGCGGCGCAAGATTGCGCAACACTGATTGCGCATGCGGGTGCTCCCTGCCAACGCGAGGCCATCGCCTTCCAGGGATTTTCCGGAAATCTGATTAGTGCCAAGCGACGCGACCATTACTCCTGTGATGAATTAATCGTGCCGAGTATGGGCAAACTCACGCCGGAAACCGTTGCGCAGCTCAATAATTTCGCCGCACCGATGCGGGAGGCGGGCGCGGCGTCTTCATTTGGCGAGCGCCTCTACATTTCACGCGCCGTGGCGAAACGTCGTCGCGTGACCAACGAACCGGAACTCTGGAGTACGCTGGAACCGCGAGGCTTTGTTAAACTGCGTCTCGAAGAACTGACCTGGTTTGAACAAATCGCCGCTTTTCGCGCGGCCAAAGTAATCGTTGCGCCACACGGTGCGGGTTTGGCCAACTTGGTTTTCTGCAAGCCCGACACGCGGATCGTCGAGCTCTTCAATCGTTCCTACGTGAACCCGTGCTACTGGCAGCTCGCGTCGTTGCAGGCGCTCGATTATCGGCTGCTCGTCCCGCCGGGTTCGGAACCGCTGGCGCAACTGCTCGCGTCCAATCGTCTCGATATCAGGGCGGACATTGGGCAACTCTCGGCGGCGCTCGATGCGTAGATGACGTCCCGGCGAACCGTGAGCGGAGCCGACCGGCTTCAGCTTGGATTGAAATTGTGGGAGCGAGCTTGCTCGCGACTCAGGACGTGCGGTGTCGCGAGCAAGCTCGCTCCCCCATGGTTGCATGGAATGGCTTTTAGGGAATGCGACGTACTTCTTCCCGTGATCTTTACTTTGGCGACAATTTCACGGCGGGCTTGTCCGCAATGTAGATCATGTAGGTGCTTCGCTTGGCCGATGGATAAAGTTTTGCGGGCACCGCTTGTACGGTAAATCCTGCCTTGTTCAATCTTCGCTCGATGCTCGTGTCCGGACACGCCGACCACACTGCGGCGCGACCACCGGCTTTCAAAGCGAGCGCGATTGCATCCATTCCGCGCTGACTATAGAGTTCGTTGTTTTCCGTCATGACCATCGCGGTGGTGCCATTGTCGATATCGAGAATGATCACATCGTAAGGCGTGCGTGCAGACCGGTGAACGATCGCCTTGACGTCTGCGGTGAGCACTTTCACGCGAGGGTCGTCGAGCAGCTTGCCGTTGAGGCCGGCGAGAAATGTCCGGTTCCACTCGACGATCTCAGGAAAAAGTTCCGCGACGTGGATGGTGTCCATGCGGCCGGCGCTTTGCAGCACACTCTTCAACGTGAAGCCTAAGCCGAGACCGCCAATCAGGATTCGCGTGCCTTTTTTTCCGGCGTGTCGCTGGCAACCGAGGGTGCCCAACTGTAGTTCGGACGCCGTCACGGCGGAGTGCATCAGTTGCTGGCCATTGACGCGGATGCAAAAATCACCGTCGTGTTCGACCAGAGTGAGACGAGCGCCGTCGGGTGTTTTGGTTTCCGCAAGAGTGACGTTTGGCTTCATGAATGAAAACCAACGTTGCGGGCGTAGCTGAGACAGTACCATAAAAATATGCCGGGGTTGCTTCGGAGGGATCGTTTCGCCAGATTCCATTTTATGAAAACGCCGCTGTCTCCTTCTCTGCGCCGGTTAATCTCAAGGGTCGCATTTCTCGCCGCGATTACGGTGGCTGGTTTCGTCGATGGTGCTGAAACGACCGGCCCGCTGCTGTTGGTCGCCAACAAAGGCGATCACACCTTGGGACTGATCGATCCGCTCGCGGGTAAACAGATCGCGGCGATTGCCGAGGACGGAATAACGGGCCACGAGGTGATCGCGTCACCCGATGGCCAACGAGCCTTCGTGCCGATCTATGGAAATTCCGGCGTTGGCGGAAAAGGCACCGATGGCCGCCTCATTCGCGTCATCGATCTGGCGCGAAAGGAAATCGTTGGCATGATCGATCTCGGGAAAGGATTGCGTCCGCATTGTGCAATGATCGGGCCGAAAAACGGCCAGCTTTATGTGACGACGGAATTGGCGGAATCGGTGACAGTGATTGATCCCGTGACATTGAAAATCACCGGCTTCATTCCAACCGGTCAGCCCCAGTCGCACATGCTGGCGATCACGCGCGATGGCCGTCGCGGTTACACCGCAAATGTCGGCCCGGGCTCCGTCTCGGTTTTGGATTTGGAAAATGAGAAACTGATTTCCGTGATCCCGGTGGCGAAACATATTCAGCGCATCGCGTTGTCCGCAGATGACAAGCTGGCGTTCACTTCGGACCAGGCGGAGCCGCGAATCGCGGTGATCGATACCGCGACAAACAAGGTGGCTTCGTGGATCAAGTTACCAGGAATTGGATTCAGCACAGCGGCTACTCCCGACGGGCGTTGGTTGTTGGTCGCGATTCCAGGCAAAAACCAAGTGGCAGTGATTGACCTTCATTCGATGGAAGTGAGTCAGGTGCTCACTCTGCCGCGCGCGCCTCAGGAGGTGCTCATGCGCCCGGACGGAATGGGCGCTTATGTTTCCTGCGACTCAAGTCGGCAGGTGGCCCTCATCGATTTGAAAAAAATGGCCGTGACGCAATTGATCTCGGCCGGCGCCGGCGCGGACGGGCTCGCGTGGGCGGCGGCAAAATGAGGGCAGGGCGACGCGCCCGATTTCAGTGCGTCTGCCGGACCATCGACGACGTCACGGCCATGACCGATGGAACACCTTTCTGCGTCCAGATAATCATGATTCCGTTGCCGTCATCCGCGATGGTGACCTCCCCTTCGCCGCAGGTGAAAATCTGTCCGGCAAATTGATATTTCTCTCCGCCTTTGAAGGTGTGCATCGTCTTTGAGCCGCGATACGGAGCGATCTGGCCCTGGATGAAATCCTCGGCGATGTCCTTCGTGAAGATCGCGCGCTTGACGGGCCGCAAGCCCTCGGCGATCGAGTGACCGCTGGCATCGAGCGTCACGTTAAACATCAACTGGCCGTCCTCCGCTTCGAACAGCCAAATCGCGAGATCTTTGCGCGGTTGTATCTGCTGTTCCGGTTTGCCGTAGCGGATCTTGAGTTGCTCCAACGTATCGCCTAAGCGGGCGTGCACCGGGCAGAAAGTGAGCAAGCCGAGCAAAACAACGAGCAGGGTCCGGGGGAAAGCGAAGATATTCACAGCGGAAAAATGGGCGGAATCTTTGGGGGAAGCAACCGGGTAAATGTAAGCACAATTCGGCCTGGCATTCTGACAGTCATTGGAGCTGCGGCGACCCCGCCGCAGTTGGGTGGTTTTATCCAATCAAATTTCTGAGCGCCGCGAGATATTTTTCCTGCGTCCGCGAAATGACATCGGCCGGCAAATGGGGCGCGGGTGGAGTCTGGTTCCATTTCAGCGCGAGCAAATGATCGCGGACAAATTGTTTGTCATAGCTGGGCGGAGATTGTCCGGGCGCATAGCTGTCGGCCGGCCAGTAACGCGAGGAATCGGGCGTGAGAACTTCGTCGATCAAGACGAGATTGCCGGCCGGATCGGTGCCAAATTCGAACTTGGTGTCGGCGAGAATCATTCCGGCCTGCCGTGCGCGGTCATGACCGTACTGATAAAGCTGAAGGCTCAAAGCCTTTACCTGTTGATAAAGCGTTTCGCCGATAATCGCGGCGCCTTGCGCATCGGTGATCGGCTCGTCGTGTTGACCCTTGGGCGCTTTGGTGGTCGGCGTGAAGAGCGGGGTGGGAAGTTTGTCCGCCTGACGCAGGCCCGCCCGAAGTTTATTGCCACAGACCTCGCTGGTTTTTTGGTAACTGCTCCAACCGCTGCCGATCAAATAGCCGCGCGCGACGCATTCGATGGCGAGCGGTTTGAGTTTGCGCACGATCATACTGCGCAATTGCAGATCGCGATCCTTGATTCCGCGCCGCGAAAATTCGGCGGCTTGATCCGGCAAAAGATGGTTGGCAATTACGCCGTGGGTTTGGGCAAACCACCAGTTGCTCATTTGGGTCAGGACAATGCCCTTGCCGGGAATGCCGTCGGGCAGAATGACGTCGAACGCGGAAAGGCGATCAGTCGCGACCAACAGCAGTGCGTCACCCAAGTCGAAGATTTCGCGGACTTTGCCTGACGCCACTAGTGGAAAAGAAAGGCCGTCGATTTTGGTAACGGCAGCACAGGGCAGGGCGGCGGCGATTTCGTTGAAAGTCATGCGGTTTTTGCAGCAGGTAACGCGTCTAACGGCAAAATGTAAAGCAAGGCGGCGGGTTGCTCGGGACGGTATCCCGTGAATAAATCCGGCAATCTGCTGGGGCTCCACGACGCCAAACTCGCATTATGCAGTGGGCGATGAATTGCCGGAAAAATTTCAATCCTGTTAGTATTTGATTTCGAGTGGGTTGATTTTGATTCAAACGAGCGGCACGACACGGGCTTTACCATTCCTGCCATGGCTATCCTTCGTTCTACGCGTTCCCGCAAATCAACTCCTTCCAAATGTCGCTCGTCGCGTTCCGCCAAATTGAAAGGCTGGCGTGGCTGGTTGCGCCAGAACTGGCGAACACTCACGACGATTGCGGTCGTCGCCATCGGATTGAGTCTGGCGTGGGGTCGGCTCGACATCGATCAGGTGCACCAGCAGGCAAAACACATCCCTGCGGTGTGGGCTTTTTTATTGATGGTCGCGTTGCCTTTGCTGGGTTGTCCGGCGACGATTGTGAATCTGGGGGCAGGGATTCGTTTCGGAGTTGTGGGTGGATTGCCGTTGGTGGCATCAGCGATCATTCTTCACCAAGTAATCGCATTTTATCTGGTGCGCTGGAAACCCGAGATGTTTGGTCACTTGGTTGATCCGATTCGCGCGCGATTGCCCAAAGGCTCGCATTCGGCGGTCGCAGTTTTTTCGGCGTTGCTTCCGGGCGTGCCGTATTGGATGCAGGTTTATTCGATGCCGCTGATTGGCGTGCCGTTAAAGACCATTTTATGCTGCTGTGCTCCGTTGCACACCATGCGTTCGCTGATCGCATTGATCGGCGGCGGAGTAAGCGGACATTTAACGAAGGGTTGGTTGATTGGCTTGGGGTCCTATTCGCTCGTTCTGATGTCGGTCTGCGCCTACGCGGGCCGGCGGATCAGAATGCATCTCGCCCAAAGCCATCGGCGTCGTCGCTCGCGGTCGACGGCCGCGAAGTCTAATTCCGAAGCGACGGAAGCAACCTTTCACGCGGTGACGGTCGGCGGCGGCAAATGACCGCCGACATCCCGTTGGAATAAACAACGGCTCAGCCAGCCTGCATCGCGCGTTGTCCTTCCTCGCGCACGTCCAACAGGAACGACTGCAATTTGCTGTCCGATCCCAAGTCATAGTTGTCCAACACCTCTTGGTTGGGTTCCATCTTGAACGTAACGCCACGGAATGCGCGCGCCAGTCGCCCGATGTGAAGAGCCGAGGCCAACGGTTCCAATGGCGTCCGGTACTGGCGGGCGACGGTGTTTACGACCGTCTCGGGAAAGGAAAGCTGGCGCAGCAATTCGGCGCCGAGGGTCGGATGGTCGAAGCCGCACAATTTCTTTTCGTCGGCCGACCACTCCTGCTCGAAATTTGTGATGGTGAATTTGGGCTGGCCGCCTCGTTTCGCCCACGCGTTTTCGATGACCAACATGCCGATCAAGTGGAGCAGGCCGATCATGTAGGCGGCTGAGCGGTCCTCCGATTTTTTCCGCGCGGCCATTTCGGCGCCGACGGCGGCGAAAATGGAATGGCGCCAGATGGCTTGCGGCGGCAGGTCGTAGGCGAGGTAGGGCGCAGCCATCGAAGCACTCGCGAGTACCTGCGCAAAAATTCGCGTTAATTGAACGGTGCCGAGACGGTTGACCGCATCGTCGATCGCGGCGCACGGAGATCGGGCGAAAAAAGCGGAATTGGCCACGGACATCACCCGCGCGGCCAGATTGGGATCCATGCGGAGATGCTCAGCGAGATCGCAGGCGTTGTAATCCGCGCTGCTCAACATCGTTTGAACTTGGCTGATCGAGCGGGAAAGCGGAAGTGAGCCGGAAGCAAGAAAGGCGCGGACGATGGCGGATGGATCGAGTGGCATGTGGTTGGTCCTCGCGCTGCAAAAGGCGTGAAATGCCGTTGCCCGAGGAGCCCTTTACATCGGCATAATCCGCTCGTTCTTGATGGCCAACGCCGGGGTGATTTCCAAAAAAAACGGAATCAGGCTTCTGGCCTTAATTCCGTTTAAAAAGAGTGAGAAAATGGAGGGTTTCTGACTTCGTGGATCTCGCTTTTAGGAGGTCGCTTTCGATCCGCCGCTGCGGCGACCTTTCCGTCCACCGGGTGCCGGCTTAAAATTCACGCCGTGTTTTTCCAAGGTCTGGCGCGACACGGTGGAGCCGGCGGGGTGTTCGCCCACCTGAGCGACCAGATTATAAAGTTCAATCGGTGGTTGCTGGCGGAAGCCAGCTTGCAAACCGACATAAATGGCGGGAGTTGTCATCGGCGATAGTTGTGAAATGACGCGTGGCTACAGTACCAGTTACCGCACTTTTCTCACACTAGCCGAAGGCCTAATAATGGGGTCAAGTTACTCACATGATTTCCCGGTTGCTCACATTTTTTCGTTGCGCCAGTGCGATGCGGAAAATGCGAACCTTGGTCTCTATTCGTAACTGGGTAGTTACCCGGAAGGACGCGGGGTGGCTCCCGAGTTCAGGCCACGGCGTAGTTCGCCATCCGGCCATGAAGCTCGTGTTTGAGCTGGCGGCATTCGGTCTGCACTTTGGTTTCGAATTTCTTTAAATCGAAACTGGGAAACACGCTTCCCCGCAGTACGCGCCACTCCGGGGTTTCCTCCAAGGGCGTGGTTTGGTTTTGGGACACGTCGCCGCAGAATCCAACGTGGTTGTTCCGACAAAGCGCATGGGCGAGCGACACGATGGCCACGAGCTCACCGTCCTCGGTCGCTTGTTCCGGGTTTTCGACCCAGCGCATTACATTAGCGAAGCGTCGCGGCAGCCCGTGCTTTTCGGCGAAATGGGCCGCCATCTCGTGGGTAGTGACTCCCAGAAAAAGACGTTCGGCGGCGGATAGGCTTATTCCATTCTCCCGCGCGTGGGTGAGAATGGCCTGAAAGGCAAAAGGGTGGAGCCGCAGCAGCAGGAGCTTGCCAAGATCGTGGAGCAACCCGGCGGTGTAGCTGGGGGCTTCGAGATCGGTCAGTTCGAGGTAATGGCAGGTGTAACGGGCGATGCGGGCCGTGCCCACTTGGAACATCCAAAAATGCGACCAGCTCGACAACGGAGGCGCCAGCATCATGCGTTCTTCCGTAGTGACGAGAGCTCGCGCTTGCGCGGCCAGCCGGATTTCGCCCAACAGCCCGACGGCCATTCGGGGGTCTTCAATGGCGGACAGTTGGTCGTTTCCGGCATGTTTAAGTTTGTTGCTGGCGATCAACATTTGCGCGGCAAGTCCCGGATCACGATCCACCAAATCCATCAGTGGATTGAGCGAGGTCGGATGACCATTGGCGGTCATTTGAAAAGTGGCCGCGACGGAGTCGATTACCGGGCAACCGGCGAGGGCCTCGATTTCCCGCTCAAGCTGAGGCCAGCCGACGACGGGACAGCGTTTTTCCGCAGCGGCGTTGGACCAAACGGCGCGGTTTTTGGCATCGGATTCAGCATTCAACTCCTGGCTGCTGAGAAAATCATCGGGGATGAGCGACGCATTGAGATGTCGGAAAATCAACCGGCCGGCAAATTCCAAGCGGTCTAAATTTTGTTCGAATTCCGTCCAATTGGGCGCGCACGCATTTTCCGTGAGCTGTTTAAGATATTCGACCACTCCCCATGCTCCGGCTTCCTCGGCTTTCGTGGTTAGAATCGTGAGTTCATCGCAGGCCAGCTGGATCGCCTGCATGGCGGCCCACTTTTTCAACGTGGTCTGGGCCACGGTCAGCGCTGCGCTCAACGCTTCGAGCATTTTGTGCAACGCATCCGGCGTGAGTCCCATCATCTGACAGAACGTCTTCTCTTCCTCGAAATGCTGTTGTCGCCACGGATTGACGACTGCCTTGCTGATTTCAGCAAATATCGAGTCGTCGTGATACGGCTTGATCAAAAAATTCTGCACGTGCAGCCCGAGCACCCGTTTCACTGTATCGCGATCGCCTTTTCCGGAATATACCACCACGGGCAAAAGTTTCAGACAGGCATCGCTTTTGAGTCGCTGGATGAAGCCGATGCCGCCGTCCCCTTCCAAAGCCATTTCCACGAAGACAAGGTCCACCTTGGCGTTGCGGTTAATGAAGTCCCACCCCTCGCTCGCCGTCTCGACCGCGACGAACCGATGGTTGCCGCGCGCGAGGATCCCCTTCATGGCTTTGCGCGCCACTTCATCGGGATCAACGAGGAGAATATAGGCCATGGGAGGAAGGCCGCTCGAACGCCAGTCAGCTGTCTGCCCGGGGTTGGAACGGTCCACTTCAGTTATCGGCTTTTCGGTCAAAAACTGAATGTTAACTTGATCGAAAGGGGCGGTTGTCGAGAGCGTCAAAATGGGCTCGCCTGTCGGCACACAGCGATCAGGCTTACGGGAGTCGGCTTCCCTAAAATACCAGATGTCCACGAGTTCCATGTCCGTGCTGATCGTCGACGACGATCCTACCGTTGCGGCGCTGTTGCAACAGATTGTCCGGCAATTGGGGAACGGCTTGGTTTGCGAGCCGGTTTGGGCTGACAAAGGCGTGTTGGCGCGGGCGCAGTTAAAGAAGATGCGATTCCAGTTGGTGTTGCTCGACTACATGCTGCCCGACGAGGACGGCTTGGCAGTTCTCACCTTCATCAATGCATTGCCGGCGAGTGAGCGTCCCGTTGTGATTATGCTGACCGGCGCCGGCAACGAGCAGGTGGCCGTGACTGCCATGAAGATGGGCGTGAGGGACTACTTCGCAAAACCTGTCGTCGATTTCCCGGCGTTGCGGCGCAGTATCATTTCCGCGCTCGAGCATCATCGCCTCGAAGAAAAATTGGCGCAGTCAACCGAGGAACTCCGGCGCAAAAACCTCGAAATGGATTCGGACCTTGCCCTCGCGCGGGGCGTGCAACAGGCGTTGCTCCCGCAAAGTTACCCCGTCTTTCCCGCGGGCGTGGCGGTGGAGAAAAGCGCGCTGCAATTTTGTCATCGTTGGATTCCAAGCGAGAAGGTGGCCGGTGATCTGTTCGATGTTTTTCCTGTGGGCGAAAACGCCGCCGGCATTTTCCTCTTCGATGTCATGGGCCACGGCGTACGGGCGGCCCTCGTCACGGCATTGCTGCGTGGATTGGTCCATGAGGAAATGCAATTGGCGGATCGCCCGGGAAAATTATTGGAGCAAATTAACCGGAGTCTTCTGACCTTGCTGGGACAAACGGGCGACTTGGTCTTTGTCACGGCGATTTATGTAGTGGTCGATGCGACGACGGGAGTAATGCGCATAGCCAACGCCGGTCATCCCGCACCATTTCACTTGCGCCGTCGGGCCGAAACGGTGGTGCCTCTGGGAGAAACGGAAGAACCCGGACCGGCGCTCGGATTGCTGGGCGACACGATTTATGAGGAGACAGTGGCAACGCTCGAGCAAGGCGACGCGCTGCTGCTGTTCACCGATGGTTTGTTTGAAGCGGCCAATGCCGCGGGTGATGAGTTCGGTCGCAAACGACTGGGCGATGTATTGGCCTCGCGGCTCGCTTTGCCGACTCCATCGCTGATCGATGTCGTTTTGACGGAGATCACAGCATTTCAAGCTGCGGGCACGAAAGGCTTCGAAGACGATGTTTGCATCGTAGTGGTCGACCGGGCTAGCCGTTGATTTCAGTTGATCGAAATTTTAGTTCTCAAATTTCTGCAATTCCTCGTCGGTCCACGGTTCTTCGCGACCGGCGGTTTCACGTCGCACGGCGGTGACGGTCGCTGCTGAAACGGGTGGCGCATTGTGGCCCCACGATTGGCGAATGTAAGTCAAGGCACCCGCGATCGCTTCGTCATCGAGGCTGCGCAACGGCGGCATCGAGCGGCCCTCATTTTCTTTTCCATTGAGCACGATGCGGATCAACGCGCGGTCTGCGCCGAGCACGTAGTGCGAATAAAGCAGCTGGGGCGCGAGTCCGGTCAGGCCTTCGCCGTGAGGCTGGTGACAGGCCGCGCAGATCGCGGCGAACTGCTTTTCGCCTTTTGCAAACAACGCCTTCTGCTCGGGCGTCAGGCGGGCGGCGATCGCAGCGGTTTCGTTTTCCATTCCCGGTTTCCCCGGCCATTTCAACAAGCCAATTAATTTCGCCGCTTTCTTGCCCGCGGCGGAATCGGTTTGGGCGGCCAGTTTAAGCAAAGACGTGGGCTCGGCCGAAAGCGTACCGGGAACCGGTTTGCCTTCCGGCGTTTTGGGCAGAAACCGTTCGATGCCGGCCAGCATTGCCTTTTGTGCCCAAGCGGGCGCCGTTGTCCCGGGTGCGAGCAACGCGAACATGTCACCCGCACGTTTTGCATCCTGCGATTTTAACAGCGAACTGGTCGCGAGCGTCACGGCCCGGCCCGCGTTTTCTGCGTGGGGCATCGTAAACGTGGCCTGGATGAAATCGCCTTCGCGTCCCGCCAAGCCGCTGACAATGGCGTCCGCGACATAGGGCTGCCGACCATGCTCGACCGCGATACTCGCCAGCGCGGCGAGGGCGGTGGGTGAATCAGCCGCGCCGAGCGAAAACGCTTTTTGCAAAATCACGCTCGGCGAGTCGCCGGCCGAAGCGGCCAAAACGCGTTGATACATTTCCGTGTCCTTGGTTTCCGCCAGCCATGTTTCCGAAAGGCGGATCGCAGCGGTGGTGACGCGCACATCGGTACACGTCAGCGCGGCGAGGACGGTTTCGCGATCCAGTTGATGGAGGCCATTGAGCGTCCACAGCGCATGCAACCGGCCGAGCGCGGGTGAACTTTCTGAGCGGGCAAGGGCGCGAAGGGCCGGCACGGCGGAAACATCGCCGCCCTCGACGAGCAGGCGCTGCGCGGTGTCGCGCCACCAGCTGTTAACGGCCAGCAGATGCCGCACGAGTTGGTCGGGCGTTTCGTGGGCGAGATCAAAATGGGCTTTCAACATCGGGGTGCCGTCAGGCACGATGCGATAAATCCGGCCCATGCCATTGCCGGCGGCGAGATCGCGTTCCTCCACTTGTTTGCGGAGATAAGTCGTCATGTAGATCCGATGCTGCAAAATCCCATGATACATATCGACGAGATAAAGCGCGCCGTCTGGTCCGGCGCTCAAGTTGACCGGACGGAAACGTTCGTCAGTCGATGTGAGGAATTCGGTTCCTTCGTACGCGTTGCGTCCGTCGAGCCTGCCGTCCTTCTCGACGAGCAGCATTCGCTTCACCAAATTTGCCGACGGTTCACAGACAAATGCATTGCCGGAAAAGGCAGCGGGGAAAAGCGCATCGCGATAAATGATCGGCCCGCAGGCCGCCGTCACCGCGGTAATTTTCCCTTCGGCGTCGAGGGATTTGTAGCCGCGATTCACGCCCGGCGTCACGCGACTTGGCCAAATCCGCAACTCGGCCGGACCGATGCCGACGTTCGCTCCCTCCGGTGACGTGAGGTACGGATTGCGGGTAAAATAGTCCGTCGGGACGAGATCAGCCCTCAGTGGATAACTGTTGTCGTTATAAAAGAGGCGCCCGGTATCGTCCTGCGTGATACCCCATTGCCCGCGTGGAGCGGTGGGTTCGCGCGTGAACCGGCCTTTTCCTTCGTAGCGAAAACGAGTCGTGTGGTTGGCGCTGTAAATCCAATTATCGAGCGCGTGATAAAGGCCGTTGGCGGTGTGTTCCGGATTGGTCGTGACGCCATAGTCGGCGGCGACCTCGGTTTTTTCATCCGAAATTCCGTCGCCATTGGTATCGCGGCAGAACCAAAGATGCGTCGGCTCGCCGACCAAGACGCCGTCGGCGACGAGCGCGAGCGCGCGCGGCATCACGAGGCCAGCAAGAAACACCGTGCGTTTGTCCATGCGGCCGTCGCCGTCGGTGTCTTCGAGCACGACGATTGAGCCGACTTTCGCGTCCTCGCCGACGCCGTCGGGATTCGGCATGAAGCCGCTCATTTCGACCACCCAGATGCGTCCGTCGGGGCCGAAGGCCATGGCGACGGGATTGTGCACCAACGGATCTGACGCGACGAGTTCGACATGGAAGCCGGGCACGATTTTAAACGTCTTCATCTCTTGTTCCGCGGTCAGGATCGGCGCGGGCGGAACCGTGAGATGTGCGGGCACGGATTGCTGGACTTCGCCGGCCTTGTCGCCGTTTTGGGCGAGCAGGGGGCAGGTCAATACAAGGGAAACGAAGAGGATCGAATGACGCATGGAAGGAGGGCTTGAACGGTCGCGGGTGAATGAGAGTGCGCGGAAATTTATTCTTCCGGCAGTGGCTGGTCTTTGGTTTCAGGCAGGAAAGGCAGCACCACGAGACCGAGCAAGAGCACCAAGCTGACCCATAATCCCGCGGAACGAAACGCTTCGAGGTTGCCTCCGAGGCTCCGCGTGATTTTCCCCACCGTGAACGGCGCGCTCGCGGCGACGAACCGGCCCACGTTGTAGCAAAAACTCGTGCCGGTGCTGCGCAAACTCGTTGGGAAAAGCTCGGGTAGATAAATTGCGTACACGGCAAAAACCGAAAGCTGGCCGAAACCCATCAACGGGATCATCCAATAGATCTGGTTGATTTCGCGCAGGTATTTAAAAACGAGCACGGTCGAAAAAAATGAAAGAAGGATGGCGAGTCCGAACGCAAATCGCCGGCCTTTCATTTGCGCCACTTTCGCGAGCGTCATCATGCCGACGAATCCGCCGACGTTTTGCAGCAGGAGTGCGAGCGAACTCCAATGGGCTTTTTCGCCCGCGAGCGCCTCTGGTGAAAGATGCGCGGAGGCGAGATGTTGACCCACAATCGCACGCACGATCGTCGGGTGAAAATTACCAATGCCCCACAATCCCACGATGCCGGCGCCGCACATGATGAGGCCCAGCCACGCGTGTTTCGACCATTTGGGATGACGCAATAGCACGGCATACGAACCAAATTTGATTCCGCGCTTCACGCCCTCGGCGCGGGCGGTGGTCCATTTGACCGGCTCTTGCATTCGACCGATGATGAACACACAAAGGAAAGCCGGCACCGCACCGATGATAAACATGGCCTGCCACGGCTTGAACGCGAATGGCAGCAGATGTTGCGCGGCGAGCACACTGATGCCGATGCCGAGCGCGCCGGCGGCGACGTTGCCAAGCGTGGAAAGTGATTGCAGCAGTCCCAGCGCCGGCGCTCTCGTGCGATCAGGCACCGAATCCGCGACGAGCGCCACCGACAGGCCAAATACTCCGCCCACCCCGAGTCCAGTCAGGATGCGAAACAGGCAAAACCCTTCGTAGCTGGTGGCGAACGAGCTGAGTCCCGTGCACAGCGAATAGAGCAGTACGCAGATGCTGAGCATGCGCACGCGCCCATAGCGATCCCCGAGCGCGCCGAAGATCAGGCCACCGGTCGCCCAGCCGATCAGGAAGAGCGACGTGGTGTACGAGCCGAACTCGGCCGCCCTTAACTTGTCGGCGACGAGGGTGTCCATCGCGCCATCGCGGGCGAGATTGAAGAGTTGTTGGTCAAGGCAGTCGAAAAGCCACGCGAGCGACGCGATGCTGAACACGTACCAATGTTCACGAGTGAGCAAGCGCCACCAGGATTTTTCGGTTGGGGTAACGGTCATGGGTAATTTGGTGGGGTCAGGTCGCGGGGGAAGATTTAGGGCGACCGCAGCGACCGGTGTCTGGCGGCCCGTGGGTCGGATTTTCAGGATGAAATTTGCACGGGTTGGCCTGATTGGGCGGACGAATAAATGGCGTTGACGAAGGCGACCGCCTTTCGGCCTTCGCGTCCATCGAGCGCATGTGGACGGTTTTCGCGAATGGCGTCGACGAAGTCCTGGAGTTGGCGGCGATGTCCCTCGATGGAAATCGAACTCGGATTGGCGGCACCGGAGCCGAGGGTATTGGTTTGTCCGGCGGCACGAATGGCGTCGTCCTCGGGACGTGCTTCGCGGAATTCCCAGCGCACGATGCGATCGTCTTCGAGCACGATCGAGCCATGTTCGCCGCAGAGTTCGTGCCGTCTCGCCCAACCCGGCCAGAGCGCCGTGCTCGCTTCAAATGTCCCCAACGCACCGCTCGGAAATTTGAGCGCGGCGCACGCCGTATCCTCCACTTCGATGCCGGTGTGAACCCGGCGCGTCTGCCAGGCGAAAACCTCGGCGGGCAACCCCGCGAACCACAGCAGCAGATCCAGTCCGTGGATGGCCTGGTTGATGACCGCGCCGCCACCGTCGTTGGCGAGCAGTCCGCGCGGCGGCGTGTAGTATTGCGCCGTCCGATGCCATTTCACGTAGTTGCTGGCCAGCACGAGCCGGCCGAGCCGGCCGGCATCGATTGCCGCTTTAACGCTGCGGGCTCCGTCGCCGAAACGTCCCTGAAAAATCGGCGCGATGCGGACGCCTGCGGCTTCGCCTGCGGCGATAATTTCGTCGGTGCGAGCGGTGTCGATCTCGATGGGTTTCTCGATCACCACGTGTTTGCCTGCGCGGATCGCTGCGAGCGAAGCGTCGCGATGGGCGGCGCTCGGTGTTGTGATGCAGATCACCTGAATATCGGGTCGGGCGACGAGTTCGGCGATGTTGGTCGTGACAAACGGCACCTGGTGCTTTTCTGCAAAGGCCCGGGCTTTCGTGGCGTTGCGCGTCGCGACACCGATAAGTTTGGCGCCGGCGATCTGAGCAATCGCCTGCGCGTGAAAATCGGCGATCATGCCGAGACCAACAATGCCAAATCCGAGAGGGGTTGCTGCTGCCATGGAATAAAAGGGGAACGAAAGCGAAACCGGGTCAAATGCTTTGCGCGTCGACGCGCGATGTCGAGCGCTTCGTCATTGAACCCGATCAACTGCACCGGGAAATTTTTGCGGAAATAAAAGGAAACGCTGGAGCGCGGCGGCATTCGCTAAGAGATTGACTTGCCGTCAGTGCGAGACGTTTTTGCCTGCATGGCACAAAAATCGGACGGCATGAATTACGCGCCGCAGG
>JBEPTW010000046.1:0-24220 GCA_041691855.1 Verrucomicrobiota bacterium | reverse complement strand
GGGCCGTCGTGGCCAAGGTACCTTCGAGACGTTCTTCCACGGGCAGCGCGAGTACATTGCCAATGGTGGATTTCCGCGAAGCGCCCAGCAACAACGGGCACCCCGGCGATTTTAAGTCGTGCAGCCGACTGAGGATTTCCAGGTTCTGCTCCTGAGTTTTCCCAAAACCAATTCCCGGATCGAGAATAATTTGTTCCCGCTCCACGCCCGCAGCGAGCGCAATGGCAATCGAGCGCGCGAAAAAACCGGCGATCCGCGCGACTGTGTCACCGGCGGTGCTGCGAAATTCCGCGTCGTTGTGCATAAGAATCACGCCGCAACGATGTTCAGCCGCGATCTTCGCCAGTTCCGGTTCCCGCTGAAACCCGTGGATATCATTGACGATGTCCGCGCCCGCCACGACCGCGGCGCGGGCGACAGCGGGTTTGTAGGTATCGATTGAAATCGGCACCGTCAGACTGGTGGCGAGCAATTCAATCACGGGAACTACGCGCGCGATTTCCTCCGCCGCGTCCAACTCTACAAAACCCGGACGCGTCGACTGGCCGCCGACATCGATGATCGCCGCGCCCTCGTCCACCATTTGCAATGCGCGTTGCAACGCGGCCTCCGCAGAAAGGTCCGGCCGCCCATCGAAAAACGAATCGGGCGTGAGGTTCAGAATGCCTACCATTTTTGGGCAACCATCAAGCATCAGTGTCTTGCCGCGCACCCGCATGACGCGTGAAGCGATAGAACCAGCCTTGGCTCGGGTGGCATCGGTGGATGACATTGGACTCGATCTATAAAAAGCGCGCCCGTTCGACGCAAGCCCGCCGCGGCACTCAATCGCCCACGCGGCCAAATCGCGGCACGCGTTTACCGCCCACCTCCACTGTTTCACTAAACATCGCCGCCGGACGTATCCACAGCCCCCGCTCCCCATATAACGCCTGATAGACCACCAACTGCTCCATCGTCTCGGAATGTCGCGCAAGACCGATGACCCGATAATCGTTGCCTTTGTAATGACGATAAAGGCCCGGTTGCGGTTGGGGTGGAAGCGGCGGCAGGTCAGACATTCGCCCACGCCAGCGATTCCCGGCGCGCGGGCAAGAATGAACCGCGCAACGAACAATTTCACGCTCACTGAGTCGATAAAAATGAAATCCTCGTCGACCAAACTAAGCTCCGTTTCACTACCTCCGGCGGTCTCTCAATCGGGCCAAAAGTCAATTCACTCCTGATCGTTACCTTTGTGGAAATTGAACTTCACGTCGGCAAACGTCGTGCCGCGGATCGTTATTTTTTTCAACACGCCGTCAAAGGCCGTCGCGGTTTTCAACCAGTCAGCGTGGGCCTCAAATAGCGCGGTGTCGCCCACGGTTTCGCCCGTGGCGGGATTTGCGACGGCGGTGAGCACGAGTGTCCTTCGCTGAGCGCCAATCGTCGCATCTATTTCCACTGTGAGCGCAGCGCAGCGGATGAAGTTCTCCATCTCGCCGTCTAACACATACGCCTGTAAGATGCCCGATGCGGAATCGAGCACCAGTTCGAGATGATACACTTCGTTACTCAAGACCACCGGCGTGCCACCGTGTGGCGGATGATGTTCGTGTCGCGCCGGAGCCGTAGCGTTTGCAGACGCGGTTGTTTTCTTGGCGCAACCGGGTACGACCGACAACGCAACACCAAACAAAATCATCAACAAAGAAAACCGTCGGAGCGTGCCAGAAACACCGCCGACAAATCTGCCTTCTGTAGCCGGAGGCGCTGACCCCGGTGGTTCGGCAGCGAAGATTTCCGGACCGGGGTCAGCGCCCCCGGCTACAGGTTCATTCAACCAACGAGAGTTATTCATCACGTCGAACTCACGAAACCGGTGCGAGATTTTCGGCGACATCCGTGCGGTAGGCTTTCCAAGCCGGAAGCAGTCCGCAAAGGGCGCAGAGCAAAATCATCGCGGGCGGCGCCCACGCCATGATCGGGCTGTACGCGAACGTTTCGAGCATCACGCCGGTTTGCGCACGGATCACTATCGCCACTCCCGAAACGATCGCGGCGTAAACGCCAAACGCCACGACCATACCAATCGCGCCGATGACCGCCGACTCCAATACGATGGCGCTGAAAAGCAAAAATCGTCCCGCGCCCAGCGCACGCAAAATAGCGATGTCACGCCGACGGGCGGACATGGAATTGTAGATGGCTGCCAACACGCCCGCCGCTGACACCAACGCGACCAGATACGCCACCAAGGTCAGGACTTGATCGAACCAGCCGATCTTTTGAAAAAGTTGCGCCATGATTGCGCCGATCGGAAAGGCGAAGGTCAGCCGGTTGCCCTGCTTGTTGTACATCATGTCGAGCATGAACCCCGCCGCCGGCGAACGCAGTTGAATCAGTACCGCGCTCACGTCCGTCGCGACTCGCGGATCATGTCCGGCCATCGTCTGCAATCCGTGCAGCGGAATCCACACCACCTTGTCCGCCGGCGTGTTCGACGGCGCTAGGACGCCGACGACATGGAACGTTTCCGCGTGTTGGTTGCGCTCATCGTAAATCAGCCCGTGAAACGGGTGAAATTCGTCCCCTACTTTCAACCCCAGTTTCTGCGCGGCAAAGTTTCCCAGCACGGCTTCCTTCGCGGTGGGATCGAACAGCCGGCCCGCGCTCAGCGTAAACTTCTTTCGCGCGGTGTATTCGACCTCGGTGAAAAGCTCCGGTATCGTGCCGACAATCCGAAAACCTCGCAGGTTGTCGCCAACGGCGATTGGAATCGCGAGTTTCACCGCCGGGTGCTTTTTAATGAATTCATAATCGGCAGCGGATACGTTGCCCGGCGACGCTTCGAGGTGAAAAATGGCGTTGAGCACGAGCTGCAATTTTGAGCTGCGCGCCCCGAGCACGGCATCGAAGCCGGTGTTGACCTGCGTGAAGGTTTTTTGCGACTGCTCCTTCACGACCCACACTGACATCAACAAGCCGCCCGCGAGCGCGATGGCGAGTGCGGTTATCGTGGTGGAAAACGCGTGCTGCCGGAGACTGCGGCGGATGATGAGCGGAAGGGTCACGACGAGACCTCCTTCAACGCCTGGTTGATTTCAGCGAAATCGCTGACTTCCTCGAACGTACCAAGCACGTCCGGATCGTGGCTCACCAGCAAAAGCGCCGCGCCGTTCTCCCGGCACGTCTCGCGGATGAGCGCCAGCGCCTCGCGGGCGTTTTTCCGATCGAGGTTTCCCGTCGGCTCATCGGCCAGCACCAGTTTCGGCCGGTTAACGAGCGCGCGGGCAACGGCGACGCGTTGCTGCTGACCGGTGGAAAGCTGGCGCGGTCGATGATGCAGCCGCTGGGAGAGGCCGACCCGTTCGAGCATCGCGACGGCCCGATCCCGATCAGTGCCGCCGCCGGAAAACGCCATACCGAAAAGGACGTTTTCAAGACAAGAATAACCCTGAAGCAAATTGAACGTCTGGAAAATATAACCGATGCTTTCCGCCCGCAGTCGATCGCGCGCGTGTTCCTTTAATGTGGTCATCTCGCGAGCCCCGATTTGAACTGAACCCGAATCCGCCGCCAAAATTCCAGCGATCAGATGCAGAAAGGTGGTTTTCCCGGAGCCGCTTTCCCCGCGTAACGCCAGTTGCCGTCCGGCGTCGAGGGAGAATTGCGGGATATCCACGATGGTTTTCCTGTCGCCATCGGGCGAGAGGAACGACTTACGCAGGACGGAAATGGTGAGAAGCGGCATCAGTGAAAATCGAGACGTGTGGGAAAGTTTTAAATTACACGACGCCGACAGATGCTTGCGCAAGGGAGAAGCACCACGGTTGCGAACGCAGGCTGCATCGAGCCAACCTGCGTGACACGCTGAAAATTTGCCCGACGTCGCGGTTGCAAAGGTTGCTCCGACGAGTTTGCTGGTTGTTTACAGACTACCATTCAAACGCCCACCCTCATGGCCATCGCTCCTATTCCAGTCACTGTTCTCACCGGCTTTCTCGGTGCAGGGAAAACCACCCTGCTCAACCGCATCCTGACCGAGCAGCACGGCCGAAAGATCGCCGTCATCGAAAACGAATATGGCGAAGTCGGCGTCGACAATCAGCTCGTGATCCAGTCCGACGAGGAAATTTTTGAAATGAACAACGGTTGCATTTGTTGCACCGTGCGCGGCGACCTGCTGCGGATTCTCGCGCGGCTCATGAAGCGCAAGGATCGCCTTGATGCGATCCTCATCGAGACGACCGGCCTCGCCAATCCCGGCCCGGTCGCGCAGACTTTTTTCTCCGATCCCGAGATGAAGGAAAATTACCGGCTCGACGCGATCGTCACGCTCGTCGATGCCAAGCACGTTTTACTGCACCTCGACGATTCACCCGAGGCGATAAAGCAGATCGCGTTCGCGGATGTTATCCTGCTCAACAAAACCGATTTGATTGAACCAGCCGACCTCGATGCGCTGGAGAAGCGCATTCACGTCATCAACGCCGTCGCGAAAGTTCACCGCACCAAGAATGCCGAGATCGAGCTGAACAAGGTGATCGACATCGGCGGGTTCAATCTCGACCGCGCCGTTGACGTCGATCCGCAGTTTCTCGAACCCGAATATCCTTTCGAGTGGGCCGGCGCATACGAGTTGCCGGCAGGCGACTACAAACTCGCGATCGGTGCACATCACCACGATCACGAGGGTCATGATCATGACCACGATCATGAATGCGGGGAGAGCTGTGGCCATGATCACAATTCACTCGACGTGATTGTCGCGCCTGCGAGCTCCGGACCGGGGTCAGCGCCCCCGGCTACAGTTGGTGATTCGAAATACGAAGCGGCGATCAAAACCGCGGTGCTGGCTTTTTCCGACTGGGAAAAGATCGCCCTCCCCGGCGAAACTATTGCCGCCGACGGCAAACTTCATCGGCTCAAACTCAAGGATGAAAACGGCGAGTTCGTCGTGAAGATTCCAGCCGCCGGCCACTACGTCCTTTTCACCGGCCACGATGTACCAACCCATCTTCACGCTCCGTCAGGCGACGTCGTGCGTTATGGTTGGGACCAAACCTTCCGGCACGAACACACCCACGACGAGGAAGTTTCCTCCGTTGGCATCAGTGTTGCCGGCGAACTCGATGGGAAGAAACTCAACGAGTGGATTTCAAATCTGCTTGCGACCAAGGGCGGCGATATTTTCCGCATGAAGGGCGTGCTCGTGGTGAAGGGAACAAAAAAACGCCTCGTGTTCCAAGGCGTACACATGCTCTTCGACGCGAAGTTTGATCGCGATTGGAAGGATGGCGAAAACCGGACGAACACCCTCGTCTTCATCGGCAAAAATCTCGAACGCGCCGCCCTCACCGAAGGATTCAAGGCCTGCCTCGTAAATTAGAAACACGCTGACCACAAAATACACTGAATACACAGAAACTGACCAAGCATTCTGGCCCAAATCGGGAGTTCTGTGCATTCCGCGTGTTCTGCGGTTTATCGATTCCTAACCGCGCTTCAATTTGAGCAACCGCTCGCCGGCTGCGTGCAGCGTTTCGTTTTTCTTGGCGAAGTTTAGCCGCACATAACGGTGCTCGGGTACCGCAAAGAAAACCGAGCCCGGCACGGGCGCGACGCCGATTTCCCGCGTCATCCAGTGCGCGAAGTCCACGTCGTTGGCATAGCCAAATGGCGATATGTCGAGCATCACAAAATATGCGCCTTGCGGCGTGGTGTAGGTCAACCCCGTCCCGTCAAGATAGCCCAGCAAAATATCGCGCCGCGCCGCATAGTCATCGCGCAGGTGGCTGTAGTAACTGTCCGGCAGTTTCAATCCCGCGACGACCGCATGTTGCAACGGTGCCGCCGCTCCGACCGTCAGAAAATCATGCACCTTCCGCCCCTGCGCGATAACGGAGGGCGCGGCGAAAACATAACCCAGCCGCCAGCCGGTGATCGAAAATGTTTTCGAGAGCGAACTACACATGATCGTACGTTCCGCCATGCCCGGAAGCGTCGAGAAATACTGGTGCCGGTGCGGGGCAAACACGATGTGCTCGTAAACTTCGTCGGTGATGATCCACACGTCGAACTCCGCCGCGAGCGCTGCGATTTGTTCCAGTTCCGTGCGGGTGAAAACCTTACCACACGGATTCGACGGATTGCAGAGCACAAACGCTTTTAAGTTGTTCGCAAACACCCGCCGCAACTCGGCCGGATCGAAGGTGTAGTTCGGCGGCTGCAAATTCACATGCACCGGCTCGCAACCGGTGAGAATGGCGTCGGCGCTGTAGTTTTCATAAAACGGCGAAAACATCCCGACCTTGTCGCCGGGATCGCATGCCGTCATTACCGCGACCATCATCGCCTCCGTCGCGCCGCAGGTGACGATCAGATTTCGCTCAGGATCACACGCCATGCCCGTAAAACGCGTGAGCTTTTCCGCCAGCGCTTGTCGCAATGGCGGCGCACCCCAAGTGATCGCGTACTGGTGATGGTCACTGTCCATCTCGGCTTTGCCGGCCTCCAGCAATTCGCGCGGCGGATTGTGATCGGGAAACCCTTGGGAAAGATTAATTGCGCCGTGCCGCAGCGCAACGCGGGTCATCTCGCGAATAAGCGATTCAGTGAAACGACCGGTGCGGCGCGAAGTTGTCGGCATGCAGTCCCCAGCCAAGCCTCATTGGCAGCGACCGGTCAAGCTGAGTCGGCTCAAGAAACGATCACTGCTTCGCGAGCCACCCCATCGCCTTCGTCACGAGCTGGTCGAACGCTCGCACGCACAATTCCAGGTGCTCCTCTTTTGTATCCTCGATCTTATTGTGGCTGATCCCGTGCAAGCTTTGCACAAACATCATCGCAGTAGGAATTCCAACCCCGCAGGGCTCGGCAGCATCATGCAATGGGCCGGACGGTAAACGGTGCGATTTTCCGCATGTCTCGACGATGGCCTGATCGCACATTTCGATGAGTTCGGGATGAAACGGTCGCGGTTCAATCTGCCAAATCCGCTCCCATGAAACCCGGACGCCGCCCTCGCACGCAAAGCGGTCGCTCGCGTCCTTCGCTTCCGCGAGCATTCGCGCCAGCGAGTTCGCATCGAGATGTCGCTGGTCAAGCGTGATCCGGCATTCCTCGACGACACTGGTGACGATCCCCGGTTTCGTCGTACAAGAGCCAATGGTGCAAACCCCGCCATGGCGATCGGTGATCGCATAGATTTCCTGGCTCATCTTTCCGGCGGCGAGAAACGCATCCTTTCGCCGGTTCATTGGTGTGCTGCCGGAATGCGCCGCCTGCCCGTAAAACGTAATCGCGTGCCGCTCGACGCCAAAGGTCCCGAGCACTGCGCCCAGCGGTAAGTTTAAGTCCAGTAACACTGGCCCCTGTTCGATGTGCAGCTCGAGGTAGGTCGCGGCATTCTTCAGTTCCACGCCGCTGTCCTTCACTTTTTCAAAATCGATTCCCACTTTCTTCAACGCCTCGGGCAAGCCAATGCCCGCCTTGTCCTTCAGGCCGCGCGCCTCATTCATATTGAGTTTGCCTGAACACGCGGACGAACCGAACAGGCTCCTGCCGAAACGCGCACCCTCTTCGTCCGCCCAATCGACCAGACGGATCGTGATCGGAGGCTTGCCGCCAAATTCGCCGTTGATGCGTCGCAAAATTTCGACCCCAGCCAGCACATTCAGGCACCCGTCGAGCCAGCCACCATTTGGTACCGAATCCATGTGTCCACCGATAAGAAGTGCTTTCTCGGATTCACCCTGAAGCGTTGCCCAAAAATTACCGGCCGCGTCCACGTGCGTTTCGAGGGGGAGCTCGCGGAGTTTTTGGCGCAACCACGCCCGCGTCTGCACCCACATCGGAGTAAACGCCACCCGCTGTGCGCCATTTTCGTCGGCGGTGAATGCACGTAATTCCTTCAGTTCGGCGACGGTGCGTTTCGGATCGAGAGACATGAGAGATGACAGATGGAAGGAAGGACGGACTCTGGGTAGATTCTAGAGCTGGCGGCGTGCCGCGAGGCCAGGCGAGTGGCCCAATTATTGCTTGGAAACTAACAACTCTCCCGCAGTATTAAAACTACCAAATAACCAACCTTCATTCCTGCAGGTGCTCGCGTTGCGGCCCTGGGAATAGCCGGCCAAGTTGACTGACTTCCCTCGTGCCAAGGTGTGGTCGCGCCTAGCAGACGTTTTTTCAACTCCCTGAATCCATGCCCACGCTTGCCACGACGGTTGACGGCCTGAAACTCCCCAATCCTTTCGTCATCGGCTCCGGGCCTCCCGGCACCAACCTCAGCGTGATCAACCGCGCCTTCAAAGAAGGATGGGGCGCAGTCATTGCCAAAACCGTCAGCCTCGACGCCTCAAAAGTTATTAATGTTTCCCCGCGTTATTCCAAGTTGCACGCCGCCAGCGGCGAGGTCATCGGCTGGGAAAACATCGAGTTGATCAGTGACCGACCCTTCAAACTCTGGGAAGATGAATTCAAACGCTGCAAGGACGCTCAGCCTCCCGGCGCGCTCATTGCCTCCATCATGGAGGAATATAATAAAGACGCGTGGATCGAGCTCGTCCAACGCTGCGAAGCCGTCGGAGTGGATGGATTTGAACTCAACTTCTCCTGCCCGCACGGATTGCCCGAACGCAAGATGGGCGCGGCGATGGGTCAGGATCCGGATATCCTCGAGGAAGTCTGCGGTTGGGTAAAAACCGCCACCACGAAACCCGTCTGGGCAAAGATGACGCCCAACATCACCCATATCGAGGAACCCGGCCGCGCCGCGCTCCGCGGCGGCGCCACTGGACTCAGCGCGATCAACACCATTCGCAGCGTGACCGGGATAAATCTCGAAACCCTCCGTCCCGATCCCTGCGTTGAAGGCTACACGACGCCCGGCGGCTATTCGTCGAAAGCCGTGAAGCCCATCGCGCTCCGGATGGTGATGGAATTGGCGACAATGATCCAAAAAGAATTTCCCGGCCGTTCGCTTTCCGGCCTCGGTGGCATTGAGTCGGGCGAAGACGCAGCGCAATTCATTTTGCTCGGCAGCGACACGGTGCAGGTTTGCACCGGCGTGATGAAGTTTGGCTACGAGTGCGTAAAACCGATGCAGGAACAACTTCTCGCTTTCATGGCCAGACACAAATTCGAGACACTCGCCGATTTCAAAGGCAAAAGTCTCCCCTACTTCACCACGCATGCCGACCTCGTGAAACGCCAAACCGAACGCAAAGCCGCGCAAAAAGCCGCCGCAGCGACCGCAAGCACGAAGGTCGTCAAATCCGACGGCGAATGGACCGGCGACGAATTCGTGAAACAATCGGACGCGCTGTCCAAAGACTGAAACACATTAGGTGCCGGCGATAAACACAGTTTCCAGAAATCTAGGACTGGATCTTCTGCGCCTGTTCGCAATCCTGCTAGTGATCGGCAATCACTTGCGACCGCTTCCTGGTGGCCACGGAGTCCTGCTGGCCGGATGGATTCGCGGGGGCTGGGTCGGGGTCGATCTATTTTTTGTGCTCAGCGGATTTTTGGTGACTGGACTTCTGTTCAACGATTATTCGCGACACGGGAGCGTCTCCATCGGCCGCTTTCTGGTCCGTCGAGGATTCAAGATCTATCCCGCATTTTGGGTGCTGATCGCTTTTTCCGTGGCCGTCTTCTGGTCTAAAAATCAGCCGGTACCAACTCGCAATTTGCTGGGAGAACTCTGCTTCGTGCAAAACTATGCCGCCCACATCTGGCCCCACACGTGGTCGCTGGCCATTGAAGAGCATTTCTACCTGTGTCTTGCCTTGTTGGTTTCCCTGCTGGTGCGCCGGCCCGGGCCGAATCCATTTTCCTGGTTTCCCGGAATTTTCACCGCGATCGCAACAGGCTGCCTCTTTTTGCGCATCCTGAATGCCATGCGATATCCCGAATACGATTACTCCTGGGATCTTTTTCCCACTCATCTGCGGATCGATTCACTTTTTTTTGGCGCCCTGCTTGCCTACGCGAGCCACTTTCATCGACTCGAAGAACGCATTACCTGGTTTCCCGCCTGGATGCGAATCATCGCCGGTTTGGCCTTCTTAATGCCCGCTTTTATTTTTGCGCGGGAAACCGATCGTTGGATCAGCGTGGTCGGCTTCACTCTTTTTTATATTGGCTCCGGACTACTCGTGCTCGGCGCAATAAAACTCCAAGCGACTTCTTCCCGTTTTCTTCGCCAGCTGGGCGCGTTGGGAGCATCATCCTATTCCATTTATCTCTGGCATGAACCGATCAATGCCTGGTTCGCGGTGGGCATTCTCGACTCCCACCCCAATGATCCCGGTGTTTACTGGCAATACTTGGCCCTGTGTGTGTTTGGCGCACTGCTCTTCGGTTACGCAATGGCTTTTGTCATCGAAACGCCCGTCCTCAAACTAAGGGATCGCTTTTATCCTTCGCGAGCGCGTTCTCGGAATCCCTCGGCGATCGCGTCGATCGTTTCGTCCACTTCCTGACCTGCAGCCTCCATCGCTCAATTTCCCATGGCACCTCACGATCTCACGCCCTGCCCCCTTTTCATCAATGGCGAATGGCTTCAGCCAAAAATTAATGGTACACCGGTCTACAATCCTTCCACCGGTGAAGTTATCGCCGAGTGTCCGATCGGTGGCACGGACGAAGTGAACGCCGCCGTTGAGGCCGCCCATGCGGCTTTCCCGGCGTGGCGGGATACGCCACCGGTCGAACGCGCCCGCGTATTTTTCCGTTATCGTCAGCTCGTCGAGCAGAACTTCGACCAACTCTGTCGCACCGTCTCGCGTGAGCACGGCAAGACCCACGCCGAAGCCCGTGGCTCGTTGTTTCGTGGCATCGAAAACATCGAATACGCCTGCGGCATTCCCACCCTGCTCTTCGGCGACTCGCTCAAGAATATCGCGCGCGGCGTCGATTGCGAAACCATCAACCTGCCGCTCGGGGTTTGCGTCGGCATTACGCCGTTTAATTTTCCCGTGATGGTTCCACTGTGGATGTTTCCGCTCGCCCTCGCTTGCGGCAATACCTTCGTCCTGAAACCGAGCGAGAAAGTTCCGCTGTGCGCGGTGATGCTCGGTCAGTTACTGGAGCAGGCCGGGATTCCCAAGGGCGTGTTCAACATTGTCCATGGCGGTCGTCCCGCGGTGGACGCGCTGCTCACGCATCCAAAGGTGAAAGCGATTTCCTTCGTCGGTTCCACCCCGATCGCCAAATACATCTACGAAACCGGCACCAAACACGGTAAACGCGTCCAAGCCAATGGCGGCGCGAAAAACTACATTGTCGTCATGCCCGACGCCGACGTCGGCAAGACGGTGGAAAATCTTTCCACTGCCGCCTTCGGCTGTGCCGGCGAACGTTGCATGGCGGGTTCAACTGCGATCACCGTCGGAGCCGCCGCTGATCGTATACTCCCTGAACTAGTGAAGGCCGCCAACGCGATCAAGGTCGGCCCAACGGATCGCACGGCGCAACCCGACATGGGCCCGGTCATCACCGCCGCCCATCGTGATCGGGTGCTGAGTCTGTTGGCGACGGGCGAAAAGGAAGGCGCCAAAATCATCGCCGACGGTCGTCGCGCCAAGGTAGCCGATGCGCCGAATGGTTTTTATCTCGGCGCCACGGTCGTGGATGACGTGCGCAACGACACTACTCTCGCCCGCGAGGAAATTTTCGGTCCGGTCCTGAACGTCATGCGCATGGACAATCTCGATGCCGCCATCGAACAGGCCAGCAAATCTGCTTTCGGCAATGGTGCCGCGATCTTCACCAGCAACGGTCGCGCCGCCCGCGAATTCACCATGCGCGTGAAAGCCGGCATGGTCGGCGTGAATGTCGGTGTGCCCGCGACGATGGCGATGTTTCCTTTCACCGGCTGGGACGATTCCTTCTACGGCGACCTGCACATCCAAGGGAAGGAAGCCGTCCAATTCTACACGCAACAAAAGGTCGTAAGTTCGCGCTGGTTCGGCGGCGACGTGGGCGATGTGTGGAAAAAATGAATTCAAATGAGTCACGCGGGATACAGAGAAACCACCGGAAGCACTGAGGCTTTGGCTGAGCCTCAAGCCTTCCCCTCAGTGATCTCCGGGAATACTCCGTGATCTCCGTGCCTAAAATCAAAACCCATTAATCCATGGCTCTGCTCATCAAGAATGGAGAGATTGTAACCGCCGATTCCCGTTACTTCGCGGACATCTACTGCGACCGGGAAACAATTACCCGTATCGACAAGAATCTTTCCGCGCCCGCGGGAACGGAGGTCATCGACGCCACCGGCAAATTCGTTTTCCCCGGTTTCATCGATCCACACGTGCACATCTATCTGCCGTTCATGGGCACATTCTCAAAGGACACGTACGAAACCGGCTCGAAAGCCGCGCTCGTCGGCGGCACGACCACCCTGATCGAAATGTGCTGTCCGGCAAAATCAGACGACGCCCTCGCCGCCTTCGAACTTTGGATGAGCCAGGCCGCAGGCAAGTCGGCTTGTGATTTCACGTTCCATATGGGCGTGACGCGATTCGACGACCAAACCGCGGATCAACTCCGGGAGATCGTCCGCCGCGGCATCAGCTCCTTTAAAATATTTCTCGCTTACAAAGGTGCCTTCGGCGTCGACGACACCGAGCTCTATCGCACCTTGAAGCTCGCAAAGGAACTCGGCGTGATCGTCACCGCCCATTGTGAAAACGAAACCCTCGTCACGGAGCGCTGTAAGGAACTCCTCGCCGCAGGCAAAACCGATCCGGGCCAGCATCATGAAAGTCGTCCGCCCACCGTCGAAGCCGAGGGCGTGCATCACCTCATGACCTTTGCCGAGCTCACCGGCGCTGCGACGTACATTGTTCACCTGAGTTGCAAGGAAGCGCTCGACCAAGCCATCGCCGCCCGACAACGCGGGGTGCGCGTCGGCGTCGAGACGCTCATTCAATACCTCACGCTCGATAAAACTTACGCCGAGAAACCCAACTTTGAAGGCGCCAAGTACGTCATGTCGCCACCACTCCGCGACGTCCGCAACCAGAGCGTGCTGTGGAACGGACTACGCGATGGATTGATTCAAACCGTCGCGACCGATCATGCGCCTTTCGACTTCCAGAAGCAAAAGCCCATGGGCAAGGACGACTTCACGAAGATCCCCAACGGCATTCCCTCTCTCGAAGAGCGGATCAATCTCCTCCACACTTACGGGGTAAAGACCGGGAGGATCGACCTGCACACGTTCGTCAACGTCGCGAGTACACAAGTCGCAAAGCTCTTCGATCTTTTCCCGCGGAAGGGCACGATCCAACCCGGCGCCGATGCCGATCTAGTCGTGTTCGATCCGGATTATCGCGGCACGATTTCCGCAAAGACCCAGTCCATGAACGTCGACTACAGCGCCTTTGAAGACTGGAAATTGGAAGGCCGCACGCGCGATGTCACCGTGCGCGGCCAAATCGCAGTTCGTGATGGAAAGTTCGTGGGGACCCTCGGCCGCGGGCAATTCTTGCAACGCAAACCGAGCCATTTCTGAATGACGAATTTCCGAATGCCGAATACCGAAACCCTGCGACGTGCGTCGATAATTCATTCGTCATTCTTCATTCGTCATTAAACCAACCCATTTTCACTCACCATCACACACGATTTTTCCCAATGAAATCAATTCCCTTACCCTCCACTGCACATACGCCTGTCACCTACAATGGCCCATCACTCGAGCAGGTATTGGCGCAGCGCAAGCAGTACCTGAATCCGGGACTCTTCCTTTATTACAAGCAGCCGATCATGATCGTGGAGGGGAAAATGCAATACGTGTGGGACTCCACCGGTAAACGCTACCTCGATGGCCTCGGCGGCATCGTGACGGTCAGTGTCGGACATTGCCATCCGCATGTCGTCGCGGCGGCCGACCGGCAAAACCAGCTGCTTCAGCACTCGACCACTATTTATCTCAATCCGAACATTGGCGAATACGCCGAGAAACTCGCCGCCACGCTGCCCGGCGAATTAAAGTGCGTCTACTTCGTCAACTCCGGCTCCGAAGCCAACGATCTCGCGTTGTTGATGGCGCGATTATATTCGGGCAACTATGACGTGATCGCTCTGCGCAATGCCTATCACGGCGGCAATGCCTCGGGCATGGGCGTTACGGCGCACAGCAGTTGGAAATTTAATGTGCCGCATAGCTTCGGTGTTCATCACGCCATCGCACCTTATCCTTATCGCGGGACTTTCGGCTACGACGATCCCGATGCGGGACGCAAATATGCCGATGACGTGAAGCAAGTCATCGACTACACGACTCCGGGAAAGATCGCCGGTTTCATCGCCGAATCGATTCAAGGCGTCGGCGGCTTCGTCGTATTTCCCGACGGTTATCTCCAACAAGCCTACGCGCATGCGCGCGCCGCCGGTGGCGTGTGCATCGCCGACGAAGTGCAGACGGGGTTTGGCCGCACCGGCACACATTTCTGGGGTTTTGAAACGCAAGGGGTGATTCCCGACATCGTCACCATGGCCAAAGGCATCGGCAACGGCGCACCTCTCGCAGCCGTGGTCACGACCCCAAAGATCGCCGCCGTCATGACGCAGAAAGTGCATTTCAACACCTTCGGCGGCAATCCGGTTGTAAGCGCCATCGGCAAGGCCGTGCTCGAAGTAATCGAAAAGGAAAAGACGCAGGAAAACTGCCTCAAGCTCGGCCAGTACATCCTCGCCGGTCTCGAAAAATTAAAAGCCAAGCACAAGATCATCGGCGATGTGCGCGGCATGGGTCTCTTACTTGGCATCGAGTTCGTGAAGGATCGCGTCACGAAGGAACCCAACAAGGAAGGTTGCGCTCAAGCGGTCGAAAATGCGCGCGAACTTGGTCTGCTGCTCGGCAAGGGCGGGCTGTGGGGTCAAACAATTCGTTTTGCACCACCAATGAACATCACTCAAGCCGACGCTGACTTTTTGCTCGCCGTATTGGACGAGGCGATCGGCGCAGTGTGAGGAATTGAGGGCGCCACACCGGTAGTTTCATTTACTGACAGTTCTTTCGGTTTTTGCGACGGACGACGGTGTTTGATTGGGTGGATGACCCGCTTCGATTTGTTCGAGTGTTTTCTTGGTCCCCAGGATAAATTGGGTTACAAAGAATTCATTCTGCTGCTCAAATTCGAATGCGAAAATCCCGTTGCGTGGGCGTGCCGACCGCAAAATTACGATCCCCTCATGCGCGACGGACGCGGCCACCATCGGTGGACAAGTCGAATATGTCTCCTTGCTCGGCAGCCCGCAAAAGATTCAATTCTCCCGTGACGCGAGCGAATTTCAAGTCACGCTCGCCTCTTGGAAACCCAGTGATTTTGCCAGTGCCCTGAAGATCACCGGGCTAAAAGTCCCTTAACCGACTATCCCCTCCCCCATGAAATCATCGCCCATTCGCTGTCTCGTTGGACTCTTCGCTACGACTGTAATCTCAAACGCCGCCGTCCAACTGGGCAGCCCGTTCGGCGAACACATGGTATTGCAACAAGGGCGACGCGTTCCCGTCTGGGGTACAGCGGCTGCCGGGGAAAAAGTGAGCGTGGAGTTCGCGGCCCACACGAAAACGACGTCAGCGGGAAGCGACGGCAAATGGCGCGTCGATCTCGATCCGTTACCAGTCTCGGCCGTCGGACGGATGTTCACCGTGACGGGGAGCGCGACACCGGTGCCCATTAAAATTGGTGATGTCCTCGTCGGCGAAGTGTGGATTTGCGGCGGTCAGTCGAACATGGAACGCCAGCTCGGTCCGCGTCCTGAACAAAAACCGATCGTAAACTGGGAGCAGGAAGTCGCGGCCGCCACGCATCCGCTCATTCGGCAATTTTATGTGACGCAGCAACTCTCCCCCGTACCCAAATCAACGTTGGAAGGGAAATGGACTGTGTGTTCGCCCGCGACCGCCGCCGATTTCACGGCGGTCGGATACTTCTTCGCACGCGATCTGCAAAAGGCGCTGAATGTCCCCGTTGGGATTATCCACAGTTCGTGGGGCGGAACCCCGGCCGAAGCGTGGACGAGTCGCGCGGGTTTGGCGGCTTTTCCTGAATTCAAGGAGAACCTGGCTCAACTCGACCAGGTCGCGACCGATCCCGTCGGCGCCAAGCGCGACTACCTTGCGCGACTTGAACAATGGTTTCTCAAGAATGATCCCGGTAGCGGTGCGCACTCCTGGAATGGCGACGACGTCGACACCAGCAATTGGGAACACCTGAATCTCCCGACTTTTTGGGAAACTGCCGGCCATCCGGATTTCGACGGTGTGGTCTGGTTCCGAAAACCCTTCGATCTCCCGGACGGATGGTCCGGAGCGGATCTCGAACTACGACTCAGCGCGATCGACGATATCGACACGACGTGGGTCAACGGCGTTAAAGTCGGCGCCACTTTCTCCTGGGATACTCCCCGCGTCTATCACGTGCCCAGCTCTCTGCTGCATCCTAAAGGCAACTTGATCGCCGTACGCGTGCTCGACACTGGCGGAAACGGCGGAATCTGGAATGCCGATCTTCCGTTGGAGTTGGTGCCGGCCAACGGCAAGGGCACGGCTCTTTCGCTGACCGGGCCATGGCGTTGTCGCTTTTCCACTGCGCTGACAAATGACTCCAAAACACATCTGCCGATAGACACTAGCCAGAGTGCAGGCGTTCCCACGGCCCTCTACAACGCAATGATCGCGCCGCTTGAACCATACGCGATCCGCGGCGTCACGTTTTATCAGGGCGAAGAGAACGCCAATCGGGCGCACCAATACCGCACGCTGCTCCCAGCGCTGATTGCGGACTGGCGCAAACAATGGGGCGAAGGTGACTTTCCCTTCCTCTTCGTCCAAATCGCTCCGTTCAACGCGATGCCGCCGGAAATTCGCGAAGCCCAGTTGCTCGCTTGGCAGGCGACAAAAAACACCGCGATGGTCGTCACCATTGATTGCGGCGACGCTGACAATATTCATCCCACGCACAAGCAACCGGTCGGCGCACGACTCGCGCTTGCAGCTCGGGCACTTGCCTATGGCCAATCCGTGGAATATTCCGGACCAGTTTTCGCCAAGTTGAAAATCAAATCCCATCGCGCTGTCCTCGACTTCACCCACCTCGGCGGCGGACTGGTCGCAAAAGACGGTCCTCTCACAGGATTTACCGTCGCCGGATCTGACGGAGTTTTCCATCCGGCCGGTGCGGAAATCAACAAAGACACCATCGTGGTTTCCTCACCCGAGGTCAGCCAACCGATCGCCGTGCGCTACGCCTGGGCGAATGTCGCCGCGGGCAATCTGTTTAATCAGGCCGGATTACCCGCGTCGCCGTTCGAAACAGAAATCAAGCCGTGAATACCTACGGCCCGATCGTGGCGGATTTCACAACGCCTGACCGGCCCATCTCGGCTGCGTCGTGGAGTCACCAACAACGGGCGATAGGTCGAGCCCTTTGTTATGCGATACATCTTTCATCCAACTCCTCGGGCGTGTCTGGGAAATAACTTGCGCGCTTGCTGTGGGCCGGTGCTTGCGCCGGCCTCGCGCGCAAAAACGGCACGTCGCAAGCGACGGCCCTACGCGCCCGAGCAGAGTTGATTGGCGATAGTTTATTTACCAGACCCAGCCTAATGGAGCCAAGTTCTCGGACTACGGGATTTTAATTTCCATTCCCGGTTTCAGATCGGCTTCACTCTTCATCACGTTGCGATTCGCCGCAAAAATCTCGTGAACCTTGGTGCGGTTACCATAACATTGCATGGAAATTTTCGATAACGAATCGCCCGGACGGACCGTGTATCGTCGACCCGCCGCCGGCCGCGAGGGCGCAGCGGCCGGTGCGGCAGTTTGAGTGGCGGCTGGCCTTTTCGGCGCAACCCGGGCCGGAGGAGTCACGACCGTACGAACAGTCGGAATCGCTTCACGCGCCGCTGATTGGTTTGTCTGGCGGGTGCGAACGGTAGGCATCGCGACGGAAGGAATACTGAACACTGGCGACGACGGTTCCGCGTCAGCGGCCGGCACAGCCGTGGCAGGAATATCCGCCGGCGTTGGTTGGAGCCCATTGCGTCCGGTTTTCAAATCAGCGAGCTGTTGTTTCAGCCCGTCATTTTCCTGTTTCAGACGGTCAAGCGCCGCCACCAAGTCCACCCGCTGCGGCTGGCCCTCCAGCGGTTGGGCGGGAATTGTCCGCGCGAATTCGCGGATTGCCGCATCGATCCGCTGTTTGACCAGCGGGGCCTGCGGACTGTTGGGACGAAGCGCCAGATATTTTTTGAAATGATAGATCGCCGCGAGCGGATCGTTGATGTGCTGGAGATACAACAAGCCAAGTTCGAGATGCGATTCGGGCGCGTCGTCGCCACGTTTACTGATTACTTTGAGAAACGCAGTCAGTGCCTCCTGCTTGCGACCCGTCTTCAGCAGAGCCTCACCCTCGCGATAGCCGGGTTCGTCCAGCTCACTCGCGGAATTGAGATGGTCGTTGTCCGAACAGCCGGCAAACCCAAGCACCAACACGCCCAACAAAGGCAAAAGGAGGCGATGAATGACGCGGCGGAAACGGAACATGGAGGAAATGAATTGAACGGAAATGATCGACCGCTAGGTTTGCGCCAGCGTTCCACCAATACAAGTTTTAGATGCCGCTCGACGACAAGACCATCCTAGCCAAAGCCCGCAACTGTCTTGCCATCGAACGCGAGGCCATCGACGCGACCGCCGCCGTACTGGATGCAAATTTCGTGCAGGTGGTCCGCGCCGTCGAAACCATCGTGAAAACCGGCAACAAGGTGATTTTTTCCGGCGTGGGCAAGAACGCACATATCGCGGAAAAACTGACGGGGACACTTAACAGCATCGGCGTACCGTCCTGCTTTCTCGATCCGACTCAAGCCCTGCATGGCGATCTCGGACTCTGCGCTTCCGGCGATCTCGCCATTCTATTGAGCAACAGCGGCGCCACGGGCGAGATGCTCCGGTTGCTGCCTCTCTTTGAAAAATTCGGTTTGCGCACGGTTGCATTGACGGGTGCGCCCGCCAGCGAATTGGCCCGCGGCGCCGATTTCCGGCTCATTTATTCCGCGCCTCGCGAAGCCTGTCCACTTGCGCTCGCGCCCACCGCGAGCACGACAGCCGCCCTCGCCCTCGGCGACGCGCTGGCCATGGTCTTACTGGAAAGCTCCGGCCTCACCCGCGAAGACTTTGCAAAATTTCATCCGTCCGGGACGCTTGGAATGACCCTGTTATTGCGAGTGAAGGACATCATGCGCACGGGCGAGGCCTGTCCGATACTGCCCGAGATGAAAACGACCGTCCAGGAGGCGATTTTTGCGATGACGAAGGCAAAGGCTGGCGCGGTCGCACTGGTGGATGCAGCAGAAAAAATGACCGGCATTTTCACTGACGGTGATTTTCGCCGGAGCGCGTTGAACGGGGGTCCGGATTTCCTGCAAAAGCCAGTGACCCAATTCATGACCCGGAATCCCCGCAGCATTTCAACAGACGTGCTCGCAGTTGAAGCCTTGAAGCTGTTTCAACAATTTAAGATCTCAGATCTAGTCGCCCTCGATGCGGAAAGTCGACCAGTCGGTTATATTGACGTCCAAGACCTCCCGAAGCTGAAAATCCTCTGAAGTCGCAGACGAAAGGTTGTTCAAGATTGCGAAGCGTGGTCGCGTCGTTTGCCTAATGGCTTTTCCAAGCCATGCCCACGCCGCCGTTTGTTTATCAAGATCCGCTGCCACTCGCGCCCGACGAGACCGACTACCGGCTGCTCTCAAAGGAAGGCGTCTCCACCGGCCAGTTCGAGGGACGAGAAATCCTGAAAATCTCGCCGGAAGCGCTGACTTATCTCGCCCGTGAGGCATTTCATGACACGAGTTTTTTCCTGCGGCCGAAGCATCTCGCGCAAGTCGCCGCCATCCTAAAAGACCCCGAGGCGTCGGGCAACGATCGCTACGTCGCGTTGACCCTGCTGAAGAACGCGGAAATCGCGTCGCAAGGAATTCTTCCGATGTGCCAGGACACCGGCACTGCCGCGATCTTCGGCAAAAAAGGTCAACAAGTATGGACAGGAGGCAATGATTCCGAAGCGCTGATGCGCGGCGTCTATGACTGTTACACCAAGGAAAATCTCCGGTATTCGCAGGTCGCGCCGCTCGACATGTTCACCGAAGTAAACACGGGCACAAATCTCCCAGCGCAAATTGATCTCCATGCAACTGAAGGCGGGAAATATGAATTCCTTTTTGTCGCCAAGGGCGGCGGTTCCGCGAACAAGCTCTACCTTTTCCAGGAAACGAAAGCGCTGTTGAATCCGAAGAGTCTGGAGAAATTCTTTGCGGACAAAATGCAGTTGCTCGGGACCTCCGCTTGTCCGCCGTATCACCTCGTGTTCGTGATCGGCGGCACCAGCGCCGAGGCGTGCATGAAAACGGTCAAGCTCGCGACGACCAAGTATCTCGACGGATTGCCGACGAGCGGCAATGAACACGGCCGGGCGTTTCGCGATACGGCGTTGGAAGCCAAGGTTCTGACCATCGCACAGCAAAGCGGTGTCGGCGCTCAATTCGGCGGAAAATATTTCGCCCTCGACGTACGCATCGTGCGATTGCCGCGTCACGGCGCGAGTTGCCCGGTGGGCATGGGCGTTTCGTGCAGCGCCGATCGAAACATCAAAGGCAAGATCACCAAGGACGGAATCTTCCTGGAGAAAATGGAAGCCGATCCCGGGCGTTTCATTCCGGCCGAGTTGCGGGCGTTCAAAGACAATAATTTCGTCAGCATCGATTTGAATCGTCCGATGAAGGAAATTCTCGGCGAACTCTCGAAGCATCCGGTGACCACGCGGGTCTCGTTGACCGGCACGTTAATCGTCGCGCGCGATAGCGCGCATGCGAAGTTGAAGGAACGGATTGAGGCCAGCCAGGGATTGCCCGATTATCTCAAGAATCATCCGGTGTATTATGCCGGGCCGGCGAAAACGCCGGCGGGATATGCGTCGGGTTCGTTTGGTCCCACGACGGCCGGCCGCATGGACAGTTATGTGGATTTATTTCAATCGCTCGGCGGTTCGATGGTCATGCTCGCCAAGGGCAATCGCAGCAAGGCCGTGACCGATGCGTGCAGGAAGCATGGCGGATTCTATCTCGGGAGCATTGGCGGACCGGCGGCAATTCTCGCGCAGGACAACATCACCAAAGTGGAAGTGCTCGACTACCCGGAACTCGGCATGGAAGCGGTGTGGAAAATTGAGGTGAAAAATTTCCCCGCATTTATTCTCGTGGACGACAAGGGGACGGATTTTTTCGTCAACCTCTGCGGCATCTGCGTCCCCGAAAAGACGAAGTAGACGAAGCAGCGCCGCAGTTATTCGCCGATAAACGTAAGAACGAGCGTGCGGTGGTGCGCGGCGAGACGGTGTTCCCAGAGAAAAATGCCCTGCCACGTTCCCAGCAGGAGCCGAGCGTCGTTGAACGGGATGGTTTCGCTCGTGCGCGTGAGTGCCATCTTAATGTGACTCGGCATATCGTCCGCGCCTTCAAGCGTATGCTGAAAATTGGCATCGTTTTCCGGCACCAATCGATTGAACCACGCCTGCAAGTCATCCCACGCTGACGGATCAGCGTTTTCCATGATCACCAAACTGCAACTGGTGTGCTGGCAAAAAACACTGACCGTGCCGCAACGCATTCCCGCGTGCTTCAGCACCCGATTCACTTCTTCCGTAATTTCATGAGCGCCCTGCCCGCGCGTGCGAATCTCCATGGTAATTTGATGAACCGCCATTTCAACCTCCGCCCGCGCCGGCGTGGCGGTTACCGGGCTGCGTCATTGAGAGTGGATTTAAAACTTGGTCGAGGATCGCCGCATCCATGAGCTTTTGCTCGAGCACAATGCTGCGGAGCGTTTTTCCTGTGGCGTATGCCTCTTTCGCCACGCGAGCTGCCGCATCGTAACCGATGTGGGGATTAAGCGCCGTAACCAGCATGAGCGAGCGATCAACAAGTTCGCGGCACCGCACCGCATCGGCTTCCAATCCGACGACACATTGCTCCGTGAAAATGCGCACCGCATTGGTCAGACAGTGAACTGATTCGTGCAGGCAATGCGCAATGAGCGGAAGTGTCACATTAAGTTCAAAATGGCCGTCGCGCCCGGCCGTTTGAACTGAAACGCAAAGCCCCTGAACGTAGAGACAAACCTGAACCAGCATTTCGCTCATCACCGGATTTACCTTGCCCGGCATGATCGAGGAACCGGGTTGGGTGGCGACGAGTTTAATTTCTGCCAAACCGGCGCGCGGGCCGGAACCGAGCAGGCGAATATCGTTGGCAATTTTCGTCAGGCTGGCGGCGATCGCGACCAGTTGACCGGCGACTTCAACACAATCGTCACGTCCGCCCTGCGCTTCAAAATGATTGCTCGCTTCTCGAAACGAAAGTCCCGTTTCCTGCGATAAAATTCTCGCGACCGTTCCGCCAAAACGCACATCAGTGTTGATTCCCGTACCGACCGCCGTTCCGCCGATGGCCAATTCCCCGAGCGCGGCAATCGCCCGGTCACAGCGCTCAGTCGCCTTTTGCGCCTGCCTCGCGTAGCCCGAGAATTCCTGGCCTAGAGTCAACGGTGTCGCGTCCATCAGGTGCGTCCGGCCAATCTTCACGACCTGTTGCCATCCCGTCGCCTTTCGGGTGAGTTCCTCCGAGAGTTTTGCGAGAGCCGGCTTGAGTTTTGTGTGCAGCTCAACCGCGACACTAACGTGCAAGACGGTTGGGATGACATCGTTGGAAGACTGGCCGAGATTCACCTCATCATTGGGATGCAATGGAATCCTGGAGCCGATCGGTTTCCCCACCAGCTGGCTCGCGCGATTGGCGATGACCTCGTTGGCATTCATGTTGGTGGAGGTGGCCGAGCCCGTTTGAAAGACGTCGATCGGAAAATGCTCCGTCAGTTTTCCGTCGGCGATCTCCCGTGCGATTTGTTGAATGAGCCGACTCTTTTCAGAATCCAACAAGCCAAGCTCTTCATTGGCAGCTGCACAGACCTGCTTAACCAAACCCAGGCCGCGAATAAACGGTTCGGGCAACGGCCGGCCACTCACGGGAAAATTCATCACAGCGCGTTGCGTGGAAGCGCCATAAAGCGCGCCGTCCGGCACTGACATTTCACCCATGGAATCACGCTCGGTTCTCATGGTTCCAAATTACGCGGCGAGGCGAGAAAAACAAAAAAGAAAACCCGCCGGAGCGGGTTTTGAAGTCAGCGGAATGGAGCGCTCTCTTAAAATCTTAAAGAGACCTTGTCGCCATTCAGGCCGACCCGGCTGAAGTGGTCGTTAAAATCATTATCGTCCAACCGACGGGCCAATTTTTCCCTCATTGTGTCCGAAGCGCCGGTGTTTGCATTAAAATGATGATCGTTGTAGCTGGCCACCAAGCGCGTCCGCCGCCCCCCGTTTAGTTGCAGTGAAGCGAGTTCAACCACCGGTGCAGGTGACGATTGCACTTTGGCGCGCGAGCTTAAGCGGCTTCCGAGAACGGAACTGATGAGTTCAGGATCCGATTGTTCCAAGCGGGCAAAGTTTGCTGCGATGGAGCGGGCGGAGGGAGAACCTTCATCCAGAGCATCGGATCGAGCCAACAGTTCGGATTGCGCCTCTGCGCTGGCGCGAACTGCAACCACTGGAGCGGAGCGTTCGGTCGTTGCGAAAATTTTGGGCTCAGCTCGATTAACCAGCGGCGAACTCACAGGAACAGAATCTGAATCAACGGTGGATTTGCGCTCCGCCGTGCTAGTGTTGCTGAAGGTGGCAACCGCCGCAACAGTCAGGTCGGCTTGCGGCTGCTGGACTGGAGCGGAGTCGTAGTGGCTGACCGAAACCAGAGTAAAAGTAAGAACCGCCGCAGCGCCGATGGGTAAATAAACGCGACGGGGAAAAAATTGTGACAAATCATGCCACCAAGCGCGTTTCTGAACCAACGCCGAAAGCTGCTTTTGCCGTAGTTCGCGTTCAAAATTCGACCAGAAATCAGGAGAAGGACGCTCCGACCTTTTGAGGCGCAGCAAATCCTCAATCGTTACTTTCGAAGGCTGATGAGAGTTGGGCATGAATGACTAGGAGCTGAGATAATTGCCCATTTCGCCTTGCAGGAATTGCTTGGCGTAGTGGAGACGGGAACGGACCGTGCCTTCGGAGCAACCAACGACTTGGGCTATCTCCGAATGACTGAG
>JBEPTW010000045.1:0-24267 GCA_041691855.1 Verrucomicrobiota bacterium | reverse complement strand
GCCAAAGTCAGCGGCGGCGTCTCGAATATTTCGTTCAGCTTCCGCGGCAACAACACTGTGCGCGAAGCGATGCACGCCGCGTTTCTCTATCACGCCATCAAGGCCGGTATGGACATGGGCATCGTCAACCCGTCGATGCTCGAGGTTTACGAAGAGGTCGACAAAGTCCTCCTCGAACACGTCGAGGACGTGCTCCTCAATCGTCGCCCCGATGCCACCGAGCGCCTTGTCACGCTCGGTGACGAAATCAAAGCCCGCGAACTCGCCGCAAAGGAAAGCGCCAGCGGCTCCGCTATCGTCGCTCCAGTCGAGGCCAAGGACGCCTGGCGCTCCGGCACGATCGAGGCCCGGCTTTCGCACGCCCTCGTGAAAGGCATCGACACTTTCATCGACGGCGACACCGAGGAAGCCCGAAAAAAATACGGCAAGCCGCTCACAATCATCGAAGGCCCGTTGATGGACGGCATGCGTGTCGTCGGCGATCTCTTCGGCGCGGGTAAAATGTTTCTGCCTCAAGTCGTCAAAAGCGCCCGCGTCATGAAAAAGGCCGTCGCTTATCTTCAACCGTTCATGGAAGCCGAAAAAATACGTAACCGGCGCATTCGTGAATTGCGATTGCTCGCAACCAGTTTGCATGGCGAGACCATCACTCTAGTCGAAGGGTTCACCTACTCGCCTTACGCTGGACTAACCGCCGAAGAGCGTGCCATCGAACGAAAATTTGCCGCCGAACTTGCAACCGATTTGGAAGACGCTGCCATGCGTTACGAACAGGCGTTTGCCAACGTCTTGGATCGCAATTGTGCACAAGAACTGAGTCCCGACTACGCGGCTGATCGTAAGAGCCGTCAGCGCTGGAGCATCGCCACTCTTGGACCAGCGGGAGGATTCATCGACTGGTTATATGCAAAGAAACTAGAACAGCTTCCGCCAAAGAGCCTGATCGCCTTCAATGCCGGTGGCCAGGGCAGCGGTAAAACGACTGCTACCCGCGAAGCAGAGGTCGAACAGAGCGCAGACTTGCTGATGGATGGCACACTACAGGACAAAGCGCGCAGCCAGAAACAAATCGAGGCGGCCCTCTCCCTTGAACACACTGTGCAAATTCGGTTTGTCTACTGTCCTTGGGAAAACGCCGTCGTGAATATTCTGCGCCGAGCGATGGAGGAAACCGGGCGCATTGTACCCATCCACCGAGCCGCAGGCGGCCATTTCCAGGCAGCGAGAACTGTTTTGTCACTCGCTACACACAAACCGACGGACACGGGGAAGTTTGAAATCGTCGTCTTCGACAATACGGACTTCAACAATCCTGTATCGCAAGCACTGGACTGGCTCCGTGAGCGCTTGCACGAGTCCGTTGAAAAGCTGCTTGAAAGCGGTCGAATCGTAGCCGACCATTATCTCAATGAAACCAGCGGTAAAACAAACCCAAGTTCAGCGTCCGTCCGGAACGGATTTTACCAAACGCCCGAGCATCGAGGAGCGGCTGCATCAGCTGAACGAAGCGACGCTGTCAGCACTTCGAAAAGCGGGACAAGCGCGCAAGTTGAAGGAACAGCAGGAGCGACTGAACCCGAAGTCGCGGTAGTTGAGTCAGACGCGCAGGGCCGCGTCATCATGGCCACGGTCAAAGGCGACGTGCATGACATAGGTAAGAATATCGTGGGTGTCGTTCTCGCCTGTAATAATTATGAGGTCATCGACCTCGGCGTGATGGTGTCATGCGAGAAAATCCTCACTGCCGCCAAAGAGAAGCGCGCTGACGTCATCGGTCTGTCCGGCCTCATCACTCCGTCGCTCGACGAAATGGTTTACGTTGCCAAGGAGATGAAGCGTCAGGATTTCAAGCTTCCGCTCCTCATCGGCGGCGCCACGACTTCTGCTGCGCACACGGCCATTAAGATCGCACAAAATTATGACGAACCTGTCATCCACGTACTCGACGCTTCACGTGTAATCGGGGTGGTCGCACAACTGCTCAACCCCGAAAAAAAGCCGGCCTACGTCGCGGAAATCAAAGCCAAACAGGAGCGCCAGCGCATCGAATTCGCCGACCGCAAAGGTGCACGCAAGATGCTCACGCTCGCCGACGCCCGCGGCCGCCGCCAACCCACCGATTGGGCAACTGTCGATATTCCCAAACCGGAATTCACTGGCACGAAAGTTTTCGATCCGGTACCGCTGGAAGAAATCGCCGCCTACATCGATTGGGGTCCGTTCTTCTCTGCATGGGAATTACATGGCCGCTTTCCCGACATTCTCACCGATGCGGTCGTCGGCGAAGAAGCGACCAAACTCTATAACGAAGCCCAAGCGATGCTCGCCCGCATCATCGCTGAAAAACGCTACACGGCCAAAGCCGTGATCGGTTTCTGGCCCGCTAACGCCATCGGTGACAGCGTCGAACTTTACGCCGACGAATCGCGCTCCCGCGTCGTCAAGACGTTCCATTTTCTGCGGCAGCAAAACGAAAAACCCGCCGCTCAATTCAACCACTGTCTCGCCGATTACATTGCACCGAAAGAGAGCGGACGCATCGACTACTTCGGTGGTTTCGCCGTGACCAGCGGCCACGGCGTCGAGGAGTTTGCCGCCGAATTTCGCGCCAACCACGATGACTTCAACGCGATCATGGCCCAAGCCCTCGGCGACCGCCTTGCCGAGGCGCTCGCGGAACTGATGCACAAGAAAGTCCGTGACTACTGCGGCTACGGAAAAACAGAGAACCTCGAGATGAAGGATATTATCCGCGAAAAATACCGCGGCGTGCGACCTGCGCCCGGCTATCCCGCATGTCCCGATCACACCGAAAAGCCCGCGCTCTTCGAACTGCTCAACGCACCCGACGCCGTCGGCATTAAACTCACTGAGAGTAACGCGATGTATCCTGCGAGCTCCGTCTCGGGCTTTTATTTCAACCACCCCGAATCAAAATACTTCGCCGTCGGCAAACTCGTGAAGGACCAGATCGAAGATTACTCGGCACGAAAAAACCAATCGATTGCCAATACCGAACGCTGGCTCGCGCCGTATCTCGACTACGAGACCTGAACGAGGGAGCGTCTTCAAACCCCATGATCCCACGTTTACCGTCATTCTGAGCGTAGCGAAGAATCCATGTGCTCGCTCGCGGCATTACGATCGCTGCCGTGGATGTAATACCAGCCTGCTGGCTAGACTTCACTTCGTTCAGAATGACAAACGAGTTTGAAAACACTCCCTGGATTATCCACGAAAAACAAGAAATAGAAATTCACGTTTCCCAGACTTATCTCGTGCTATTTCGTGAATTTCGTGGGCCGCTCCGTTTCCTAATTCGGAAGCGAAGCTACACCGATTGCAGAACTTGCAGCATTTCCGAATGCAATTTCCCGTTGCTGGCGACATAACGACCTCGATCCGAATGCTGCGGGTTTGAGTTGCCTTGATAGTCTGTCACCGTGCCGCCCGCTTCCCGCGCGATCAACATCCCGGCCATCGCATCCCACGGCTTCAGGTCTTTTTCCCAATAACCGTCGAGACGTCCCGCCGCTACATAACACAAATCGAGCGCGGCACTGCCGAGACGACGTTCGCCGCGAATGCGGGTGAGAAACGCGCCCCATTCCTTAAGATTATTGTCCGGGTTCGTGTGTTTGTCGTAAGGAAATCCGCTCGTGATCACGGCGTCGATCAGCTCTTCCGTTTGCGTCACGCAAATCGACCGCCCGTTCAACTGCGCGCCCTTCCCTTTTATCGCGGTGAACAATTCGCGACGCGTCGGATCGTAAATCACGCCGAGCAACGGATCGCGATCCGGCGTCGCCAGCGCAATACTGGTGCAGAAATGCGGGAGCTTGCTGGCGAAATTCACGGTCCCATCGATCGGATCGACAAACCAGTGATAGGGCGCCGAAGCCGCCGGTGCACCCTGCCCGCCGCCTTCCTCGCCCACAATGTGATGGTCAGGATATCGCGCGAGAATTTCTCGCATGATGAACGCTTCCGTCTCGATATCCGCAGCGGTCACGATGTCGATCCGGCTACTCTTGAGCGTCGTCGGAATCGGCGCCGCAAAATGCCGCATGATAATTTCGCCCGCGCTTTGGGCCACGGATAGGATGGTCGGAAGAATTTCGTTGAGGTCGATCATGAGACGTATTTTCCAATTTCAATTTTTATTAATTTCCCAAGCGTATCATTAAATCAATCCGCACGCTTGCCGAGGGAAACCTTTTGACCCAACGCGACCCAACCGCAGCCGAGACGACGGGGCCGTCCCGACGTCACGAAATAGTGATCAACAATGGAAACCATCGTGCGCTTCATCATTACCACCGCCGTCAAAACTGGGACAGCCCTCCCTCGCAGTTTATGAGGGCCGCTTGAAACTGGCGAAGTTAGGACGTACTCGATCGAATTCCTGTACTAGCCCCGGAAACGCGTCGCGCACCGGCGATGTGGCGAGGTATTCCACCGCCGCCGCTTTCGATCCACGGGCGCGAAGGCCGGCGTAAACGTGCAGCTCAAACTGGAGCCGAAGCTGCGCCTCTTCCTTGGCCAGCCCAAGCGAGGCAAACAGAAAAAGCAGCGCCTCGATCGTGGAATAATTTCCCGCGAAGGGTTGTTCGCGCAGCCGGAATCGACTCGGTCCGTTCATGGGCAACCGCACAAGTTTGCCCCACGGCACTACCATTTGCGACATCCGCCCTGCCTCCGGCCAGCTCCCGTCCAACAACAGCACTTGCACTCCCCCGGACGGTTCTTCCACGGGCACAGGTACACCTCGCGGATGCAGAATCCAAAGCTCCTTGTTGGGAAGTGCAATCATCTCGCGGGTGGGCGGAGTCTCCCGACGAAACAAATGATGCCGCGACGCCGGAACCACGCGGTTGATCAAGCGGCCCGTGCTGGTCGGACGCATAAATTCCCGATGATGGATCAAGACATCGATTTCCAGCGGACATTCGATCGCCTGAAACGCGCTGCAAATACACCAGCGCTCCGCAAACCGGCACCGGTTGCAACGGGGAGTACTGGCAAGGACAACACTTCGGGACATGAGGCTATCGGAATGCCGCAAATCCCGACGACGTCAACGCACCGCCGCAGCTTGGGTAGGCGCTCTCTGCAGACTGAAAGAGGCGATTTTTCCCGACTTACTGCGGCGGCGCCGAACCGGAACCGCAGCGATGCTCCAACAACCGCTTCGTGCAACGGTCCAGGAATTTTTCCAACGACGTAGCCTGATCCACAATCAAACCATCATCCATGAAAAGTGGCTTCCCGCATTGCGCGCAACGCGTGTACATGCCCACAAGTTTCTCGTCAGGAATTTCCGGGCTCTTTTTTTCCTTTTTGGGCGCGCTCGTTTGTTTCGAGCGAAGAGCGGAAGCGAGAACCTGAATCGTCATGACTCCTTCATGGATTCAACTGGACGCGCGCGTCAATCGCCTTGCCAAGGAAAATTCACCTAGGAAAATTTCCTTAGTCTGCAAGACAGTGAAAAAGCGCTCCGCACATGAAATCATCGTAAATTTCGCGACGAAAAAGCCGGTTGGCATCCTGCAAATATCAAAGCGTGGAGTCGTCGATCGCGCGATTGCATTTCGCGGCGACCAACTACCGCAAACAGTTTGCCGGAAATGCTCGCTCACTGGTCGCAGGAAAAAAGCCGGGAGGATAAAAGCAGCGCCGAAAAACCCATGGGATTTTCCGCAACGTGGCTGCACCGGAACCGACCACGGAATGTCTCGCAGTTTCACCGCTCCAGGTGCCATTCGGAATTGTCTATTGCTCGGCGTGTTCGTCACGCAACGTAACGCCGGAAGCGCGGCACCTGCCGCAATCAAACGATTCGGTCTCGCGTACATTTTCGACTGGCACCGAATTCCATTTTCAAAAACCGTTGGATGGACCGGCTCAAAATTCCGCATATCGTCTGCATGGATCGACCAATCCGTTCATCGATTTCAAAAGCCGATCTATCCCGGAACGCCCTCTTGGTACCCTCCCAACGGAAGCGGTTTATTTTACCGCCGACTTTATCAAGGCGAGTGCGGCATCGCGAACGCTTTTGATGATGCCGGAATCGCCAAACGTATGCGCACTGACGATCGCGCCTTCCAACAGCAGGTGGATCTGAATCGCCATCGCGTTGGGATCGGGCACTTCCATCGCGGCCAGCATGGCCTCAAGACGATCACGGGCCGCCTGTTTTTGTTTCACCACCGCCTGGTGAATGGGCGACTTCGCAGCGGGATATTCCCCGATCGCGCGGATGAAAGCGCACCCGTTGAAATCCCTGCGATCAAACCAACCCTCATGCCATTCAAACAATGCCAGCAGCCGCTTGCGGGGCGACGAACCGGCGGCCTCGATCGCGGCCGAGATCTCCGCGCCAATGCCCCGTCCCCGCCGCTCCAACACCGCGACAATCAATTCGTCCTTCGACGCGAAATGATGGTACAGCGTCATCTTTGCCAGACCGGCTTCGGCCAGAATCTTGTCAATGCCGACCGCGTGATAACCGTCGCGGTAAAATAAAGCCGCAGCGGTATCGAGGAGCAGGTCGCGCTTGGGCGTACTGGGAGCGGGCGTGGTCAGAATGTTGGCCATCCATGGAAATTACCGTAGGCCCGGTGTTTTTCAAGCACTATACAGATCAGTATAATAGCACTTGCTTTTGTTATACAGGTCTGTCTAATCTGCACCACGATGAAAACTGCCATTATTATTATGACCGATCCCAAAGCCGGCTCCGACGAAGCCACCTCCCGCGTGTTAAACGCGCTCGGCTATGCCGATGAAGCCAAACGCGCCGGTGATGAACTGGCCATCGTCTTTGCCGGAACCGGCACGCGCTGGCCCGAGGAATTGTCGAAGCTCTCCCACCCCGCCCACGAACGCTACAACAGCGTGCGCGAAAATATTCGCGGGGCCTCGCGCAGTTGTGCCGTGCGCAATGGCGCGGTCGATGGCCTGCAATCGGTGGGTGTCCCACTCCTCACTGACAACGCCATTCCCGGCACCCCGGGTGCGGCCAGTATCCGCCGTTTCTACGCGGAAGGCTGGAATGTCAGCATTTTTTAGTCGGCTTGCATTCCTCGCTCAAGGAACGCCGAAACGATTCCATGCGTAGCGACAGGCGTCCCGCCTGTCGGATCACGATCCGCAATCCCACGCAGAGGCCTGTGCTACTACCTGTCCACTTTTCTTCGCGCGTTGATCGCCGTCGTTCACGACGGTCCATCTTGGAACTTCCAAAAACATTTTCACTCATGAGAAACGAATTCCTCCGCATCCTCGCAACGCCCGCCGCTCAAGCCGAACAATTGCGCTCGTACGGACGAAGCCGGGTGCCCGCCGGCGGAAGCGTAACCCGATTGCTCGGCGACGAAGAAAAGGCATTCGTGACCGTGCGGGACAGTTTTTATCTCGCCAGTGTGAACGAGGACGGCTGGCCGTATGTTCAGCACCGCGGCGGACCCAAGGGATTTGTCCGCGTTCTGAGCGACACCCAACTCGTGTTCGGCGACTACACAGGCAACCGGCAACTGATCAGCGCGGGCAATATTCGAATCAAAAAAAGGGTCGCCCTTTTCTTCATGGACTACGCGGCGCGGGAACGCCTGAAAATTATCGGCCATGCGGAAGTATTAATGCCGGACGAAGCCGTCGAATTGATCGCAAGTCTGTCCGTGCCGAACGGTGCGGCCATCGAACGGATCTTCCGAATCGAAGTGCTCGGCTTCGATTGGAACTGCCCAAAATATATTACGCCGCGTTACACGGTGCCCGAGATAGAGGAAGCCATGGCGCCGCTCCGCGCGCGAATCACTGAACTCGAAGCAGCTCTTGCCAGTAAGAAATAACCATCAACCAATGAAACCCATGAAAATTGCCATTATTGGAGCTACGGGACAAGTCGGCGCCCCACTCACCGCCGAAGCGTTATCTCGCGGACACGACCTCACCGGCATTGCCCGCTACCCCGATTCCCTCCCGAGACACGACCGGTTGAAACCGGTCAAAGCGGACCTCACTCACTACACCCGGCTCCCGGAAATTCTCGCGGGTCACGATGCGGTATTTAGCGCGGTGAAATTTGTCGGCGTTGACGGCGACAACTTACTCGCGGCCGTCAAGGCCTCGGAGGTGAAACGGTTCCTCGTCGTTGGCGGCGCGGGCAGTTTGGAGATCGCGACCGGGCAACGGCTGGTCGATCAACCGACCTTCCCTTCCGAATATAAAGCGGAAGCTCTCGCTGCCGGAAATTTTCTGGAATTACTGCGCCGCGAAACTGACTTGGATTGGACATTTCTATCGCCCTCGGCGTACCTGCACGCCGGGCCGCGCACGGGAAAATTTCGACTCGGCCGCGACACCCTGCTCGTCGACGTCAAAGGCGAAAGCCACATCTCAATCGCCGACTACGCGATCGCGTTTCTCGACGAACTGGAACGTCCACAACATTCGCGCCGGCGATTTACCGTGGGCTATTAAAACCCATGGATCGTGTATCTGCGCGCACCCGCGTCACACGGGCAGACCACAGACGACGGGGCACCCGTGACAATAAAGGGCGCGACAGCATCCTCGCTGGCGTCGATTCCATTGTCACGGCGACCCGCGGTTTGCGGAGCGGCCAGCGGAACCGCCCCAAGCCCCGCGGCGACGTCGCCCGAACCCGTCGCAAGCAATCCGATCCAAAATCGGGCGCATGACTGCGCAGAAGCTTCGTCTGGTGTTCGGCGCCGTTTGCCCTACAGTGTCCGGACTATGAACACCCCGCTCATAAGTCGTTATCGGGTCTCGTTGGTTTTGTTTTTACTCGGTCTGGTTTTCAGCGGCTTGACCGCTTTGCCTCTGCTGGCGGAAATACGTCTTCTCTCCTCCTGGCTTGGCGTAACGGATCCGGCAAATTACGCAGCGTACACCGGACTTACCCACTGGATCGCGTTTGTGCATTACGGACTCGCGGAAACCTATGCCAAGTTCCCGTTCTTCGGTTATGGGACCGACTGGCTGGCATTCGGGCATCTGGCGAGCGCGGCATTTTTTATCCGGCCATTGATGAAACCGGCAGACAGTGACTGGGTCTTGAAGACCGGTTTGGGCATTTGTGCTGCCGTGATTCCCGCCGCGCTGATCGCCGGACAAATGCGGGGCATTCCGTTGGAGTGGCGTTTCGTCGATTGCGCCTTTGGCATCTTCGGTTCGATCCCGCTCTTTTACTGCCTGAGCCTGACCAAACAAATGCGCGCCAATTCCGGCCGTTAAACTCAGCGCCATTCATTTGGTCAATACGCGCGGCTAGCGTCCGTCGGAAGCAACCGGCGGAGCGTTCAGTTCGAGCCCGTACCAATTAATTTTGCGCGTGCAGAACATCACGAGCGCCAGCGCAGCAAACAACGCGGCGGTGCCCGCGAGGAGCGCGTAGTCCTGCGACTTCAACACCAAGAAAAGATACCCGTAGGTCGCGCCCAAACCTCCGCCAATCATTCCCGTTCGGCTACCGGTTTTCAGAAAACTCCACGCGTACGAGGAAACGAGCAGCGTACACGCCGCCGCCGACACCGCGTAGGCCGGCCCGACCGACCAGAATTCCGTGAGCGCCAGAAAGCCGAGGAAGAAAACACAAAGCGCCGCGCCGACCATGGCATACTGGAGAGGGTGAATTCGAATTCCCCCCGTAATTTCGAACAGGAAGAATACGGCAAAGACCAAAACGAAAAAAAGCATGGCATATTTTTGCGCCCGCTCCGCCACCCCGTAACCGTTCAGCGGTTGTGCAAAACGCACGCCAAAACCCTCGCGCATAATTTCGTGCGCCATGTCCTCCACTTTTATCGTTCGATCAGTCCAGGCCGCCGGGAATCCGCGACTGAAGGCCGAGGTTTTCCACTCAGCGCTAAAGCCAGTGCCGACTTCACGTTTCACCGGCAAATAGGCACCGATGAAGGACGGATCGGACCACGGCGAAGTCAGTCCCACCGTGGTCACTTTTCCAACCGGGGTGACTTCGAATCGTTCGCTCCCTTGCAGCGCCAACTCGAATGAAAAATCGGACTTCGATGCCGGAAATAGACCGTCCATTTTGGCCTTAAGCGACCAACTCCCATTGTCGTTCTCCATCGATTCGAACGCGTGGTCCTTTCCGCCGTTGAATTCGATTGGTCCGACGGACCGGACTCCGTGGAGATCGGAAACTCCGAACTGAACTTGCGCCTTTTCCCACTCAATCCGATCGGCCTCAATTCCAGCGACGGCAAAGTCAGGTTGAAAACTTCCCGTGAGTGAAACTTTGGTCGAGTAAACCACTGCTTCGTAAATCCCCCGATGCCGCACGTCGGGATCGATCGATCCTTTCACCGAAAGCACTTCGGGCAAAAAATACGCGGTCGCGTCCGTCAGTTCATTCTCCTCGACCTGCACGGCCCGGCCATTGACCACTTTGGATTTCACCACTGACTTTTTATATTGATACGGAATCGCCAGAACCGGACCCATCACCAGTTGTTGCCGACCCCAAATGCCCGCGATTTCATCGGTCGCCGCCGATTGATAGCCTTGCCGCTCTTTCAACACGCCCTGCAACAACGCCAAGGGCACGTGAAGCAAGGCGATCAACAGGCAAATGCCACCGATCTTGAGGAAAAGAAAAAAACGGTGGGAAGCGGGGGTGACAATGACGGGCGGTTCGAAGGAGTTCATCCACCCAGCCTAACCGGGTCGTGTGAAGCCACGGTGAAGTCAGGATGAATTCCACGTCAAATCCCACTATCCAGCGTCACCCAGAACGTCGCCTGGGCGCCTGAGCCGGTACTCACGGGTTTGTTGCGAAGTTCGGCGTCGCCCCCGTGCAGATGGGCGATTTCGCGGACGAGCGCGAGGCCGAGGCCCGTGCTTTTGCGCGAGGTGCCCGGACGCGGGAGCGAATAAAAACGTTCAAAGACCCGCGTCAGCGCATACTCCGGAATGCCCGGCCCGCTATCTTCAACTAAAAAGATCACGCGCCTGCTTTTCATCGTCGCGCTCAGTTTCACCGCTCCGTCCGGCGGCGAAAAATCGAGAGCGTTCTGAAGCAGATTGACCAATGCTTCCCGCAGCAGCACGCGTTCACCGCGCAGAGTTGCGGTGATGGCGGCGTCCGTCTTCAGCGTGACGCGTGCGCCGGCAAACGCCGCTCCCATGGCGGCTGCGGCCTCCTTCATTAACTCCGACGCATCGATCGACTCCGTTTGCCGCAAGGTCTTGCGCGCTTCCAGCGAGGACAACTCCAGCAGGCGTTCGACGATCTGTTGGATTCGCTCGGATTCGTTGCGAATGTTGGCCAGAAATTTCCGCCGCTGTTCGTCCGGCATGTCTTCGCCCAACAATTCCGCGGCGCCCCGGATCGCTGCGAGCGGAGCTTTCACCTCGTGCGTCAGTGCCTGCGTGTAGCGTTCGACGTGCTGCCGTCCCTCCAATGTGTCGCGCATTTCCTCGAAGGCCGTGCCGAGGACTTTCAACGTTTGTCCCGGTAATGAGGGAACGCGAGCCGGTTTACCATCGCGCACGGCGCGCGCGTAGGTCGTGAGCCGTTCGAGTGGCGCAATCACCCAGGACAACCCGCCGAGCAATACCACGAGCAGCGCGAGACCGCCCAATGCGGCACCAACCGTGATCTTCTTTTTCGCGGCGGCGACGAGATCGTTGATCGCGCGGGTTGGCTTGCCGACGGAAAGCACGCCAACGATCCGGTCACCGAGACGAACGGGAGCCGCAACGTAGAATGTGAGCGAATCCGGATCGCCTTTTTTTTCGTACGTGGCGCGCGCACCGTATTTCCCCTCAAGTGTCCGGGCCACGTCGTTCCATTGCGAGTAGTCACAACCTGTATCGCGACCGTCGGAATCAAAGAGAACGCGCCCTTTGGCATCGGTCAGGTAAACGCGCAAATTCAGTCCCGTTTTTTTCAGCGTATAAATTTGCGCTTCAAACTTCCGGTTGTGCGCATCGACAAAAATCCGGCTAAGGCCTGCTGGATCAGGAGAACCGTCCTTCAGCTGCGATTCCGCCGCGGAGGCCAGCAGCACGGAGGTATCGACCAGCGATTCCTCCATCGACTCCAGGTAACGCGGCCGGATTTGTTCGAGCGTCCAACTCGTGATGAAATAGCCGCCAGCGCAATAACTGGCTAGCAACACCAGCAGTAGTCGGAGGCGCAGACTCACAATTCCTCCCGCAGCGAATAGCCGAGGCCGCGATGCGTCACGATCGGATCGTGAGCCGGGGCGCCGGTCCGCAATTTAGCCCGCAATGTTTTGATATGTGCATCCACCGTGCGATCGAGCGACGCACCCGGGTCATCCCACGCCGCCGTCATCAATTGATCGCGATTAAACACCCGTCCGGGTGCCGCGATCAGCGCGGCGAGCAAACGATATTCATTGCGCGTCAAGTCGAGCGGAGAACCTCGATAAATTATCCGGCACCGCACTTCATCGTGTTGCCACACGTCCGATCGCGCCGCGCCATGCGCTGGCGAGGTGATCGCAGCAACTGCCGTCGATATATTTTCTTCGCGCGTTCGACGCAGGACGGCGCGTACGCGAGCCGAAAGTTCACGCGGACTGAAAGGCTTCGCGACATAATCATCCGCGCCAAGTTCGAGTCCGACAATTTTATCCACCTCGCTACTTCGTGCCGTCAAAAAAATCACCGGGATGCGTGCCACGCGTTGCAGTTCGCGGCAGACATCGAAGCCGCTCATATCTGGCAGACCGACGTCGAGCACCACGAGCGCGATCGGGTGTTCCGCCGCCGCAGCTAATGCTTCCGCCCCAGTCGTTTTCCACACCGGAAGAAAGCCCTCGGTTTGCAGCGCATAGGTAATCGTCTCGGCGATGGCCGCTTCGTCTTCCACGACGAGGATGGTCTGGCGCTGGGATGGCAACATGCCTCTATTTGTGCCGGAGGCGTGCAACGGAATCAAGAAGCAGTCACCGATAGCCGGCGCCAACCCACCAATCGGGCGAACGACGGAATCTTTCGGCAATTTTGATCGATCATTGAAATCCCGCGCAAAGATGTAAGCGTTGGCCATGTGATTGCCGATTTTTTCCCTCAACTTGTTCAACGCATTCCCGCTCGCGCGCGGCCCGTGGTCATCACGGTTATCCTGGGTCTTGCGGCCGGACTGGCGGCGGTACTCTTCCAAGAGGTCATCAACGTCATCTACTTCAACGGCCTGGATAAACTGGCGCATGAATCGCTCGAGCGGTTTCTCATCGGCAGTCTTCTGATCGTGACGGTCACGTCGGCCATCGCCGGATGGTTGCTCACGACCTTTTGTGCGGCCGCCGCTGGCAGCGGAATTCCCCAGCTGAAACTCGCGTTCTGGAAGGATTTCGGGTATGTGCCGTGGCGGGTGGTCTGGGTGAAATTTATTGCGGGTACGTTGAGCGTCGGTGGCGGCAGCAGTCTCGGTCGCGAAGGTCCCTCGGTGCAATTGGCGGGCGGCCTCACTTCCCAACTTTCCGGTCACCTCGGTCTGGCTAAGAATGAGCGCCGCGCCGCTTCGGCCGCCGGTGCCGCCGCCGGTCTCGCCGCCGCCTTCAATACGCCACTCGCTGCGGTCACCTTTGTGCTGGAGGAAATCATCGGCGACTTGAACAGCCGCATGTTGGGTAGCGTGCTGCTCGCGGCCGTGCTCGGTGCGCTCGTGGCGCACGGCATGCTCGGGGCCCAACCGGCATTTGCGCTGCATGGCCAAGGTGCGCCACAATGGACCGGTTATGCGCTGACGCCGTTCGTCGCCGCGCTGGCCGCCATCGCCGGTTGCGGCTTTCAAAAACTTTCGATGAAGATCCGCCTGCGCAACAAACGCCCCCATTGGCTGCCGTTGTGGAGTCGCGTGATGCTCGGTGGCCTCGGTGTTTGGGTGCTGGGCGCGTCCGTGTTCGCTTTCACCGGACATCTTGGCGTATTCAGTCTCGGTTATGGCGATCTCTCCCTCGCCCTCGACGGCCGGATGCTCTGGCACATCGCCTTGTTGCTCCTCGTCACAAAGCTGATTGCGACCGCGTGGTGTTACGGCATGGGCGGCTGCGGCGGTATTTTTGCGCCGACCCTTTTCTTCGGCACGATGGTTGGTTCCGGCGTGGCGGGATTGGTCAGTCTCGTTTATCCTCTGAGCCAGGCGGATCACGTGGCGCTGGCGGTGGTCGGCATGTGTGCCTGTCTGGGTGCGGTGGTGCGCGCGCCCGTCACGGGCATTCTCATCGTGTTCGAAATGACCCATGAGTTCGCACTTATCCCAGTCCTTATTTTCGGCGCGTTGGTCAGCCAGTTGATCGCAAGAAAACTGATCCACGATAATTTCTACGAAGAAGTCCTGGCCCAAGACGGTCAGCATGTCGAACGCCTCATCCCGCCGCGCAGTTTGCGGACATGGATGGAGTTACCATCAGCGCGCATCGCCAATTTCACTCCCGTCGTCACCGGCAACCTCGAGACCACTGCGCTGCGCGAGTTACTGGATCGCAGCGAGCACGGGCGTTTTCCGGTCATTTTAGATGGGAAACTGGCCGGCGTCCTGACCCGGGCCGAAGCCAAGGCCGCGATCGCGGCCCAGCGTCCGCCGGCGCTCGAAGCGGTCGTCACGTGTGTCCCAAGCACACCGGTGCGCGAGGTGGCCAATCAGATCGTCAACTCTCCCAGCGGATTAATCATTTTACAGGACCGCCAGCCCGACGGGGCGGTGATCGGCGTCATCACCATGCACGACCTCCTCCGTGCGCAAATGGCTTTTGCCCGCAATCAGCAGGACTAATGTATCGCAGCACGATAAATCCAATGATTGCACCCGGAGTGACCCGGTATAAGTAGTCAGCTCATGTCTTATCTGCTCTCATCGCCGTACACCAATTTTGCCTTGAAGATCCTGTTGTCCTTCGGGGCCGGACTCGCAATCGCTGCGTTACTATGAGGAAATTCGGCTACGCGCTCGACCCGCTGTGCATCGCGGCGTGTGCGGGTTATGCCGTCAACCGCTGGTTGGTTCCAGCGGCAATGAAAGGGATTTTCCTGCACGGCTATTTTTCGGATACACTGCTGATTCCCGCCGCCCTCCCGCTCATGCTCTGGTTGCAACGCCGGCTGGGGATGCGCACCGATGACGCTCCGCCGCGCTGGAGCGAGATCGCGATGCATGTCGTGGTGTGGTCGATTGCGGCCGAGGTGGTGGCTCCGCATTTTTTCGCCCGGGCCACCGGTGATCCCTGGGATGCTGTGGCCTACGCTGGCGGCGCGTTGGTGGCGGGGGTGGTGTGGCACTTGACGTGAGATGAGCTTCGACCTACTGGCTCCGCATTACGACTGGATGGAGGCGTTGACCGCCGGTCAGCGACTCCAACGGGCACGGACGACATGGCTGGAGGAATTGCGTGGTTGCCGGCGCATTTTGAGCGTGGGCGAAGGCCACGGGAAATTCGCCGAAGCTTGCGCGGCAAAATTTCCCGACGCCGAACTCACCTGCGTCGAAGGCAGCCAAAAAATGTTGGCCCGTGCGCGGTCGCGATTGGCGGGCTCGCCGGCAAAAATCTACTGGGTGGAAACCGATTTCTTCCACTGGAAACCTGAAGAAAAATACGATGCCCTCGTGACCTGCTTTTTTCTCGACTGCTTTACCGCGACGCAACTGGCGGACGTGATCGGAAAACTCGCGGATTGCGCCGCGACGAACGCGGCTTGGATGGTGGTGGATTTTTCGATTCCGCCATCAGGGCTCGCCCGATGGCGCGCCGAGGCGGTGCATGCATTGATGTATGGTTTTTTTCGCGTCGCCACCTCGCTGCCAGCGCGGCGACTGACCGCGCCCGACGCCTTGTTGCGCGCTCATGGATTTACGCTGCAGGGCCGCCGCGAATTTGAATGGGGCTTGTTGCGCGCGGATCTCTGGCGCCGCGGCGAAGCATCCGCGAAAACACAAAAATAAACCTTGGCACCCTCGCCGCCGGGGCGTCTAATCAAGATGGGGTCGCTCACCTTTCGCCGCCCGTGTTTCGTTCAGTGCACTTGTCATCGGATATGTGAGCGGCGTCATCCATCCCGGAACCTCCGGGATCCGCGGTCACGGCCGCGTTCACGCTCATCTGCTCCCGCCGGCGACTCAACCAGCGGATGCAAAACCCACTCTAGTTATGTTAGGATTAAATTCTGAGTCTGCGCTTCCGCGCATTGGCATGATTTCCACTCACGGCTACGTCGCCGCCGAGCCACCGCTCGGAGCGGCCGATACCGGGGGCCAGGTCGTTTACGTCGTGGAACTTTCCAAAAAGCTCGCCCAACTCGGCTTCGAAGTCGACATCTGGACCCGCCGTTTCGAGAACCAATCCGAAATCGACATCGTCAATGATCGCGTGCGGGTCCTGCGCATGCCCTGCGGTGGCCCCGCCTTTATCGAAAAGGAATACCTTGTCCGTCACCTGAGCGAATGGTCGGAAAATGCGCTGCGTTTCATCAACAAGCACCGGTTGAAATACCAGTTCTTCAACAGCCATTACTGGGACGCCGGTTACGCCACGCAGCGACTCGCGGAGGCGCTCGATGTGCCGCATGTCCACACGCCACATTCCCTCGGGTTGTGGAAAAAACAATTGATGGAAAAAGATTTCCCGGATGACGCCGCCAACTTCGATAAGAAATACAATTTCACGCAACGCATCAACGAGGAGACCCTGCTCTACCGCAATTGCGACGAGGTGATCGCGACCACTCCGCTGCAAGTGGACATGATCGTCGACGACTATGGCGCTCCGGCCGAACAGGTGCACATGATTCCGCCCGGCTACGACGACAACCGGTTTTATCCGGTGAGCGCGGCTTCCCGCACTGCTCTGCGGCAGCGACTCGGATTCGAAGGCCGCGTGGTACTCGCGATCGGCCGACTGGCGCGGAATAAAGGTTATGATCTTTTGATGGACGCTTTTTCCGTGGTTGCATCGCGCATTCCCGATGCCGTGCTCCAACTCGCGGTGGGCGGAGCAACCCTCAACGCCGGCGAACAAAAAATCCTCGACGATTTGAAAAGCCAAGCCATGAGCCTGGGCCTCAATGATCGCGTAAAATTCAGCGGATTTGTCGCTGACGCCGATCTGGCCGATTACTACCGCACAGCCGACGTCTTCGTCCTGAGCAGCCGTTACGAACCTTTTGGCATGACCGCGATCGAATCCATGGCGTGCGGCACGCCCACGGTGGTCACCACCCATGGCGGTTTATACCGCGCGCTCACTTTCGGACGCCATGCGCTTTATGCCGACTCGTTCGACAAAGAGGATTTGGGGATTTCGATCGTCAAGGTCCTGAAACATCCCCGCCTGGCTCATCGGCTGGCCCGCATGGGAGCCCACAAGGCGCGCAGCCTTTTCACCTGGACCGGAATTGCCCAGCAACTCATCAGCTTGATCGAGGAACGGGCCACCGCCCTCGCCTTCACTGACAACGAATGGGACGAACCATGGAACGACGGAGATTGAACGAAATTGCAAATTCCTCGCCGATGAGACCGAACCAGACAGGCCTTAGTCGTGTCTCCAACTGTCACGCCGGTCCTCGGGACCTTGCGCGAATGGATCAGTCGTGGTGTGAAAACCAAAACCCCGGCTATTTCCCGCTCAATTTCGCCCAATACACATGAAAGCCATCCGAAAATTCTCCCCGCCCGCCACTCTGTTGAAACCGGCCGAACGCGCCGTGTTGGGGCGCGTCAAGACGTCGTATCCGCGCATCCAACACCTGCTGGTGCCGCTGGATTTTTCCGGAAAATCGCGACAGGCACTCCGCTACGCCGTGCCGCTGGCGGAAAAATTCTCCGCCAAGATCCACTTGGTTCACATTCTGCCGCCAGTGAAAAAGAAAACGACGGAGGATCTGGCGCACCTTCGCACCAAAGCCCTGCACCGCCTCGAAGCGATGGCCACGCTGCTCCTCCCACCGAGCGTTCATACGGAAAACCTCGTCCTCACCGGAGACCCCGCCCGCCAAATCCTCACGGCGGCGGATAAAGTTAATGCCGACCTCATTCTCATCACCACGAAAGCGCGGACCGGCCTGAGCCGGATTTTTATCGGCAGCACAGCCGAACACGTGATGCGCCACGCCAAATGCCCGGTGGTTTCCATCCGCCGCCAATAGTCTTCTGCCATGCCGACCGATTCCACTTCCGCTCAAGTCCGCGTTTTCAGCGCCGATCTCGATGGCACGCTCATCGGCAATCCCGAATCGACCCAACGGTTCAAAACCGCGTGGACTTCCCTGTCGCCCGAAGTGCGCCCCCTGCTGATTTATAACAGCGGACGCTTGGTAGATGATTTAAAACGTTTCGTAGACAACGGCACGCTGCCGCCAGCCGACTATTACATCGGCGGCGTCGGCACTCAGGTTTTCGACGTAAAAGCGGGACGGATGCTCAGCGAACTCGAAGCCCATCTCGCCGATGACTGGAATCTTGAGCGCGTCCGCGAAATCACCAGACACTTCGCCGGCGTCCGTGCACAACCGGACGAATTTCAGCACGCCTTCAAATCCAGCTGGTTTTTGGAGCAAGCGAAACCGGAAGCCATCCGCGAACTCAAGCGCCAGCTGGCGGAAGCCGGGCTGAAGGTGAAAATTGTTTATTCCAGCGCGCGTGATCTCGATGTGCTGCCGCGTAACGCCACGAAAGGTGGCGCGCTGAGCTGGCTCTGTGCGCGTCTTCAATTGCCACTCGATTCCGTGATTGTCGCCGGCGACACCCGCAACGATGCGAGCATGTTCCGCCTCCCCGGAGTACGCGGGATCATCGTGGAAAACGCGCTGCCCGAACTCTACGAGGACACGGTTGATGTGCCCACCTTCAGCTCCCGGCAGATCATCGCCGACGGCGTCCTCGACGGACTCTGTCACTACGGCGTCATCTGCGTGTTGCCCACCAAGGAAAAGACGCGCGTCACTCACGCCAAAATGGAACCGGGATTCCAGATGCTGTTCACCGGCACGAAACTGGGTTCACTCAGTCAAAAAGAAAAAGATTTCCTCGCCCTAGCCTACGAAAAAGCGCTCGTCGCGCTGAGGAAAAATATCACGCCGATGGGATTTTCCGCGTGTTCGCTGGCGGACAACACCGTCACCGGCACCGACGTCAACTATCGCAGCGTCTGGGCCCGCGACGGCGCCATCACGGTCTGGAATACGCTGCACATCGACGACGAGGACATTCGCACCGCACAGTACAATACTCTCGAAACACTGCTCAACGCCACGACGCCCACCGGCCAGATTCCCGCGAATGTCCGGATCGACACCGGCGAACCCGATTATTCAGGCGTGGGCAACATCGCCTCGATCGACAGCGGGTTGTGGGTCATCATTGCCATTTATAATTTCGCTTCGCGCACCGGCGATCACACGCTGCTCTATCGCCACGCCGAACGGTTGCAGAACATCATGAACTGGTTGAGCGCGCAGGATAGCAACAACGACGGGTTGCTGGAAATTCCCGAGGCGGGCGACTGGACCGATCTGTTCGGAAGAAGTTACAATGTCCTCTACGACGAAGTGCTCTGGTTCCGCACGAATGTTTGTTATGGTCGCATCCTGGAATTGACGGGGCAGTTCGAAAAGGCCGCCGACTATCTTCGTTGGTCACAAAAAATCCGCAGTCGTCTGTTGGAAACGTTCTGGCCCACCACCACTCCGGACGACAATTCACCGCGCAAAAACCGTTTTGCCGAACGCCAAAACAGTATGGGCGACACGCAATACCTGCTCGCGGAAATCACACCGTTCGCCTTCAACTGGCGCTGCGATGTCTATGCCAACGTCCTCGCATCGCTGATGAACGTGCTCGATTTGGACCGTGCGCGCACCGCGTTTCGCTTCATGTGGGGCGTCGGCGTCAATCAACCTTATCCCGTGGCCAACCTCTATCCTGTGGTGCAGGCGGGCGATCCAGATTGGCGCGCTTACTACACGGTGAATCTACTCAATCTTCCCCATCACTATCACAATGGCGGCATCTGGCCGTTTGTCGGCGGCATGTGGGTGCGGTTCATTCACCGCCTCGGATTTCACGAGGTGGCTTGCCGCGAACTCGTGCGCCTCGCGCAGTTGAACCAACTCGGTCGCGATCAGGAATGGGAATTCAACGAATGGGCCCATGGCCAGACCGGCCGGCCGATGGGCAAGGCATTCCAAGCGTGGTCTGCCGCCTCCTTCCTGCGCGCCTGCCAGGAAGTCGAGGCTGATCCCGCCAAATTGGCCGATGAATAAGTCAGCGCCCAGTGCGCTTTGCTTTGGCGAGATCCTCTGGGATTTTCTCCCGCGCGGCGCGTTTCCCGGCGGCGCACCGTTCAACGTCGCGTATCATCTGAATCGTCTGGGATTGCGCACCCATCTGGTCAGCGCCGTGGGCCGGGATTTGCTCGGCGAAGAATTGCTTTCGCGCCTGCGTCAATGGAGCTTGAGCACGGAAGGAATCGGGCGTCACACCGGTTTGCCCACCGGTTATGTCCGGGCAACGATCAGTTCGACGGGCGACGCCACTTACGACATCGCCACCGAAGTCGCATGGGACCAGATCATTCTCAGCGAAGACACGATTCGCACCGCCGTCGGCGCGTCGGCGCTGGTGTTCGGTTCGCTCGCTTTGCGCTCGCGTTCCAACCGGGCAGCCCTTGATCGTCTGCTCGCAGTTTTGCCGGCGAAGACGTTGCGCGTTTTCGATGTAAATCTCCGTCCGCCATACGACGACTTACCGCTCGTGCGCGAGCTGGCCCGCAACGCCACGCTTCTAAAACTCAACGCCGGCGAAGCTGCGCGGTTGGCGAATGAACCGCCGGAGCCCGGTCGCGAGGAAGCCCACGCCCACACGCTCGCGGCACAAACTGGCTGCGCAAGCATCTGCATTTCCGCCGGCGAACGCGGCGCAGGCCTGCTCGCCGATGGAAAATGGACGTGGACCACCAGTCGGCCGGTCGTCGTCCGCGACACCGTCGGAGCGGGCGATGCGTTCATGGCGGGCTTGCTGGCTGGATTGATTTTACATCGGGAAAAACCCGCCGCCGCGCTCGACCGCGCCTGTCGGATGGGTGAGTATGTCGCCGCCCGCGATGGCGCGACGCCCCCTTACGAGTGCGATCTTCTCGGCCAACCCACTGATCGAAAATGATTTTTCCCCTTCCCCATTCGCTGCTCGCCGCGATCGATCCGGTCGACTGGTTCGAGTACCCGCTGTTGAAATTGGGTAAGTCGACCATCACCTTGCTCAACCTCTGCGAAATCGCGCTGTGGATTGTCGGACTGGTCGTGCTCAACACGCTGATCCGAAAGGTAATCATTCAACGCATCCTAAAAAGGACGCACCTCGATCCGGGTCTGCAATTCGCGATCCAGCGGATTTTCGGTTACCTTTTCGTTTTGCTCGGCATTTACGTGGCGCTCCAAATCAACGGATTTGACCTCAGTTCACTCGCCGTTCTGGCCGGCGCACTCGGTGTTGGCCTTGGCTTCGGTTTGCAGAACATCGTCGCGAATTTTGTCAGTGGCATTATTTTGCTGGCCGAACGCCCTCTTTCCATCGGGGATCGCATCGAGGTCAGCGGCGTCGCTGGCCAGGTGCGCCAGATAAATCTCCGCAGTACCATGGTGGTAACCAACGACAACATTTCGATTATCGTGCCCAACTCCGACCTCGTCACGGGCACGCTGACCAACTGGAGCCACGGCGACCCGAAGGTACGGATTCGCATTCCCATCGGCGTGGCGTACGGCACGGATCCGCAGAAAGTGAAACAGGTGCTGCTCGCGGTCGCGGCGGCCAATGAAAACGTCCTCCCCACGCCGCCCCCTTCCGTTTATTTTGAAAGTTTTGGCGACAGCTCGTTGAATTTCGAACTCGGGGTATGGACGCGAGAGATGGTGCACTCGCCGGGGCTTTTCCGCAGCGACCTCAATTTCGCCATCGAGAAAGCATTCCGCGAAAATGAAATCGAAATTCCATTTCCGCAACGGGTGGTTCATCTGCGCAAAAGCGACACCTGAAAACCTGCGCCTGTTTTTCGGCCCGAGGATCGCTCACCCTGCGTTGAAGCCGTTACTACTCGCCGAATGCCGCCGCGCCGAAACTGCCGGGGAACGTTTTCCGATCACTGGTGAATATCATCTCGCCGAACTCGTCCTCGGGCCCAAACTCCACAGCCTAGTGTTTAACCGACAAAAAATTCGCGAACTCTTCGATGTGATTCCCCTCGGGGTAGAGCAACTCAATGGCGACCCCGTGACGGTGCATGAGTCAGGCTCTGACGGCCTGTTAACCGCCGGCAATGCGTCCCGGGTCCTGGGCTTGCGCAACGAACTCCCTGCGTTCGAGCGTGAGTGCGGCGTGCAACACTGAGATAGATTCCCGGCCATGACAGTTCCCATCGGCATTACGTGTATGGTCATCGTCGCGACGTTTATCGCGATCGCCTCCGGACGGGTGCGGCCGGAATTGGCGGCGCTGGGCGCTTGCAGCCTCTTGCTTCTGGGCCAGGTTCTAACACCGGCGGAGGTTTTTCCCCTTTTCGGCAGCGAGGCCCTCATCACGGTCGGCGCAATGTTTGTGTTGAGTGCCGCGCTCGAACAAACCGGCGTCATCGATCTGGCCTCGCGGGTTTTCCAGACACTGCCTGGCAAAACAGAACGTTCGGTCCTGCTGCTCGTGCTACCGGTGGTGCTCGCTTTTTCCGCGTTTGTTAACAACACGCCCGTCGTCATCGTCTTTCTTCCGATTCTCATTTCCATCGCCCGCAAGCGCAACCTGGCCGCTTCGAGTTTGCTGATGCCGCTGTCGTTCACTTCCATCCTGGGCGGCTCCCTAACGCTCATCGGCACCTCCACCAATCTGGTGGCGAGCAGTGCGGGACAGCGGATGGGACTGGCTCCCATCAGGATGTTTGAACTCGCACCGGTGGGCTTGGTGCTCGCGGCGGTCGGCCTGGTTTTTCTTTTCATTTTCGCACCGCGTCTTCTGCCGAAACGCGAAACCGCCACCTCGCTCCTCGACGGTGCTGCCGAGCGGCGTTTTATTACCGAGGCATTTATCTCCGACGGTTCGCCGCTGATCGGAAAAACCGCGCGTGACGCCATCGCCGGGGCTCTGCGCGAAGGGCGCCTGCTCGAACTGATCCGGGGTGGCGAAGTGCAACCGGGGCAACCGGGGAAATTACCGCTCGAAGCCGGCGATTTGCTTCGCATCAGCCTGCCAACGTCCGCGGTCACGGCCTTGCATGACCAAACCGGGCTGGAGGTTAATCTCAACTCTTCCGGACTGGCCATGGGCCGGCCCGAGGAAGCCCGGATTGTCGAATGTGTCGTCATGCCGCTCTCAAAACTCATTGGCCATACCTTGGTCGAGGCGAATTTGGGACGGCGCTTCGGCGCGCGGGCGCTCGCTCTTCACCGGCGTGGGCACAACGTCGGATCGCAACGCGAGGAAACGCGCCTCGATACCGGCGATGTATTGTTGATGGAAGTGGACAAGGACGCGCTCGCTCGCATTCAAAAGAGCAACGATCTTTTGCTGCTGGCGGGCGGGCGCCGGGCGTTTCGCCTCAACCGGCGCATCCTCGCCGTCGGCATTGGCGTGGCCGTGGTGGTGGTCGGCGCGTTGCAGATCGTGCCCATCGCTGTCGCCGCGCTCATCGGCGCGATCGTGGTGGTCGCCGCGGGTTGCGTCGACGCGGAGGAAGCGTACCGCGCGATTGATTGGCCATGCCTTTTCCTGATCGCTGGTATGCTGGCGCTCGGTGTCGCGTTGGAAAAAACCGGCGCCGCCGCGTTGCTCGCCGGATCGTTGGTTCATCTCGTCATGCCATTGGGCGCGTGGTTCACCTTGAGTCTGGTTATCCTGATTACGTCGGTGTTGACCAATTTCCTGTCCAATAACGCGGTGGCGGCGTTGCTGGTCCCACTCGCCGTGCAGTCCGCGCACTTGATGGGGGCAAATCCGCGGGCCTTTCTCGTGGGGGTCACGCTGGGAGCGTCCGCCTGTTTCGCGACTCCGATCGGATACCAGACGAATACGCTGGTGTTCACCTCGGGCGGCTATCGTTTCTCGGATTTTCTCCGGTTGGGATTACCGCTGAATTTGCTCCACTGGATCATTGCGAGTTTTCTCATACCACTCTTCTGGCCACTTTAGGGCGTGTCTGGGAAATAACTTTCGTCGCTTGCTGTAGGGCCGGTGCTTGCGCCGGCCTCGCGCGCGAAAAACGGCAC
>JBEPTW010000044.1:0-24595 GCA_041691855.1 Verrucomicrobiota bacterium | reverse complement strand
GGAGTGCGGCGACGTGTCGCCGCTTTCAAAGCGGTCTCGCGAGACCGCACTCCACCTTGATAACATGCCCAATCAACGGAAATTCAACGCGGGGCCCGCGGAGGTAGGAGGTGGACTGCGGCGACGCGTCGCCGCTTTGAAAGCGGTGACATGTCACCGCACTCCACGAAGCTATCGCCGTACTCCACCTGCCTGAATTAATTTTCCGTTATGCTCACCCGACGCATTTATTACCTCCTCAAACCTTATCTTCCGTGGCGTCTGCGCATGGCGGTGCGGCGGGTTTCGGCGCGACGGGTCCGCGAGTCCTACAAAGGAATTTGGCCAATCCTAGCCGGCTCGGACACGCCACCCAAAAGTTGGCCAGGCTGGCCGGACGGCAAACAATTCGCTGTTTCCCTGAGTCACGATGTCGAAGGTCCCGCAGGGGTCGCGAAAGTTCGTCAACTAGCCGAGCTTGAAATGAGCCTCGGCTTCCGCTCGTCATTCAATTTCATCCCGGAAGGTTCCTACCAAGTCCCCGCGGAGCTGCGCGCCTGGCTCGTGGCAAACGGATTTGAAGTCGGCGTTCACGATCTCCACCACGAAGGCTGGCTGTATCGGTCCCGCGATAATTTTCGGAACAGCGCGAAGCGGATCAACCAGTGGTTGAAAGACTGGAAGGCCGTGGGCTTCCGATCCGGGTTCATGCTGCACAATCTCGATTGGCAACGGGATCTCAGCGTGCTCTACGACGCCTCCACGTTCGACACCGATCCCTTCGAGCCCCAGCCCGATGGAGCAGGCACCATCTTTCCGTTTCGGGTGGCCGATGACGGCGAGCGCAAGGGCTTTATTGAACTCCCATACACGCTCCCTCAGGACTCCACGCTTTATCTCGTCCTGGGCGAAACCACCAACGCCATTTGGAAGACCAAGCTGCGCTGGTTGGCGGACAAGGGCGGCATGGCTTTATTGAATCTCCATCCGGATTACGTGGCCTTGGGCATGGGGAAAACCAAAGCCGGGGAATTCCCCGTCGAGCTGTACGCTGATTTTTTGAAATTCATCGCGCAGGAATACACCGGAAAATACTGGCATGCACTCCCGCGGCACGTGGCCAGCTATGCCTCCGACAAAGTCGAAACCCGCGATCCTCGCCGTCCCTTGCGCATCTGTATGCTCACGTATTCGGCCTACGAATTCGACAACCGGGTCCGCCGTTACGCGGAAAGTCTGGCGGCGCGGGGCGACGAGGTGGAGGTATTATCCGTCACGCTCGGTGACGACGGTCCGCGCGAAACCGTCCTCGCCGGCGTAAAGATCACCCATCTTTCCGGGAAGACGCAGTTCGGAGGCAGCACCCTGGCCTACATGGCGCAAGTCGGGCGTTTCGCCCTGACGGCGTTTGGCGTTATCTCCAAACGCGCGTTATCCCGTCCCTATGACGTGGTGCATGTGCACAACATGCCGGACCTGATTATTTTCTCGGCTTTCATCGCGCGACTGCGGGGCGCGCGGATCATTCTCGATCTGCACGATTTGGTACCCGAGCTTTTCACCGATAAGAGAAAGGGTTGGACGGTCAAACCCTTGGGCGCGGTTTTGCGGCTCGAGGAAAAGATTTCCGCGGCCTTCGCCGACCATGTCATTGTCTCGAACCATCTCTGGCTGGACACGATTGAGGCGCGATCCGCGCGGAAGGAAAAATGTTCGGTCTTCATCAACAATGTCGATGGACGGATATTTTATCCTCGAAAGCGCACGCGTACCGACGACCGCCAGATCATTCTCTTTCACGGTTCGCTGTCGCGTCACCAAGGCGTCGATCTGGTGATCGCCGCCATGCCGGCGGTGCTGGCGCAGGTGCCCACCGCCGAGTTTCACATTTATGGCACCGGCTCGGTCATGCCGGCGCTGAAAGCCCAGACGGAAGCATTGGGCGTGCAAGATGCGGTCCATTTTAATCGCGAGGTTCAGTTGCACGAGATTCCGCAAATTGTCGCCAATGCCGATGTAGGCGTGGTCGCAAAGCGGGCGGACTCGTTCGGCAATCTGGCCTACAGCACGAAGATTCTGGAATTCATGTCGCAAGGCGTGCCCGTGGTGCTTTCGCGGACCAAGATCGATCAGTACTATTTCAACGAGACGGAAGCCCGGTTCTTCACCTCCGGCGATGTACCGGAGCTGGCGCAGGCCTTGATCGATGTGCTGACCGACTCCCAGCTGAACCAAAGCCTGCGCGAAAACGCCACGAAGCTCGTGGCGAAGAGCAATTGGGAAACGCGGCGTTCGGCGTATTTCCGCATGGTGGATGCGCTGTGTCTGCGGGAGGCCTTGTTGCCCACGGTGGTGTGAGGGGAGAGCAGCCATGGACGAACGGGATTTTATAGGAAGGGTTAAGCACAGCGAGCGCTCCCTTGGTGGAGTGCGGTCTCGCGAGACCGCTTTCAAAGCGGTGACACGTCACCGCACTCCAAATCGCAAGCACTGCACTCCCAAAAACATTTTCTAATCAACCATGCGACTTGATCGATTCCTGACCCTTTGGGTATTCCGGCCATGGCGCTCGCTCGTGCCCGCGACGGGACCGCGCCTGCCGGTGCTGATGTACCATAGCATCTCGAACGATCCCGAACCCGCCTTTTCGCCGTATTACAAAGTCTGCACTTCCCCGCAACGTTTTGCCGAGCAGATGCAGTGGCTCGCGGACGATGGTTACCGCGGCGTCACGCTCACAGAAGGGCTGGCCTGGTTGAGCGGGAAAGAAAGTAACAAGGAGCAAGAGACAGAAAGAGAGACTGATTCAAACAAGGGCTTAATTTCCGCTCACAAAAATCAAAAGTTAGTGGCGATTACTTTCGACGACGGCTTTCGCGATTTCCACACCGAGGCGTTTCCCGTTTTGCAGCGCCATGGTTTTACCGCCACGATGTATTTGCCCACGGCATTTATTGGCGATGAACGGAAATCCTTCAAAGGCCGCGACTGCCTGACGTGGGCGGAAGTGCTCGAACTGCAAAGCGCCGGCATTGAATTCGGTTCTCATACCGTCAATCACCCCGTTCTTGTAAAGCTCGGCTGGCCGGAAATTGAAAAGGAATTACGGGAATCGAAAGCCACCTTGGAAAAGCGTTTAGGTCGGCCAGCGTTGGCGTTCGCCTATCCGTTCGCCTTTCCTCAAACGAATCGCAATTTCTCCATCCGTTTCGGACAAATCCTCCGGGAAGCAGGGTACCGCTCGTGCGTTACGACTGAAATCGGTGCGACCCTTCCGAACAGCAGCCCTTTGCGCACGAAGCGATACCCGGCAAACTATTGCGACGATCGCTCCCTTTTCATTGCCAAACTCAATGGAGCTTATGATTGGATGAGTGGAGCTCAACGACTCATCAAACGCGCCAAAAAGCTCCGGCAAGCCCAAGCGTCATCTTAAACAAAATGCCCTTGCTTCCCTTGTCCCGCTTCGAAGTCGTTCGCTTTGTCCCTGCAGAAATATTTCTGAAGGCACTTGGGAGCAATGACGTCCCAGACAAGGTTTCTTCGGAGCGGACTGGAAATAGGAACGGAACATCTGGAGTCCCATGTCCACCCTGGCACTAATCGTTTGTTTGGGATTTATTGCGTGGGTTTTCCGTTGGGATCATAAAAATTTCCGTGCGCACCCCCGCGCTCTTTGGGTGCCGACACTCTGGATGATGCGATGCGGGTCACGTGGGATTGACTATTGGACCGGCGGTTTCGGCGGCGATCGACTGGACCCCATCTTTGTCGCGATAATTCTTTTGAGCGGAATAATTATTCTCCTTCGCCGCCGGATTAATTGGCGTTTTATTTTTGCGCAGAATCTCGCCCTATCGATCTTTTATGCTTATCTGATGATCAGCGTTTTCTGGACAGATGATCTGGACAATCCTGCCATTAAACTCTTCCGCCCCGCAACGGACTTGGTGATGGCACTCGTGGTCTTAACCGATCCTGCCCCCAAGGAGGCCATCATGGCCGTATTCCGCCGCACTGCCATTTTGCTGATTCCACTCTCCGTCGTCCTGATCAGGTATTTTCACGACTTGGGTATGATGCCCGCCAAGAATTGGGGTGCAGATATCTGGATCGGAGTGACCACTCACAAGAATCCACTCGGGCAGCTTTGCGTTGTCGCCGTGTTAGCCTTCGTCTGGAGCCTCGTCGCTGCGCACAAATCGGGAAAATCCCTGCTCTCTCGGAAGGTGGAGTGGGTTTACTTTGCGATGTGCGCCTACCTATTCAATGGAGGAGGAGAGCAAGATTCCCGCAGTAGTACGGCAATATTATGTGGGATCTTTGGACTTATGATTTTTTTTGTCCTTGGTCGGATGAAGCCGAATATCCACCGATTGGGTTCCCGTCTTGCTACTGCCACCGTCGTTTTAACCCTAGTATATGTAACAATGACCGCCTTTGATATTTCGCCGAAAGCACTCGTGGCGGAATCCCAAGGGAAAAGTCCCGACCTCGCCGGTCGCGACTTGATTTGGTCGGAAACCATTCGCCTTGGCTTGGAAAATCCAATTTTCGGCACTGGCTATGGGGGTTTCTGGGTCCCGGCGGTTTGGGACAAAATGGATCCGGGCGTGGATAATCACCCAATGGAGGCCCATAACGGCTATATCGAGGTATTTGCCAACCTCGGGCTCGTGGGCGTAGGGCTGATGATTCTGTTCGTTATCCAAACCACAGTCGGCGCACTCCATACGATTCGAACTGATTTTGAATACGGTCGAATTCGACTGGTCGTGATCGGAATCGTTCTCCTCATGAACTACTCCGAGGCAATCTTCCCGACTGCCGTTCATATTTGGTGGTTCAGTTTTCTCATGGTCGCGTATTCTGCCGAGCCAAAGCCAAACTTGCGCGGTTCGACTTCAGGCGTTCATCCCGGAATCAAAACGGTCACGGCTACTCATCCCAAAAAGGCAATTGCCTGACGATTTTTCATGAAGCCCACACCGCTTCCCACTCAAACTCTCCGAATCAGTGTTTGCATCTGCACGTATCAACGTCCGCGGTTGCTCCGACGGCTGCTTGATGCTCTGCCCAAACAGCTTCGTGGTTCGCTGGCTTTCGAGGTCAGTTGCGTGGTCGTGGACAATGACGCCACACGCTCGGCCGAATCTGTGGTCAGCGGTTTTTGTCGCGATACAGGGTTTGCGGTGCGCTATGAGTGCGAGCCCGAACGGAATTTCGCCATCGTACGAAACCGTGCCGTCGACAGCGCCGACGGTGATTTTATCGCATTCGTCGATGACGACGAGGTTCCCGTTGACAGCTGGCTGCTCAAGTTGATCGAAACGCTTCACCAATCCGGTTGCGCAGGTGCCTTGGGCCCGGTGCGTCCGTACTTCGAGGAAAAGGTTCCGAGCTGGCTTCAGCGCTCGGGCCTGTGTGACCGTCCCGCACTGCCGACTGGCACGATTCTCACCTGGGGCCAATGCCGCACCGGCAATGTTCTGCTCAGCCGCCAGATCTTCAACGAAGGAAAAATCCGGTTCGATCCCGCCTTTCGGACCGGGGGCGAGGATGTTGATTTCTTTAAACGCGCCACGGCGGCTGGCTTCACGTTTGTGTGGTGTGAGGATGCTCCCGCCTACGAACTCGTCCCGCCGGAACGGATGCGCGCGGCCTATCATCTACGGAGGGCACTCCTCCAAGGCGGCATATCTCTGGGCTATGATGTGAAGTCAAAGACCTTGGTCGGCCGCTCCAAGGTAGGCTTCAAAAGTTTCCTTGCCATCATCATTTACACTTTGGCGCTCCCCTTCGTCTGTCTTGCCGGAAGGCACCGTGCGATGCAATTACTGGTGAAGGACTGCCATCACCTTGGCCGCCTATCAATGCTTTTGGGCATGCCCATTATGCGTGAACGAAAACTCTAATCCTGTCCGCTCGATCAAAATCTTAAAAATGGCCGAACCGCATAAAACTGTTTTGTTAGTTTCGAACACGGTGATGCACTACCGGGTATCGGTTTATAATTATTTTCACCAGCGCTTTGGCGAGGAAGGCTGGGAGTGGCGGGTGCTGACGGATCGGTTGCAGTCGCAAAGCAAAATTCCACCCAAATTCCAAATTGAGGAAATCCCCTTCAATTGGACCGTCTATCGCGATCGCATTACCGAGATCAAGCCGGACGCGGTAATCCTCTTCCTTCATCTCAAGGATAAAATTCACTGGCCCCTGATCCATTGGCTGAAATGGAAGGGCATCCCCGTTGCCGTTTGGACGAAGACCCGCAATCTGGATGATTTGAACAACAGGTTTCGCAATGCGCTTTTTAGCTATATCAACAGCCTCAGTGACGGCCTCATTATTTACTCGGCAGACTTGGTAAAATACCTGACCCCGAGGCAACGAAAGAAAGCATTCCCCGCCAATAACACGATCAACGAAACAGAGTTCCCCGCCATTGCGGAGTCGAAAGACGCCATTAAAAAAGACCTCAACATTCCCTTTAAAAAGGTCGTGCTTTTCGTCGGGAGAATGGACGTCGATGGCGGTCGAAAGCGCGTCGACCATTTAATCGAGATATTTCGTGATTTGGAAGGACGCGATGCCGGTCTCGTCATTGTCGGCTCCGGCATGAAGCCGGAGTGGCAGGCGCGGATAAATCCACGCACCACGATTTATCTGGGAGAAGTGCATGATCCCGATAACCGCCAAATCGCCCGCATTTTCACCATGGCCGATCTGTGTTCGATCCCCGGGCACGTGGGCCTCGGACTGAACCAGGCACTTCTCTACGGTTTGCCAACCATCACCATGGAGGGCAAACAACCGCCTGAGATCGCCTACCTCCATTCCGGACGCAATGGGTACATTGTGCCAGCCGGCGATGTGGCGCAATTACGCGCCCGTATCTTCGAATTGCTGGACAACGACAGCAAACGTGCGGAGTTTTCAGCCCACGCACGGGCAGTATACCAGCAGGAAGCAACCGTTGAGGGAATGTTCCTTGGCTTCCAACGTTGCATCAATTTTATCATTAACAAAAAGACCTCCAAAAAATGAATACGTCCGTCAAACGCATTAGCATCTTCGGCATGGGTTACGTGGGGTGCGTGTCTGGAGCCTGCCTCGCTTCGCTCGGACATCACGTCATCGGGGTTGAACCGAATCCCACCAAGGTTGACCTGATCAACTCCGGCAAAAGTCCCATCGTCGAAAAAGACATGGACGAATTGCTTTCCACCGGCGTACGCGACGGACGATTCAAGGCGACGACCGACTGGCAGGGCGCGATCAATGACACCGACATGGCTTGGGTGTGTGTCGGCACCCCCAGCCGGGCCAATGGCAGTCTCGACCTCCGCTACGTGCGCCGCGTTTGCGAGCAAATCGGCCAGGCCTTGCGTGATCGCAAAACTTTTTTCACCGTCGTCATCCGGAGCACGGTAATTCCCGGCTCGGTCGAAGACGTCGTTCTTCCCATCTTGGAGCGCGAATCAGGCCGTATAGCAGGCAAGGATTTTGGCCTTTGTATGAATCCAGAATTTCTCCGTGAAAGCACTTCCGTGGAAGATTTCCACAATCCGCCCAAAACGGTAATTGGGGAGTTGACCCCCGAATCGGGGGAAAGTCTGGCCGAGCTTTACCAACATTTGCCGGGAGCACATATCCGCACCTCACTGCGGGTCGCGGAAATGGTCAAGTACGTCGACAACTGCTTTCACGCACTGAAAGTCACCTTTGCCAACGAGGTCGGCAATCTCGCGAAAGAGCTGAAAATCGACAGCCACAAGGTCATGTCGATATTTTGTCAGGACACAAAACTGAATCTTTCGCCTTATTACTTCAAGCCAGGCTTCGCTTTCGGCGGCTCCTGTCTGCCCAAAGACTTGCGGGCCCTGACCTACGAGGCGCGAACCCTCGATGTCGATCTGCCCGTATTAAATACCATCCTGGAAAGCAACCGGCTGCAGGTCGCCAAAGTCATTAAAAAGCTCACGGAGTTTAAGGGCAAAAAATTGGGTTTTCTCGGATTGAGTTTCAAAGGCGGCACCGATGATCTTCGCGAAAGTCCGATCGTGGAAGTAATCGAATCCATGATCGGCAAGGGTTTTGAGATCAAAATCTATGACCGCCACGTTTCCCTTGCCAAATTGATGGGTGCGAACCGGGAATATATCGAAAAGGAAATTCCCCACCTTTCCCGGCTGATGTGTGACTCGGTGGCCGATCTGATGAAAGCCAGCGAAGTCATTGTCGTCAGTAATCGCGGGGCTGAATTCGCCGACGCCGTCACCGGCAGCCAAAGTCATCAGACCATCATCGATCTCGTTCGCATCGTTCCCGAAGCGCCCAAGTCAGCGGGACATTACTATGGCCTTTGCTGGTAGTCTCAAACCAACGTTCCTTCCCCACTATGCATAGCGAAACCGAAAACGTTCTCTCCCTCTCCGAGTTGACTCAAAGCATGGATCGGGTCGAAGCGTGGGTTGAAAAGCACAACTACAAAGGCTACGAACCCTTCGATGGACTGGGCTCACCGTTCCGAGTATTCACCTTTGGCAGCATCTTCCTGGATCGGCTACTCATGCAGGCCGTCCGACAAAGCCCCGTCAATTTACGGCCCATTCTGGGTATTCCCCGCAAGGATTCCACCAAAGGGCGGGGCTACATGGCGTGGGGTTATCTGACCCGCTACCGCGCCACAAAAAATCCCGAACATCTCAAAAAGGCGGAATCCTGCCTTGACTGGCTCGATGGCCACAAATCTCCATCTTTCGAGAAGCATAGTTGGAGCAATAGTTTCGATTTTGCCAGTCGGGGCGGACGTTACACCAAAAACGATCCGATCATCGTCTGGACCTCTCACATTACCCACGCCTATCTGGATGCCTTTGAAATCACCGGGAACCAGCGCTGGCTAAAAATCGCCGACAGTGCGTGTCAATGGATCATGGCGTTGCCTCGGAACAGAACTGAAACCGGCAACTGCTTGGGCTACCTCGCTTCCAGTAAAAACCCCACAATCCACAACGCCAGCATGTTGGGTGCCGCGGCCCTCGCACGCACCGGAAAGCACACCGGCAATGCCGCCTATATTGAAGTGGCACGCTCCGCCATTGAGTACACGTGCTCACGTCAACTCCCGGACGGTGCGTGGTGGTACGGAGAAACCGAAAACGCCCACTGGATCGACAGTTTTCATACCGGTTATAATCTGGATAGTTTGCTATATTACATGGAAGCGAGCGGCGATGAGACGTGGCGCTCCCACCTGATGAAGGGAATCGGCTACTACAAAAACCACTTCTTCGGTCCCGATGGTCGGCCCCATTACTATCACAACCGGGCGTATCCCATCGACAGCCAATGCGCCGGACAAGGCATTGAAACTCTCACGCTCTTCAGCGAACTCGATCCGGAGTGTCTGCCGCTGGCCCAAAAGGTGGCAACCTGGACGATCAATAATATGCAGGCTGCCGACGGCCACTTCCACTATCGCCACTACCCTTGGGGCAAGGCGAAGACGGGCATGCTGCATTGGAGTCAGGGAGTAATCTATAAGGGGCTGTCCGTTCTGACGATGAAGCTGCAGAGCACCGGTCGATCATAATTTAGTTTTCCATCAATCATGGCCAGACTAGACGGACTCACTATTCTGCGCTATGGGCATGTGTACGATGGCGGCGGAGGCATGGAGCAATACCTCGCAGACCTCAACCGGGTGCTGTCGGAGAACAACCGTCTGACCACGATTCAGGTCCAACTCACCAGCCAACCGGATCGGGTGGGAGAAGGCGAAACGCTTTTTGAGAAAGGACGGCTGGTACGCTCGTCCCTTTTTGTTGAACAAGCCGCCCACGAACGGGCGATCACTGGTCATACCGCCAAACCCACTTTTTCCCGCCGCATCAAAAAAGTCATCATTGAACGGATACTTTTTCTGCCGGGCCTTCACGCCTGTATCACTCGTCCCCTCCTCGGCAAACGCCGCATTCATGCACGGGACGGCGAGCCACGCGGGCTCGTCTCCACCGTGAGCGACCTTTATCGTCGTTTCCCCGTCGACTTGATTTGTCTCCACAGCGCGGGCAGCGCCGACTCTGCGGAACTCCTTGATTTCGCCGCGAAAAACCAAATTCCGGTCGTATATGTCCACCACTTTTCCAACGACCGCCTAGCCAGTTTTTCCATGCGGACCCAGATTGGAAAAATGGCCGCCGTGGGCGGCGTCACCGGGGTTGACGTCCCCCGTTTTGCTCAACCCTCTTTCGCCACGGTGGCAGACGGCATCGACACCGATTTCTTTCAGAAGAAAAATGCTTCTTTGGTGCAACGCACGACCCAGGTGCCGCTGATTTTTTTAGGTGCACGCATCACGCCGACCAAAGGTCAGGCCGACGTCATCCGCGCGGCAGGGGAATTGAAACGCAGGGGTATTGCTTTTGAAGTCGCTTTCGGCGGCCGGTTGGACAGTCCCGGATTTGAAAAGGAGATCAAAGATCTCATTATTGCCGAGCACGTCGAAGATCGCGTCTTTTTGCTGGGACAGTTGAATTCAACGCAGCTTCGCGATTGGTACGGTGCGGCGGCAGTCCTTGCCTTTCCCACGCGCCACCACGAAGGTTTACCGCGCATTTTACTCGAATGCCAAGCGATGGGCGTTCCGCCAGTCGTATTCGACATTGGTGGCACCTCCGAGGGTCTCATCGACGGCCAGACCGGGTATCTGGTTAAGCTCGGTGATTTCAAAACCCTCGTGGCCCGCCTGCAAACCCTCCTGGAGCAGCCTGAACGGCGGGCGCAATTTGCCGTCGCGGGACGAAAGCTGGTCGAATCCAAATTCAGTCTGGCCGCATTGGCTGCCCGCCACGAGGAATTTTATCTTCGGGCACTGGGACGCAAGAGCCACTGAACTCCCATGCCTGCCGTCGATCGGATAATATCGCGCCGCTCACTTATTTTTTCCCATTGAAAAACGCCTTGTATCGTATCCTCGGAACCGCTCCAGAATCCTGGATCCAAGGAGCGTTGGGGGAAAAATGCCTGCTGCCCTATTACCACATGGTTTCTGACGAGGACGTACCGCACGTCTCGTCGCTTTATGCCTATCGCAATGTGGCGCGCTTCACCGAGGATCTCGAACTTCTGGCTCGTGGACGCAAAGCTCTGTCGCTTGAGGAATTTCTGACGGCTGTCCGCACCAACGGTTCCGCTCCAGACAATTCCTTTCTGCTGACCTTCGACGATGGATTCCGGGAGATGCATGACGTCGTCGCCCCCATCCTTGCCAAGAAAGGAATCCCCGCGGTGTTTTTCGTGATGAGCGATATGCTCGATAACAACGCTCTGTGCTTTCAGCAAAAAATCAGCCTCTTGGTTCACCGCATGCGGCAAGGAACAACCCCGGCAATTGAGGCGGAAGCGTTCAGGCTTTTGCGTACCGCCGGTATTCCGGAATCAGACCTGGCCGGCACTCTGAAAGCCGTGCCTTGGTCCAAACGCGCGGTCCTCGATGATGTCGCTCAGGTTGTTGATGTCCCATTCGACGCTTATCTCCAACGCGTCCTTCCCTACCTTACGACCAAACAAATCACCTCCCTCCTTGACCGGGGTTTTACCGTCGGTGCGCACAGCCTCGATCACCCACGTTACGCTGACATTCCCCTGAGTGAGCAACTGCGCCAAACCCGGGAAAGCGTGCGGGCTTTGACCACCCGATTTTCGCTCAAACACCGCACCTTCGCTTTTCCTCACACTGACCGACAAGTATCCGCAGCCTTTTTCAACACGCTCACGCGCGAGGGTATTGTCGAAGCGACATTCGGAACCGCGGGCCCGTCCAAGGATAGCGCCGAGGCAAACCACCAGCGGTTTTCCATGGAGAAGCCGGATCTACCCGGAAAAGCATTGCTCGCGGGCCACGCGTTCCGACGTCGCAAACATCATTATACTCGTCGGCGACCGATCATCCGGACCTGAAACTGCCGGCGTTTCAGCGCCGCAGAACACTTTTGCGGAACCCATAGAAAAATGATTTACGTAGAAACCATTGCACCCTTTCATCAGCAACCTCCCTTCCAAATTACAGAATGACCTCTAAAATCAGTGTTGTCATTCCAACGTACAACCGACTCGGATATCTTCGCGAGGCACTGGAAAGCGTTTTGCGACAAACGCATGCCGCTGACGAAATTCTCGTGGTGGACGATGGCTCGACTGATGGGACAGAGGCCGCGATCAGTGCACTGCCGGCCCCAATCCGCTATATCCGACAAAAAAATGCTGGTCCAGCCGCGGCGCGTAATCGCGGTCTCCGTGAAGCCAAAGGGGACTGGATCGCCTTTCTGGATTCGGATGATCTCTGGGTTCCGACCAAGTTAGCGGAGCAAATGGATTTTTTGGAGAAAAACCCCGAGGTCGATTTTCTTTTCGCTCACATGGTTAATTTCGGCCCTGCCGGCGAGGACACAGAGCCTGAAATTCTGGATCAATCCGTCTACACTTACTGCCGGACGCACGCTACCGACCTACGCGATTTCGTAAACTATCTCTTGAGGGTCAATCCAGTGCCCACTTCGACAGTAATTTTTAGGCAGTCAACCATTGAGCGCGTCGGCTACCTGCGTGAGGACATCGGTTACGCCGACGATTTCCAATGGTGGCTCCGCTGGGCGCTGAAGACACGCTGCGGATTTTTAGATCGCGTGCTCGAGAAACGCCGGATTCACGGTTCGAATATTATCGGGGATCGCCGCGCGATGATGATCTCAGTATTAGCGGTACTGAAAGACCTAGGTACTCATCGGCACGAGCTTAGCGCGACCCAGCAATCTGCGCTGGATTTAGCACTGAACCGAGAAAGATATCGATTAGGCAGTGAGCACTTTCGCGTGCGGGATTATCGCGCAGCTCGACCCCTGCTTCGACTTGTGAACCCCGCCAAGCTTGGATCGCTCAATTCGCTCAAATGGCTCGCGAAGGCCATCATCGCCGCGCTCCGCTCGTAACGTACAAGTCTCTCCCTCTCTCCGCAAATAGGCTGACACGTTTCAAAAGTTAGATCTCGCGAGGGGCATTCATCTTCCTATTAATTTGCTGCATACTTACTTCAATAGACACCGCCAATGACCACCTTGCCACACTTCATATCGGTTATAATCTGCACGCACAATCCACGAACGGGAGTATTTGAGAGAGTAATCTCTGCGCTACAAAAGCAGGATTTACCTCAGGAAAACTGGGAGCTGATCATTATCGACAATCGATCTGAAAAGCCGATCTCTGCCCGCGACACGGTGTCCTGGCATCAAGCAGGAAAAGTGGTAAGAGAAGAGCTGATCGGCGTTACGAACGCCCGGTTACGAGCAATAAAGGAGTCTAGAGGCGAATTTATAATCTTCGTCGATGACGACAATGTACTAGATCCGAATTACGTCAGCACCGCTAAAACCATTTTTTCTGAAAGACCCTATATGGCTGCGTTCGGTGGCAGCTTAATGCCAGAATACGAAGTCGCTCCTCCGAACTGGAGTAAACCGTACCTCGAGTATTTAGCCTGTTCGGAAATACCTCAGGATTATTGGTCCAACTTTGACTGGAAATGGGCAACACCTTGCGGGGCCGGACTGTGCATTCGTCGTGAAGTAGCCGAGCGCTATTTCCATGAAATTGCCAATGATCCCCTTCGCCGCTCACTCGATCGGTCGGGCAAAAAGCTTTCATCCGGAGGCGACATTGATCTCGCGCTAACCGCAACGGATATGAATCTGGGCATGGGACGCTTCAAAGCACTTCGGCTGACCCACATCATTGCCCGCGAACGCCTGACTGAAGAGTACCTGATCGGACTCTATGCCGGAGTCGGGCAATGTTACGTAATTTTGGAGTCTATCAGGCCGCGCTATAAATCGCCAGAGCGCAGCAAGACGGCCTCATGGGCTCGACTTATTTGGCATTTTTTCACCGATTCCCGAATTGACCGAAAAATGCTGTTGGCGAGGCGGCGAGCAGAGGCCGAAGCCATCGCGGCTCTTCACTCCATCAAGCAAGGGAATCAATAAGCGGAATCCGTCATTTTTGCATTCGCATTCATGAATTTTCGATCTGACCTATTCTCCGCTGCGGCATGGCGGGACCGCATCACTCGCAGAGTGAATCCTTGGGCTCGTTTCAACTGGCCGACGCCTTCTTCAAAAAACTCTTCTGAGATCCCAAAGATTGCCATTGTAACCGTAAACTATAACACAAAACAACTGCTCGCGAGGTTGGTATTTTCCCTCCGCCGATTGGCTGATACCAACTGTTCGATTGGACCGATTGTCGTGGTGGATAATAACTCCACTGACGGATCTGTCGCCATGATCGAAGCTCTCGCTAGAGCTGGAGTTGTTGACCCGGTTCTGAACAAACGGCAACTCTACCATGGTCCCGGCCTCAACCAAGGGATGGAATATCTTCGGGGCAAAGCGCAACAAGGAGTTCCCGGGTACGCGGACATCGATTACGTCTTCGTAGTCGATACTGACGTGTTCATTTGTCGCCCCGACGTTTTTTCTCACGCCATTCGCAGCATGAAGTTGGCGAACTGCCACATGGCGGGAGAACTCGAGACTGAGGGGGGTGCCGCTTATGTCGACGGTGGCTATGTGCATGTCAGCAGTCTGTTATTCGATCCTGCTGTTTCGTGGCGGCGGGGATTTCAACCATTCGAGGAGCATGGTGTGCCAGCTCTCGAGTATCAGCGCAGCATCGTAAGGCATCAATTGCCTCGTCTCAATTTTCCATTCCGTTCGCACTTCTATTTGGTTCATCTCTGGAGCGGCACACTTAAAGCTATTTGTTCGGCCAAAGAGAGTGATAACAAATACTTCGATTGGGCGGCCGCGAACGTGGCGACCTCTTCGTTGATCGACCAGAAAACCGCATACGTTATTGAGGAATTTGAACGCATTTTCCGGGCAGAGGTTCCAGTCTTCAATGAGGAGCAGCTCGTTCACGCATGCACCGAAAACACGCGGCTCTTCTTAAAACGGCCTTGCGAGGTTGCACCTCCTGAAGGTTTCACGCCGTCCGGCAAATTATCTGACACCGGATTTGTCGCCAGTTGAGATACCTTTGGGCCGCACCAGCCAATTTTGGCTCATGAAAGATGTCGCCTGATAAAGCGACATTACGTAAGAACATTTCACAGGTATGTCGTCTCCCTTTCTTATTAAGCGAATTCTCCGGCGGATCTATTCGACAGTATTCCGAAGGGGTAAGCCGTGGGATGAAAAATATTCCGTCGGACGCGATACCTATGGAAATCCAACGGTAGTAAATTATGGAGATGGCACGACACTTAAAGTCGGAGCCTTTTGTTCATTCGCGAGCAAAGTACAGATTTTGCTCGGCGGAAATCATCATATGGATTGGATAACGACCAGCCCATTGTATGGATCACGGAAACGAACCAAGTTTACCGGCCGGCACGCCTTCTCGAAAGGTGATGTCGTCATCGGCAACGATGTCTGGATCGGTCACGGTGCAACCATTCTCTCAGGAGTGACGATTGGTCATGGCGCAGTAATCGGCGCCTGCGCCGTCGTGACCAAGGATGTACCACCCTACGGTATCGTTGTTGGAACTCCTGCCCGTCTTGTCCGAAAACGCTTTTCCGATGAAAATATCGCCATCTTGCTCAACCTACGTTGGTGGGACTGGCCGGAGGAAAAGATTGATCAGGCCAGACATCTCTTGCACTCCGGCGACATCGCTGGGCTTGTAAAATTTTCTGCGCTTAAGCGAACTCAACAATGAGCCTGAAAGCTAAGGCTTCCCGAGCTGCTTTTTGGAGTTTCATCGACCGTGTCGCGCAATATGGTCTGCAGACCGTGGTCTCCGTTTTGCTCGCGCGCCTGCTTCTGCCCAGCGAAGTCGGGCTCATCGGGATGCTTTGGGTTTTTATTGCCATCGCCTCGATCCTTACGGATATCGGTTTCAGTCCGGCGTTGCTGCAAAAGCACGATTCTACTGACCTCGACCATTGTTCGGTTTTTTATTTCAATGTCGTCACCTCTTTCCTCGGCGTGGCCGCGCTGTGGATCGCAGCTCCGTCCATCGCCGGATTCTATGGGAATCTTCAACTTATCCCGCTCACCCGAGCGATCTCGCTGATTATTCCATTCTCTGCGATCAGTCTCATTCACACGACCCTGCTCAACAAAAAACTCGACATCCGAACCCAGGCCAAGGCGAGCCTGATCTCCGGAATCGTCTCTGGATGTGTTGCCGTTGTGATGGCGTGGAAAGGGTTTGGCGTTTGGAGTCTCGTGGGCCAATCCCTTTCACAGACGCTCACCCGGTCAGTCATCTTGTGGTTTGCCAGCACCTGGCGTCCGCAACTGATCTTCAGCTGGCAGGCCCTTGGTGCCATGTTTCCGTTTGGCTCGCGTGTGCTGCTGTCCGCGTCTATCGGGACCATCGTCGACAACGTTTTCCCCGTTGCGATAGGCAAGTTCTATTCTTCAACCGCTTTGGGGTTCTATACCATGGCGGCGAGGATACCGTACACGTTCGCCAGCAGCCTCACCTCCATCGTCGCAAGAGTTTCAAACCCCGTGTATCCGACTCTGCGCAGTCAACCTGAGGCCTTGAAGAGAACTTACCGAAAAACCATGATGATGATGTCGCTGATCAACACGCCCTTAATGGTTGGCATCGCCATCACTGCTGAGTCTTTCGTCAATGGTGTCTTGACCGCAAAATGGGTGCCCGCGATTCCGTATATCCGGCTTTCTTGTGCTTATATGATCTTCCTGCCATTCCGCAATGGAGGTCTCGACGCCCTTCAGGGCATTGGTCGGGCGGATCTTCACCTGCGTGTCACCATCCTCCAAAGAGTACTCCGCCTGGCAACCGCCGCGATTTCCTTTCAGTGGGGAGTTACCGGTTTGCTGACGGGTGAGCTCGTGGTGTTCTCCACCACCTGTTTTGTCCAGGCAATCCTTCTCGGCAAAATCATCGGCTATCCCGTGAGCAACCAGATTCGTGATGTCATGCCCGGCATCCTCGCGAGTTTTGTCATGGGCGGATTCGTCCTATGCGCTCATTTCCTTCAATTCGGAAAGCCACTGCTGGACTTCATTTTTCAAGTCGGAGTCGGTGCCGCCGTTTTTCTCGGAGTTTGTTGGGGCTTCCGACTGCGGGCCTTCATGGAAGTCCTAAGTGTGCTCCAACAGCTCATCGAGCGAGGGCGTAGAGGTCGTTCCAACCAGACCGCAAGCTAGGTCTTGCAACATATAACGTAATTTGAGTGTTAAAAATATACGGCAATTTATCCAAGGCCACCAGGTCGGAACCTTTCAATCCTTGGATGGTCAGGCTGAAAACGTTCACCAGGTTAATTAACGCATATGAAGGAAATCGTTCTCTAAATTTTAGTGAATCCGGGCTTTCATAGTGAATCCCGTTGTTGCCTGTCCGAACTCATACATCGTCAACGATGCTAGAATTTTTCTGGCCTGCTTGCCGTAAACAAATCGTCCTCATGAAAAGAAAATTGATAATCCTACTGTTCGCCTGTGGTTTCACTACTGTTTTGGTCCGTGCAGCAACGTTGGCCAGCAATGGTTCGCAAGCTGACGTAAACGCAAAAATTGTGGCCGCTTCCGCTGGTGACACGATCACCATCCCGGCAGGATCATTTATCTGGGGTGCGGGACAGACCTCGGTGTTGGTCAATAAGGCGATCACGCTAAGCGGGGCAGGTGAAACGAATACCACCATTGTGCTTTCTCCCACTGGCCCGTACTACGGTGGTGGAGTCATTAATATAAGCGCCGCGGCAAATGTAACCGGATTTACGATTACTGGCGCGATCAACACGGCAGGCGGACCTTCCACCACACCGATAACTGCGTCAAACACCGGTTGGCGTGTGCATCACGTGACATTCAACGGCCCGCCCGCACCAGGGTATTTCGCATACTGCTCAGCATCGTCTGGTCTCTTCGACCACATTACGATCAACAGCGGTCATGGCAGCTTGCAGACGTTTATGATTCGAGGAGCCAGCTCCGTTTGGAGCAAGCCGCACACAATGGGCACCTCTAGCGCGGTTTTCGTTGAGGATTCTACTTTCAATGGACCCGGATACATGAACGAAAATGATGGTGGCGCCCAGACTGTCTTGCGCTTTAACACCGTCACTGGTGATGCGTATATCGACGCGCACCAATTTGAGACCTCATCAGATGCTAACGGCGCGCAGCATGGGTCCCGACAGATTGAGGCGTACGATAATAAGCACACCACAGCTGGTTATGTTGATTGGTGCGAACTTTCATGCGGTACTGGAATGGTGTTCGATAACAGCATCGCGGCAGGTGGCGGTCGCTGGCCGATTGTGCAGGCGTATGGTGCGCACAGCGCAGTCCCCATAAACGGATCAAACGGACCCTTGGCAGACCCAGCCCATTTACCCATTCCAGATCAAATCGGTATGGGGCCGTACCCGCAAAGCATGGGGGCGGAGCCGCTCTATTGCTTTAACAATACACGGACAGACGGTTCGGATGTCGTGCTGCTCGGTTCGTCGGTAAGTTCCACCGCGATCGCTCAATACGGTTCTACTTTCTACCAATCTTCAGTAGATGGGAGTCCATATATGTTAAAAAAAGGGCGCGACTATTTTAACGGTGCAAGTCACGGCACGTTCCCCTCTACTTCAGATGTCGGCAGAGGCACCAAGGCGGCAATGCTCGCGTCGTCACCAACGACTGCAGGGCAGGGCTGGTGGGTCACAAATGAGGGCAGCTGGAACACGAAGCTCGCCGCCAACACCAGCGGCCAGCTCTATAAATGGAGCGGTTCAGCGTGGGTACTATATTACACGCCTTATACGTATCCGCATCCTTTGCAGGGCGGATCAAGTCAGACCGTACAAGCACCGAGCAACGCCGTGATTTCGATTGCTCAATAAGCACTGGTACGCGTCGACGAAAATAGCGGAGACGCTACAGCTCAGATCGCAAGCCGACAGATCCTGACTCGCTGTCGAGGGATTCATCTTTGCTTTGTAAAAAAGAGTCTAAAAATCCTGAAGTCTTATATTGCAAAATATTGGCGGTTTGTTTCACATGTGGGCGCAGTTAATTTTAGGCACTTATATATTCCTCCCATGACCAAAAAGCGCCATCTCGCCCTCACCGCCATCATCGGATTTTCTTTTTGCGCCCGGTCTTTTGCCACCCTTTGGACTGGGACGATTACGGAAACGGTAACGCAAACAACCGATCCGACCAGCTATCAGGTTGGCGACGTGTTTAGCGGATGCTATTCGTACGAATCAGACACGATGGACGGGACATTTTATGGTGACCACTTGCCGGGTGCCCCGCTCGGAGCCAATTGTTCCTTGGGTGGTTTGATCTTCATGCCGTTCGTCACGACCGCCAGTTTTGATCTGGGACCGTTCGGTGGACCAGTGATAACGCGCACGGACGGATTGGGACCAACTTATGCCAGCCTTAATGCAAACGACCGTGTCGCCTCTCTCAGCGTGATCGATGGAACCGTGTCCCTCAGCTGGCTTTTTGATGATGGCTTTGTTTTTGCCGCAGGTGGCGACAGCTTTTATGCGATATCGTTTGAGTCAGGCCTGCCGGTAAGTGGTCCAAGTGTTAACGGAACGATCGCGTACGGAGCACCGACTGCAGTGCCAGAAAACGGTTCAACGATCTCACTGCTGTTTTCCGCAGCATTTCTCGGATGGCTCCTCAAGGGCACTAGGCCGTTCCTGCGAAGATTCGTTTCATAAGCGTGTCCCTTCGAAAGTGCCGGAATGAGGGAGTCACGGAAAGCCGGAGCGAAGCTTTCCACTCAATCCGTAATTGGGCCCGATTTGATTTCCGTTTAAATCGGATAACGTCGTGAAGATTCTTAACGACGTCCAGCGGGAGTCCCCCGTTCCGAAGGTTGTAATGCAGGAGTGCGGCGACACGTCGCCGCTTGCAAAGCGGTCTCGCGAGACCGCATTCCCAAGCATCTTCCGATCACTTCACGGCTGCTCCGCATTTAAAGTGGATCGCCCATTTCTCGGCCTTTGTGACCTTTGCTTTCTTGGTGAAAAAATTAGATCACTGCACGGCGAGCGCGCAACCGTGTCACGGGCCGCTGACACAACCGGAAGGCAGTCCTCTGTGGAGTGCAGTGACGTGTTTACCGCGCACGAAGGTGCGCGGACAAACGCCGGGGACCGCAGTCCTGCGACAGGCTCTGGACCTTGAGCTTGTCGATACGGAGTGCGGTGACACGTCACCGCTTTGAAAGCGGTCTCGCGAGACCGCACTCCCCTTCTATTTGACCATTTTGTCGGCTTCAACCTTCCACTGTTGCCGGGCGATTTCACGAATAATCGCGACCGTCGCGGCGACCACAGGCTTCACCCGGGTTTTCCAGCAGACGGTCACCGGGATTGGGTCGAAATGCTTCAGCGGAATAGCGCGGATTCTCGGGTCCAGCGCCGCTTCCGGCAACGCCAAGCCCACGCCCACGCCTTGGCCACTGGCCACCATTTCCCTCATCACCGCCTGCGAATTAACTCGGATGGATGGCCGCCAGTTCACCTGCATTCCACTGAGTCCCCGCTCAAAGGTGTGGTGCACAAGTCCCGTCTCCACCGGATAGATCAACCGCTCGGCGATCGGGGTTTGCGCCCAAAAGTGCCCCGGCGTCTTGATCGCCGCTTTCTGTGACACGAGCAGCACAGGCGTCACGCGGGCCAACAGCGCTGATCGGACACCCGGCATAGCGCGTTCCGAAGTCGTAATGATGACGTCGGCCTCTCCTCCCGCCAGCGACGCTTCCACTTTCGCCTGCGAAGCAGTATGGATCTCGAGGACCAGTGATGGATGTTGCCGCGCAATCGCCGTCACCACCGCAGAAAGTAATCCGACCCCGATCAGGTCATCGACCACCAAATAAAGCCGCTCGACCGGCCTATCCTGCAACTGCTGCAACAGTGCCGGCAATTCGTCATAGTGGGTTTTGATATGCGCATACAACAGCTCGCCTTTTTCCGTGAGCTTGAACGGTTTTCGCTCAAAAAGGGGCGCACCCAGCCGACGTTCCATCTCGATCATCTGACCGCTGATGGCCGGCTGCCCGATACCATAAGGAATCCGCCGCGCAGCGGCAGAGATCCCTTGGTATTTGGCTACGTAGTAAAAAAGTTCGAGTTGATGTGGGGTAAACATCGCGTCCGGAGTTCCGCTCCGGCGGTGTCGCGTGGCCCGTGAGACGACAAGTGTTGAGACTAAAAAAAATATTTGCCGGGAATCAATCCCAGATCGATCCGAGGATTTTTTATCCATTGATCACCCCGGATAAACCGTGGATCACCGGGTCAAACAGGAGATTGTATAAGGGCGGGCGATACGGATTGGGAAACGAAACTTGGGAGTGCGGTGACGTGTCACCGCTTTCAAAGCGGCGACACGTCGCCGCACTCCAAAACAGCAGATTCAATTTAACCACAGATTTCACAGATAAATACAGGATGTGGTTCCCAAGCCCTCGCCGCGCCGAAGCCTTGCGCGAAGGCGGGTCCGTTGCCTTTTATCCGGATCGTATCTGTGGCATCTGTGGTTAAAATTCCGTCGGTTCGTTGCTTCGTCTTTGTGCCCTTTGCTTCCTTGGTGTAAAATCCCCGAGTCCAATCCACGGAGTTTTTAACCACAGATTACACTGATAAATACAGGATGTGGTTCCCAAGCCCTCGCCGCGCCGAAGCCCTGCGCGAACGCGGGCTGATTTTTAGATACGATGGCGTCCGGCAGGGAGTGCGGTGACGCGTCACCGCTTTGAAAGCGGTCTCGCGAGACCGCACTCCACGCCTAGCTTATGACACCGTCAGGGGTGCCAGGATCAGCTTGCCTGCGTTGCCAGCATGGTCCTTCGCCGTGGCCTCGATCGTGACGGAGCTGCCTCCCGCCACGGCCTGGGTCGCCGTGTACGTCCAGCGACCGCCAACCATCACGGCCGGCCCTTCCTCGATTACCGTATCCGTCGCGTCGCGGAGAACGACAGCCACGGACACGACTTCGAAGTCGTCGGTCGCACCTACAATTAGGGGGTCGCCGACCTTACCGCGATAACTGCTCGGATCGATCGAGCTGACCTTGGGCGAATTCAGGAAATCGCCCATGATGAACGCGAACGCCGACACTCCTCGTGATTTGGCGGCGGCCTGGTAAAGGGCCTGTGTGACCGGATCAGCCAAGGCGCCGCGGGCGTAGGCAGCACCAGCGCGGAATTTATCCCGCACCGCGACCTGGGCCGCCGTCGCCTCACCGCGGAATTCGGGTCGTCGGGCGATGACCATGCGATCACCGAACCGGCGGTACACCCAGTTGTCGATTCGCCCCCGAATGCCTTGCAGGGCGCTGTTGAGCGTTAGTTTAGCCATGGTTCCCCCCTCCCTTTGCGCTGGGATTGGTGGAGGACTCGGCCGGCGGACGGGGCGTTCCCGCCGACGCCATCACCTTCCTTCGGTCTCCCTTCTCGCATCCTTGCCGAATCCTTGCCGGATCCTTCTCGCATCCTTGCCGAACCCTTCTCGGATCCTTGCCGGATCCTTGCCGGGCGACCTCTCCCGCGTCGGGGCAACGACGGCCCCGACTCTGGCAGGCATGGGACTCCGGATCGGGTGTCGCGTGAGCGGAACAGCCGCAAGACAAAGCCGGCAAGGCCGGCGATGGCGGCGACCTTGCCCGGCGGCAAGGCGGTGGGCGAAGTGGCGGCGGCGGCGGCCTTCACGACCGCTCCGATCAGCAGCTTCGATCGGGTTTTTTGATTTTGTGACATACTTGATTAACTCCTTATTTTTGGTTTTCACCCGGCCCTGAAACGCGTGGTGCGTTTCACTTGCGGGTGTGGAGCTACGTTACCCGATTCGCCCGCCCGTACGTTAATTGGTAAACCTGATGTTCATCATCGGCGGGGCTGATAATTGGAATTGTTAACCGGGGATGCGCGCGGCGGCTCGTTGTAGCCGGTATTTAGATACTCAAAAACAGCCAATCCATTTTAACCACAGATTTCACGGATAAATGCAGGATATTAATACCCCAAGCTCTCCTTTCCGTTGCCCTTTATCCGGATCGTATCCGTGTCATCTGTGGTTAAAAATTGGATTGGAATGGCTGAGCAAGCCAAGGGACGAAATCCCAGACCCAAATTTAAACGCGGAGGTCGCAGAACGCGCGGAGAAAAACCGACGAGATCGGTATCCAGATTTATTTTCGTCCTTCGCTGCCTTTGCTTCCTTGGTGTAAAACTCTCCGATTCGATCCACCGATTTTTTAACCACAGATTTCACAGATAAATACAGGATATTAATACCCCAAGCCCTCGCCGCGCCGAAGCTCTACGCGAAGGCGGGTCTGTTGCCTTCGTTGGGGTAAAACCCAAGGCTTGGCTTTCACCTGATCAACAGGGCGGAGGGATCTTTAATTCCTGCGTCGTACGTCGCCAGCACCAGATTATTCTCTCGCGCGATCTGGGTGAGATACGCGTCCGATGTTCTGGCTGGTGCCGAGGACCATGCCGGCAAACGGGGCGAAGGAGCCACCTCGACAAAACCTCCGGAATGTTTTCGCAACTGGGTCAACGCCTCGGTCGCTTGGCTGAGACTGTAACCGAACACCTGCATGGATACGCGCAGGAAACCCAACTCCGTATGCGCACAGGTCCACAAATTGTCCCGCCCTACCCGTTTCACCCAAGCGTGAAAGGCGGTGTGATGAGTAGAGTTGCGGTGCTCCCACGCGAGCAGCGCGTTTACATCAAGGAGGTACTTCACGGAAACTCTGCGAGCGCCGCGCGAATTTCGTCGTCTGACACCACGCGACCGCCGACGGCCGCATTGTACAGGAGCCCCGATACCGGATGCTTGCGACGGCTGATTTTAGCCGACTTCAACTCTTCTCCGCCCAGAGCCCGCTTGCGCAGATAAGCGGATACCGACGACTTTTCCGCCCGGGCGTTCGCGCGAATGCGATTGGCGGACCGTGAATCGACCTTAAAGCTTAGGACCGGCATGGTATTACTTTAATACGCCGCTTCGCTCGTGCGTCAAGCGACGGTTGGAAGAGTGAGGGAAAGGGCAACCGACAATCCGTTTTAACCACAGATTACACGGATAAATACAGGATACGGACCTATCGATTCAATCAGCAGGAGGATGGTGCCCACCAAACACACGAAAGGGCACGAAACCCTCCCTATTCGCTTCGACTACTCGTCCTTGCCGCGCCGAAGCCCTCGCGAAGGCGGACTCCGTTTCTGGCTACGACCGGAGTGCGGCGACGTGTCGCCGCTATCAAAGCGGTGACACGTCCCCGCACTCCATAACGTTTTCGCGAGCTCCGCGTTAAAATCAGATTGTTTGATTTCCGGCCTTCGTGACCTTTGCTTCCTTGGTGTAAAACTCTCCGATCCGATCCTCCGATTTTTTAACCACAGATTTCACAGATAAATACAGGATAGAATACCCCAAGCCCTCGCCGCGCCGAAGCTCTACGCGAAGGCGGGTCCGGTGCCTTTTATCCAGATCGTATCTGTGTCATCTGTGGTTAAAACTCAGAAC
>JBEPTW010000043.1:0-24719 GCA_041691855.1 Verrucomicrobiota bacterium | reverse complement strand
CGCTTCAATTGATGCCCGTCGGCAGCAAATGGAAACTCTACGTTCCACCCGACCTAGGTTATGGCCCGCGCGCCAACGGAAAAATCCCGCCCAATTCCGTGCTGATCTTCGAGGTTCAATTGCTGAGCATCAAGTAAGTCGGCAAGAAACAGGCCGATGCCCGCGAACTGATTCCGAGCCAACCCATTCAGTTCGCGGAGACATTGCTACCATGGAGGAAAATGGCATCGAGTGAAACACTACGAATTCCATCTCCACATTTCGCCGGCCCGGTACTTGGATTATTACCGCGGGACTGTGCGCCATGTAGTAACGCGTTGCACCACCGGTCAGACGGTGCAATTCCCTGCGTCACTCCTTCAGAAATTCGTCTCGCCGACGGGAATCGCCGGAAGATTCAGGCTGACCTGCGATGAGAACAACAAATGCGTCGAGTTGCAGCAACTCAACGACGATGCGGGCTGACCGCCTCCCCGCAATTTAGCAATAGGGGTCAGCCTGTTGGGCCCGCACCTTTGAAAGGACCACAGGCCGGAGTTCGGTGGCGAAGATGGACGGCGACACCAACCGTCCGTCTTCGGTTGGCGAGCTGATGAGAATAGCAAACGAGTCGAACGACAGGAACTCCGCGATGCGCAGAGTGACCGCTTCTCTTTGGCGTAGCCGCGGGCGTCTCGCCTGCGGGGTTTGTCGCTTCGCAGCCCAACCACAGGCCGGAGTCCGGTGGCGACGATTGCTTTCGGATGCTTTGGCGGTGTCGCCGCCGTCCGCTAAATGAAATGATTCGGCGATACAAACCAGGCTCGATCACCTTTCTTGTAGGGTTCGCTGCCACGGAAAGCACCGGGCACCTCAACGTAACGCAACGCCTGCGTGCAGCCGATTTCCGACGAGAAATAGCCGAGCAGCGTCAGCTGTTTCATCAAACGAAAATAATGCGCGGGCGCGCCTGCCGGCAGTTGGGCGCGGTACTTTTTTTCTTCCGCATCGATTGCGTTCAGCAACGTCGTCCGGTCCCCGGGCGAAAGTTGTAGGAAGATCTTTCCAAACTGACGTTGGGCCGCAGCGTCCACCTCGACCAAGCCAGCTTGAAACACGGCCTGATTCGCATCGTCGTAGCATTCATTGACCATCATTTTCATGAACGCCCCGATCTGCACCGCTTTCGCGCCCGGGGTATGGGTCGCAGGAATGATCGTCTCACCGATCTCGTCCAACAGGGATAATTCCTGCGCCGTAAGATCGAGCTTCGCCTGCTTGCCGGTCAGGACTTCGCCTTTCAAAAACGTATCCGCGCCAATAACCGCGCCACCCATCAACAGGGTCAGTCGTTTGATTGCGTCTCTTCGATTCATGGAGGTGGGCGGTTAAATGTTTCCTTTCTTGCTTTCCGAGACGGCAAATTCCACGGCCCGAGCCGTGAGTGCCATGTAAGTGAGCGACGGATTCACGCACGAGGTCGAGGCCATGCACGATCCGTCGGTGACGAACACATTTTTCGCATCCCACACTTGGTTGTGCTTGTTGAGTACCGAGGTCTTCGGATCCTTGCCCATGCGGGCCGTCCCCATTTCGTGGATGCACTGGCCGAAAACATAGGTCGAGTCATTGACGTTGACGTTTTTTACCCCGGCCGCTTCGAGCATCTCGGCCGCGTCGTTCATCATGTCGACGCGCATCTTCTTTTCGTTATCCTTGATTTCGCAATCCAAGGTGAGCACCGGCAGACCCCATTTGTCCTTTTTGTTCTGATCCAGATAAACTCGATTCTCGTGATAGGGCATGATTTCGCCGAAGCCCGTCATCCCAATCGTCCACGGACCCGGTTCGGTTAGCGCTTCCTTCAGATCGGCTCCGATGCCGAGTTCCGCCACATCGCGATCCCAACCCATCCGGCTGGCGCCGCCTTGATAACCGAAACCGCGTCGATAGTCGCGTTTGTCACCAAACAAGTTTCGATAGCGCGGAATGTAGAATCCATTGGCGCGCCGTCCGTAGACGTACTTGTCCTCATAACCCTCGACCATGCCCGACGCACCGCAGCGAAAATGGTGATCCATCACGTTGTGTCCGAGTTCGCCGCTGCTGCTGCCGAGTCCACCCGGCCAGATGTCAGTGGCGGAGTTCATCAGTACCCAAGTGGAATTAAGCGTCGAAGCGCAGACGAAAATGATCTTCGCCTTGAATTCTTTCGTTTCATGCGTTTCCGCATCGATCACTTCCACCCCGGTCGCCTTCCGCGTATCGCGGTCATAAAGCAGTTTCGTCACAATTGAAAACGGACGAAGCGTCAGGTTTCCAGTCTTCATTGCGGCCGGCAAGGTTGCCGACTGCGTGCTGAAATAAGCGCCAAACGGACAGCCCAGCGCGCACTTGTTGCGATATTGGCAGTTCGCGCGGCCATTGTGCGACGTGGTCAGATTGGCCACGCGTCCGATAATCATCCGGCGATGATCTTGGTAGTGCGCCTTGATCCGCTTGGCGACATCCTGCTCCACGCAGTTGAGTTCCATCGGTGGGAGAAACTGTCCATCGGGCAATTGCGCAAGGCCTTCCTTCGACCCGCTGATGCCGGCAAACGACTCGGCGTGGTCGTACCACGGAGCAATGTCTTCATAACGGATCGGCCAGTCGGTGCCGACGCCCTCCGCCGCGTTCGCGCCAAAATCGAAATCGCTCCACCGGTAACTCTGGCGTCCCCACATCAGCGAGCGGCCGCCGACGTGATAACCGCGGAACCAGTCGAAGGGCTTCTCCTCCTTGTACGGACACTCCGCCTCGTTGACCCAATAATCCAAATTGTCCTCGCTCAAAACATCGCGACGCAACACCGGGTAGTCCTTTAACATTTCCTGCGTGTTTTTCCCGCGATGCGGCAGCTCCCACGGAGCCTTCAGTGCATTCGTATAACCGGTGATGTGCTCGATATTGCGCCCGCGCTCCAGCATCAAAACCTTCAGGCCTTTTTCGGCGAGTTCCTTGGCGGCCCATCCACCACTGATACCGGAACCAATCACAATCGCATCGTAGTCTTGAGAAGCTGCCATAAGAATTAAAGGGCTGGAGAATAGCGCCGGCCCTCGGGAAAGCCGACATTACAGGGGTTAATAAACGGATCGATAAATTGCAGGAAAAATCTGCTTTTCGCAAGAGGTATGGCAAATTTACCGCAAAGGAATGACGCGCACTTACCGACGGAGCTACTCCAACTGACGAACGAGGTGCCGGATTCGTGCGCGTCTTTCGAAATCACGCCTCGGTTATTTTAATTCCGAAATCGCACGACCCGTTAACGATCGAACTTCCTTCACCAAGCCGCTCACCGGTCCGCCGTAAACAATTTCGCCACCGTCTGGTCCGCCACCGGGGCCGAGATCAACCACCCAATCGGCGAGTTTGATCACATCCAAATTGTGTTCGATCACCAGCAGTGTGTTACCGCTGTCGCGCAGTTTGAAGAGCAAATCCATCAACCGCTGAATATCCGTCCAGTGCAGCCCGGTGGTCGGCTCGTCCAAAATATAGAGCGTCGTCCCCTGCTCCCGTTTACTGAGTTCCAGGGAAAGTTTAATCCGCTGCGCCTCGCCGCCGGAAAGCGTCGTCGCGGATTGGCCGAGTTGCAAATACCCCAAACCAACCGCGTCGAGCGTGGATAGTTTTTCCATGATCCGCGGAATTGCCCGAAAGCGCTCCATCGCTTCCTTCACGGTCATGGCGAGAACTTCCGCAATGTTCAAACCATGGAAACGCACCTCCAGCGTTTCACGATTAAAGCGCTGACCGTTGCAACTCGGGCATGGCGCGTAGGCGTCCGCCATAAATTGCATATCGAGCTTGATCTGGCCGTCGCCGAGACATCGTTCGCACCGTCCCCCGCGCACATTGAAACTGAAACGGCTCGCCTTGTACCCACGCACCTTGGCGAGCGGAAGCTGCGCAAACAGGTCGCGCAAAAGATCGAGCAGGCCTACATAGGTCGCCGGATTCGAGCGCGGACTGCGGCCGATCGGTTCCTGATCAACGCGCACCGCCTTTTCGAAAAACTCCAAACCGGTCAGTCCGCGGTGGCGCCCGGGCAATCCTTTGGCCCCATTCAGTTTTCTCGCGGCGGCCGCAGCGAGCACATCGTTCACGAGCGTGCTCTTGCCCGAGCCAGAAACACCGGTCACACAGGTCAATAGTCCCACCGGGAATCGCGCCTCGATATTCTTCAGATTGTGCTCCGTCGCTCCTTTTACCACCAGCCAGCGATCATCGGGCTTTTTCAATTTTGCTTCCCGCACCACGCCAAGTTTTCCAGCTAAATACGCCCCGGTGGGCGAAACTGAAACCGGCAACACCAACGATTCAGCCGGCGTTCCTTGAAACAAAATCCAGCCGCCTTCCGTGCCGGCGCCGGGCCCGAGTTCGATCAGTTGATCCGCAATTCGCATCGTGTCCGCATCGTGCTCGACCACGAGCACCGTGTTCCCGCGATCCCGCAATTCGCGCAGGCTCGAGAGCAGCCGCTGATTGTCGTGCGGATGCAAACCAATGCTCGGTTCGTCCAACACATAGATCACGCCGACAAGTCCCATGCCGAGTTGCGTCGCCAACCGCACGCGCTGGGCTTCGCCGCCGGAAAGTGTGGGATAGTCGCGATCCAGCGTGAGGTAACCCAACCCCGTCTCGGTCAGAAAATGCAGGCGCTGCGAAATGCCACCGACAACTTCTCCGACTGCGTCCGTCACCGGCAAAATCGTCGGCAAGCCCTGCGCAAATCCGAGCGCCGTCCGAATATCCATCGCGTCGAAAACGCCAAAACTCTTGCCGCCAACGAGGACCGCCGCACTGCGCGCGTTCAGACGCAAGCCATGACACGCCGGGCATTCTGCGCTCGACATGAACGTCGCCAGGCGCGCGCGATAACCGTCACTGCGTGATTCGCGACGGCTGACATCGAGCAACGCGATCACACCGGGAAATGGTTTCAGTTCGGCCTTCTGCGTGCGCCGCAATCGAAAACTAAACAATCGTTCACCCGCACCGTGGATCAGCGCCCGACGTGTCTCTGTCGGCAAATCCTTCCAGGGAGTCTGCGCGTCAAACGGCAGTTGTTCGGCGAGCTGTTTTAAAATCGAGCTGTGTCGGATGATCAGGTTTCTCCCGCCAATTCGCCACGGTTTGATCGCCCCTTCACGCACGGATTTGTCCGGATTGGGCACGATCAGCTCCTCGCTGAACGTCATCTTGCGACCCAGGCCACCGCACTCCGGGCACGCGCCTTCAGCGTGGTTGAACGAGAAATGGCGCGGCGTGAGCGGCTCGAAAACGTCTCCGCAAATCAAGCAGCTCAAATTTTGGCTCAGCGGAATTTCGCGCCACGGTGCTTCTGCGGTTTTTTGCACGAGCACCAGCGCGCGATTTTGTCCTTCGCGAAAAGCGAGTTCGAGCGAGTCCGCTAGCCGGCTGCGCTGATCGGCAGCGATGACGACGCGATCCACCACAAGTTCGACGACGAGCTCCGCGCTGCCGACCGGCACGAGCTTCAGTTCGTCGAGCGATTTGATCGCTCCCGCGATTCGCACGCGTTGGAACCCGCGTTGTCTCAACCGCGGTAGTTCATCACGGAGCACCGCCGGTTTTGCCGTCATCCACGAAGCGAGAATGATTGCGCGCTCGCCGGGCGCATCGCGCAACAATTGCGCTACGCAGTCGTCGAGCGATCGTTTTTCCACTTTGCCTCCGTCCTTCGGGCAACGTTGCTCGCCACACAGCGCCCAAAGCAAACGCGCGTAATCCGCCACCTCAGTTACCGTCGCGACCGTGCTGCGCGGGGAACCACCGCCGGTGCGCTGTTCAATGGCGAGTACCGGCGACAATCCATTAATGAAGTCGATATCCGGGCGTTTCAGCTGGTCCAGCACCTGACGCGCTGAGGCGGACAGGCTTTCCATGTATTTTCGATAGCCCTCGGCGTAGATCGTATCGAAGGCTAGCGACGATTTCCCCGAACCGCTCGGTCCGGTGAATACCACGAGTTTGCCCCGGGGAATACGCAGCTCGAGGTCGCGCAGGTTATGCTCACGGGCCCCCTTGATGTGGATGTGTGAAGCGGCGTCTATCCGGCGAACGTTACCGTTTTTGAGCCGGCGTCAAAAAACTAATACGGCAAACACCTCGGTTCGTTTGTTTTCTGGTTTAGACCTTGAACTAAGTGACGAATATTCGCTTTATCATCTCTGTCGTCAACTTACCAAGTCGCAAGGCTTGTCCCCACCTCACAAGTAACCCCGGACACCTCCCGCGAGGCCAGCTTCGTCGCCTGACGTTATGAATCCACGCAAAGCGTTACCTGCTCGCTCGCACTGGCGATCTGCCGCCTTATTCGCCTTGGTTGGTGGCTTTGCCTCCACGACTAGGGCTTTTGTTTTTGAAGCTGGCGACGTCAAGGGGAGCTTTGACACCACGATCTCCGTGGGCGGCCTTTACCGCGTCAACGATCCCTCGCGCGAATACTATTCCGTTTCCGCCGGCGGTTTGCAGCGCTCCTCCAACGCGGACGATGGCGATCTGAATTATCGTCGCGGCATGGCATCGTTTTTGGTGAAGGCATCGCACGATTTGCTCCTGCATACTGAAAACGCAGGACTGTTCGTGCGTGGGTTTTATTTCAAAGATTTCGTCAACTCCGACGGCACTCGCCCACATATCGCGCTGAGCGAGGACGCGCAGGACATCGTCGGCGAAGGCGCCGAACTCCTCGACGCTTACGTGTATTTAAAGGGCACGCCCGGCGGCATGTCCGCAAGCATACGCGTCGGCCGGCAAGTCCTGAGTTGGGGCGAGAGCACATTTATTCCGAACGGCATTAATTCGATCAATCCGATCGACGTCGCAAAACTTCGCACGCCGGGATCGGAACTGAAGGAAGCACTGCGCCCGGTTAATATGGTGTCAGGTTCGCTCAACGTGAACGAAGCGATCACGCTCGAAGCCTTTTATCTGCTCGATTGGGAGCGCACCCGGGTCGATCCACCGGGCACTTATTTCAGCACGAACGATTTCGTAGCCAAGGGCGGAACGAAAGTTTACTTGGGGTTCGGTGCGATTTCGGACACGTCCCCACTCGGCGCCATCTTCCGCGGCAAGGACCGGGAACCGTCCAGCTCCGGCCAATATGGCATCAACCTTCGCTGGCTGGCCCACGGACTCAAGGACACGGAATTCGGTTTTTATGTGATGAATTATCACAGCCGCTTGCCGGTGATCTCTGCCAATACGCCCACTATTCCCGTCAACGGTGCGAAAGCCGCATCCGATGCCGGTGCGCTTCTCGGTGCCAACACGACTTTCACCACCGGCCTAGCGACGGCATTGGGCAGCGCCTCAGCCGTGCCCGGTGCCTTGACGACCTTGATTGGCGCCACACTCACTGGCGTGCCTGTCAGCGCGTTGCCTGCGGCGCTCCAACCGTTCTATTCGACCGTGGCGGGAGTCACTTCCCAACTGGCCCAGCGTGAATTACTGATCGCCGCCGCTACCGGCCAATACCTCATCGAATTTCCCGAGGATATCCACCTTTTCGGCGCCAGTTTTAACACCAGCGTCAAAGGCATCGCCCTCCAAGGCGAAGTGAGCTATCGGCCCAACCAACCGTTTCAAGTGGACGATGTGGAACTGCTGTTCGCGGCGCTGTCTCCCCTGTCCTCGCGCTTCGGCGCTAATAATCAGATCGGAACTTATGCTCTCAATAGTTACGTTCCGGGCTACCGGCGCTTGAAAGTTTGGACTGGCCAGATGACGGCGACTTGGGCCGGCCACGGAATTTTGGGCGCAGCCCAGTCAACCCTTCTCGCGGAAGCGGGATTCGTCTACGCCGACTTACCCGACAAAAGTTCGCTGCGTTTCGACGGTCAGGGTACATTCGTCGGTGGCGACATCAACTACATGAACAACTCGGGCAATAATGCTTCGGGTGTTCCGCCGGCCTCTGAGCCGGCATCAGCTTTCGCCGACAATTTTTCGTGGGGTTACCAATTGGTCGGACGGCTCGATTATAACAACGTCTTCGCCGGCGTGAATATTTCCCCGCTGCTGGTGTTTGCGCACGATGTCGGTGGCAACACGCCTTACCCGCTGGGCAATTTTCTTCATGATCGGAAATCGATCACCGTCGGAGCGGAGTTCACCTTTCAAAACGCGTGGGCCGTAGACCTCCGTTACGTCAATTTCTTCGGCGCTGGCCGCTACAATTTACTCGGCGATCGCGACTATTTATCGTGCAACCTGAAGTATTCGTTCTAACCCGATTTTCGTCTTTCCTTCCATGCCCACGAAAATTTTATCGCGCTCCGTCACCCGGTTGTTGACCGTGAGTTTCTGTTCCCTTTCTTCCGTTTTGATCGCGTATGCCAGCATCTCGGCCGCTGACGCGGGTCGACTCGGCAACGATCTGACCCCTTTAGGCGGCGAGAAAGCAGGCAATGCCGACGGCACCATTCCCGCTTGGGACGGTGGCATCATCACGCCGCCGGCCGGCTACACCGTCGGCATGCATCACCCCGATCCGTTCAAGGACGACCAAGTGCTTTTCAAAATTACCGCGGCGAACGCGGATAAGTACGCCGACAAATTAACCTCCGGCAGCATGGCGCTGTTGAAAACCTATCCGGACTACTCGATGCCCATCTACGTGACGCATCGCAGTTTTTCGAATCCCCAACGGATTTACGACGCGACCAAAAAATATTCGCAGACCGCCGCGCTGACCGGGGATGGCAACGGTATTACCGGCGCGGTCATCGGCACGCCGTTTCCCATTCCGCAAAACGGCCTCGAGGTCATCTGGAATCACCTCACTCGCTATCGTGGTGTCGCCGCGGAAAGACATGTCAGCCAAGCTGCACCCCAGCGAAATGGCAGTTACACGCTGGTGGATTTCGAAGACGAGACGCTGTTCAATTACGATCGCGAGGGCATCGAAGAAAAGGATCTCGATAATGTTCTGCTGTATTACAAGCAGGCCGTCATCGCCCCGGCTCGTCTCGCAGGATCAATCCTCGTCGTGCACGAAACGATGGATCAGGTGAAGGAACCGCGTCGCGCCTGGGTTTACAACACCGGCCAGCGCCGCGTCCGTCGCGCACCGAACGTCGCTTACGACAACCCCGGCACCGCTTCCGACGGCATGCGCACCTGCGATCAATTCGACATGTTTAACGGCGCTCCGGATCGCTACGATTGGAAACTTGTTGGTCGGAAGGAAATGTATGTGCCTTACAATTCGTACAAGCTCCACAGCGACAAACTCAAGAATTCCGACATTCTCAAACCGCTCCACATCAATCAGGATCTCACCCGCTATGAATTGCATCGCGTGTGGGTGGTCGAAGCCACGCTGAAACCCGGGACAAATCATATTTATCCGCGCCGCACGATGTACTTCGACGAGGACAGCTGGCAGATTCTCGCCGCCGATCAATACGATGGTCGCGGCCAATTGTGGCGCGTCTCCGAGGCTCACTGCATTAACTATTACGATGCGCACGTTTTCTGGAGCACCCTCGAAGTCCATACCGACCTCATTGCCGGTCGCTACATCGCCTTCGGCCTCGATAACGAACGTCCGATGTACAACTTTACGATCAAACGCACACCGCAGGACTACACGCCCTCAGCGCTGCGGCAGGAAGGTGTCCGTTGATATGAGTCGCGACGCGGGCCGCGTGGTGACTTTCCTCGCTGCTGCCCGCCGCCACGTCGGCGTTTTCGCGCTTGCTGCGTTTGCCGTCGTATTCCTTGGCGTTGCGACACCCGCGTATTCTTTCGAGACGGCGGAGGCCGCACCGCTCGCGGCGCACGCACTGCTGTTAGACGTGGCCAAAACGGGTGATCAACTGATCGCGGTTGGTGATCATGGAAACGTCGTTGTGTCGCGCGACGATGGCGTTACTTGGACCCAGATTATCGTACCCACGCGGGCCCTGCTCACCGCCGTATCTTTTCCCACCGCCACGCACGGGTGGATCGTCGGACATGACGGGGTGATTTTGGCCACCGATGATCGCGGGGTTACTTGGACGCGACAGGACAGTGGGAAGGATCTCGATACCGTTTTCCTCGACGTGCTCTTTCTGGACGCAACCCATGGCTTCGCCGTCGGAGCGTACGGAAAATTCCTCGCCACGACCGACGGAGGGAAAACCTGGACCGCGCGCAAACCATCGGAGGATGAGGTACACTACAATGGCATCAGCGCGGATGCGGCCGGCAACTTGTTCCTCGCGGGTGAGAGCGGCACGCTCCTAACCTCGACCGATGGTGGCGAGAAATGGCGACAACGTACCGTGCCTTACGATGGCTCGCTCTTCGGCGCATTAGCCGCGGAAAAAGGCACGATGATCGTCTACGGATTGCGCGGACATATCCTGCGCTCGATCGACGAGGGCGCGACCTGGGAACCTAAAAACAGCGACGTCAGGGTCCTGATCAGCTGTGGCCTTCGCTTGAAAAACGGCGTGATTGTCCTCGGGGGTCAGGGCGGAAATTTCTTTATTTGCCGTGACCCGGATGAAAACTTCGCTGCTTGGAAACCGGCCGCTTTCAACACCAGCGTGTCTGCCATGGTCGAAGCCAACGACGGTGCCCTCATCACGGTTGGCGAAGCCGGTGCCGTCCGGATCAAACTGCCATGATCGCCCGCCTCGAAGCATTTATTTTCAAGCACCGGCATTTCACCCTGACGGCCTTCGCCTTCGTCACGCTGGTCCTGGGCTTCTTCGCGTCGAAAACTCACGTCGATGCCAGTTTCAACAAGCAACTGCCTTCCGCTCACGAGTACATTCGGAATTTCAAAAAATACCAGGATCAGTTTGGCGGCGCAAATCGCATCGTCATCGCCTTGAGGGCAAAACACGGCGATATTTTCACTCCAGAGTTTTTCAAAACGCTGAAGGCCGTGACCGATGAAACGTTTTATCTGCCGGGAGTGGACCGGTCGCAGGTCACTTCCATTTTCACCCCGAATGTTCGCTATCTGGAAGTCGTCGAGGACGGACTGCAGGGTGGCAACATCATCCCGGCGGATTTCATGCCTACGCCGCGCGGTCTCGAACGCGTGCGGGAGAATATCATTAAATCGGGCCGCGTCGGCCAACTCATCGCCAATGATTTCACTGGAGCGATCATCGTAGCGCAATTGCTGGAAGTGGATCCGCAGACCGGAAAGAAGATCGCCTACGCCGACGTCGCGAATGCATTGGAAACCCACATCAGGGATAAGTACCAGTCCGACGCCGTCGACATCCACATCATCGGTTTTGCGAAGGTGATTGGCGACATCACCCAGGGAACTCGCAGCGTGCTATCGTTCTTCGGCATCGCCATCGGAATTTCCACCCTGCTGCTTTATTATTTTTCGCAGTCGTGGATTTTGACCGTGTTACCGCTGGTCACTTCGACGTGCGCGGTCGTCTGGCAACTCGGATTACTTTATCTCTTCGGCTTCGGCATCGACCCTCTTTCAATTCTCGTTCCCTTCCTCGTGTTTGCCATCGCGCTCAGTCACGCCACGCAAATGCTGCGCTCGTTTCGCTACGAATATTATTTTGGCCGGGATGAAGTTTTGGCCGCGCGTGCATCGTTCAGTAATCTCTTCATTCCCGGCACCGTTGCAATCCTGACGGATACCGTCGGTTTCTTGACCATCTATCTGGTGAAGGTTCCGATCATCCAGGAGCTCGCGATCACGGCCAGTCTCGGCGTCACGCTGATTATCCTCACCGATCGTTTTCTCCTGCCGCTGCTGCTGGCTTACACGCACATGGCTCCGAATTTTCGCAAGCGCGTAAATATCCGGCGATTCGCGCTGCAGCCGTTCTGGCGCGGGTTGGTCAACTTAACCGCCGGTCGCGGTTCACTCTTGATCATCGCACTCGCCCTCGGCGCCTGGGCTTTCGGTTTCAGCATGGCGAAGCAGGTCAAGATCGGTGACATGCACGCGGGCGTGCCGGAACTTCGTCAAAATTCGCGCTACAACGAGGACACGGCGGCAATCACGTCGCACTTTTCCATCGGCATCGATGTCATCACCGTGATCGTCGAAACGATTCCCAATGGGGTAATCGATCATGGTGTCATGGATTTGATCGATCGCTTTTCGTGGCACATGAAAAACATCGAAGGCGTGCAATCGACGATGGCGCTCACCGACGTGGCCAAAACCATTACCTCGGGTTGGAACGAGGGCAGCCTCAAATGGCGGGTGATCCCGCGCAAGCCAGCGATGCTCGCCCAGGCGGTGTCGCCCGTTGAAACCTCTTCCGGGCTGCTCAACAACGACGGCAGCGTGATGCCAGTGATGATTTATTTGCAGGATCACAAAGCGGAAACCATCAAACGCGTCGTCGCCGCAGTGAAGGAATTCCGAATAAAAAACCCGTCCGACAAAGTGAAATTCCAACTCGCTACCGGTAATGTCGGAGTGATGGCCGCGACTAACGAAGTCGTGGAAGCCGCCCAATTCCCCATGGTCGCGTGGCTTTACGCCGCGATTATTGCGCTGTGCCTGCTTTCGTTCCGGTCGTGGCGCGCCACGGTTTGCGTCGTGCTGCCGCTCGTGATTGTTTCCGACCTCGCGTATGCATTGATGGTCTATCTTCAGATTGGACTAAAGACCTCCACGCTGCCCGTCGTCGCGCTCGGCGTGGGGATCGGCGTGGACTATGGCATTTATCTTTGCTCCGCACTGCTTGAGCGATTACGCGCCGGGAAATCACTCGAGGACGCGCTCTGCGAGTCATTTTCGACGATGGGAACATCCGTGATGTTTACCGGACTCGCTCTCGCGATCGGCGTGGGCACGTGGGCATTTTCCGCGATCAAATTTCAAGCCGACATGGGCATTCTTTTGGCGTTCATGTTTCTCTTCAACATGCTCGGCTCGATGTTCCTCATGCCCGCCCTCGCCCGATGGCTCTTCCGCGACCGCCTCGCCTCTTTGATCTCCCGATAAGGCTCGTTCCCGCGAGGTAAACGCGGACTCACTATCGCAACCACCGCGCGGTTTCATCCTGGGAATATTGCGCAAAGCGAACTTTCCCCAGTAATTCCTCCGCTCCCTCGTGGGTGAGTCGCTCGACCCTTTCGGATTCTTCCCGGTCATGGTTCCGCGCGGTGGCAGTCTCCCGCTTCTCTTTCATCCACCACAAATCCAATACCGTGGTGGAGGCGCTGATGCCCAGACGCGTGACCGTTTGATTCATCCGGTCAAATTCCTGATCCGCCCGCGCCAGGTAAACCACCAGTCGCGCATCACCCAACAGCGAACGGACATTGGTCCAATATTCCAGATTATCTTCGGCGCGCCACGACCGGTGAAAATACCCCTGATTCCGAGGATCGCGCTCATGTTGCTCTTCGAATTCCCGCTGCCATTCGCAGAGCGTCCTCATTTCGTCGGTGCTAAAATTCAATCCGTCGCCCAGTCGGGCAATCGTCAGGGCGGACCGCGAATTCATCAGGAGAAATTCCCGGCCATCGCGATCATCCAGTCGGTGCCGGATCGCGCGCTGCCATTCCCGGTTGAGCGAGGTCATTCCTTCCGGTCGCAGCGCATCGGAACGAATGCCGAATGCGTTGAAGAGCCGCAGTGCGCGCAAATGCACGATATAGGTGCGGTCCACCTTCTGAACTTGCTCAATGGCCTCTGGCGACAACCACCCGTAGTTTCGCTCGACCTCGACAGTCCACACGATGATCAAGCTTGGTTTTAGCCGATTCACCTCCGCTTCGGTAAACCCTTTACTCCGCCAGAGCCGAAGGTTGGTCTCCACGTCGTCGTCAACTCGCACCACCCGCCACATGGAATTGTCGCGATCCATCACGGCCAAGTCAGCCGAGGAAAATAAATGTTCACTCCCGCCGCCCCTCACCGACGGCAAAACGAAAATTCCGATTGTTGCCAGGCCCAGCAATAACAGCGGTTTCGCCATGACGGACAGCGTGGTGATTTTAGCCACGCACGCAAGCCACACCAGTGTGGATCATGCCTCTTCCGAAACCCTAGCAGGTTATAGTTGTCCGATCAGGACTTGCGGCCATCTAAACTCAACGCGGTGCGACGGGACTTTTCTTTTTTAATGAGAAATCTTGTGCGATTTTCGCGGTTACTGCTGATAGTAGGTATACACGATGAGAGACGATGCTGAATTGCTGAACGGATTTGTGACGAATCAGGACGAGGCCAGTTTCCGGGAACTCGTGGATCGTCGCATCGGTTTTGTTTATGCGGTTAATCTCCGTCGTCTCCGCGATGCTCATCTGGCCAAGGACGCTACTCAGGCGGTGTTTATCGCCCTCGCGCGAAAAGCTGCGATCGTAGCGCGCGGGCCGAGCGTCATCGGCTGGCTGCACCGCAGCAGCTGCTACGAAAGCCTCAATCTTATGCGCGCACAAACCAATCGACTTATCCGTGAAACCGAGGCGGAGCGACTCGGTACTACGACCGGTGGCGCCCTCCCTTCCGGGGAAACAGGTGCCTTGGAAACGGTGTTGGATGAAATTCTTAACGAGCTGCCTCAAGCCGACCGGGAAATCATAATTGCCCGTTATTTCTCAGATCTTTCCTACGCGGAAATCGGCGGCAAGACCCGCCGTTCCGAAAATGCCACCCGCATGCGGGCCGACCGCGCCTTGGCGAGACTCCGCGACCGCCTCGAGTCCCGCGGCTTCCCCTCCGCCGGTGCGGTGTTGGCTGGACTCCTGCCATTTTACGCCTCGGCAGCGGTGCCAAGCGGGCTGGCAGTTACGATCACTGACACCGCGCTGATCACATTAGGAACCGGAGCTTTGTCCGCGTCCCTGCTTCTTTCCATGAGTATTACTAAAATCGTGACCGCTACAGCGGTCTTTTCCGCAGTCGCGTTGGTCGGTTTCGTCGCTTACCAAAATCACAATCTCCAGCGTGAACTGGACGAGTTCCGTCAGCAAAACGGGCAAACGAATGAAATCAATCGTGCCTTGGAGAAACAGCACTCCGTGCTCAAACCAAAGGTGGCGGTAACCGCAACTCCGACTGGCAACGATGCGTCAGCCCGAGCAACAACCTCCGCCAGTTCCACTGCGGCGGTCGGCATCACGCGAACCGCCCCGACGGGATGGCACCAGAACGGAAGCAATTTGAAAGCATTTCAAGTGGGGGTTGATCCCAGTCGGCCGTTTGGCGCAGTACCCAGCGCTTATGTTAAGTCAGTGGACGATTCGGCAGAAAAGGAGTTTGGCGGAATGATGCAGTCCACCTCAGCGGACCAGTATAAAAATCAACGCGTTCGTATGACCGGATGGATCAAGACCGAGGATGCGAACGATGACGGAGCTCATCTTTGGCTACGAGTAGATGGTCAGACCGCCGGCAATGCGGTGGCGTTCGACAATATGAGCAAACGTGCGCCCAAAGGAACGACCGACTGGACGGAGTATTCCATCGTGCTTGATGTGCCCGACGAATCCACGAGTTTGAACTACGGTTTCTTTCTCGGCGGCAAAGGACAGATGTGGGTCAACGGCGTGAACATTGAACGCGTCGGCATTGAAGTCCCCGCTACAAATAGGCTCCCCGCCCTCAAGCTGCTCCCCGCCGCCCCGGTCAATCTCGACTTCAGCCCCGCCCCGGCGTCGGGCGGTTAAGAACAGGGCCGCTGTCATGCGACTCCCCCGAACTTTTTCAACGCCTCTTCTCCGGTGTCGTCGATTGGAGTGGCGCGACCCGCACTTGAATAATCACTGCCGAGAAGGGAATCACAGGTAAAAATTGGTCGACTGGCCCAGTTGTGATTCCATTCGTCCTACCTTTCGCTCAGGGCGCTGAAAACATTCCTAACCCGCTTCCTCGCGGGAGATGTTTTCAAAACTGGGGGCCAGCAAATGGTTCACGGCGAAAGCGACCAAATAAGCGAATGCACAGAAAGTGAAGAGCAAGTTGTATCCGTTCGAAATGGCATTCTTCGCCGCGAAAAAATCCAAAACCCTGCCAGTCACCACCGGGAAAATCATTCCACCGAAAGCACCGGCCATGCCGGCAATCCCGGTGACCGATGCCACCGCACTTTTCGGAAAGATGTCCGAAACGGTCGTGAAAACAATCGCTGCCCACGCTTGATGAGCTGCGCCAGCCAAACCAATCAGGATGATCGCGGGCCATAAACCGACTTGGGTGACGAAAAGCACCGGCACCACACAGCAGGCGAGCAGAAACATCGCGGTCTTGCGCGACCGGGTGACACTCCAGCCCCGCGCGATAAAATAGCCGGGGAGCCAGCTTCCGGCGATGCTGGCCACCGTGACGATCGTATAAATCGCAAAAATATAAATACCGCTCTGCTTGATATCCATGCCTCTGGTTTTATGGAAAAAATCGGGAAGCCAGATCAGGAGAAACCAATAGACTGGATCGGTCAGGAATTTGGCCAGAAGCAGCGCCCACGTTTGCCTGAACCCAAACAGGCTCCGCCACGGTATTTTAGGTTGCTCCGGATTAGCCACGGAAGAACGGGCCGCATCCGCATCACGCCCGACGGCCCCGTCTTTTAGAGGCGCACGGTAAACCAAAATCCAAGCCCCCAACCACACCAGACCGGCGATACCCACGGTGATGAAGGTTGCCTGCCAACCCCACCGGATCGCGATCAACGGAATAAAAATCGGTGCCACCATCGGCCCGATATTTGCGCCGGAGTTAAAAAGCCCTGTCGCCAACGAACGTTCCGACTTGGGAAACCAAAGCGCGACAGTTTTGATCGCACAGGGAAAATTTCCTCCCTCACCCACGCCGAGCACGATGCGTGAAAAAACAAACCCGCCGATCGACGAGAAAAAGGAGTGAACAATCGCGCCGATACTCCAGACGAAAATGGAAACGGAGTACCCAATTTTTGTCCCTAGTCGGTCGATAAACCAGCCGAACGAGAGGTAGCCGAGTGCATAAGACCCCTGAAATGCCGCGTTCACCCAGCCGAATTGTTCATTCGTCCAGTGCAACCGCGTATCAAGAATCGATTTAACCAGGGAAAGAATCTGGCGATCCATGTAGGCGATGGCGGTCGCAAAGAACAACAGCGCGCACACCACCCAACGGTAGGGATTCGATCCCGTAGATTTCGACGGGACGAGCATTTTTTCTTCAGCCATGATCATGGGTTGGAGTTACACTCACCAACGGTACAATAGAATTCAAATAGATCGCAACGCCGGTGGGATTCAGCTTCCGGTCCGGGACGAGCGTGCGCGACCCCACCGCCGGTGAATCGTTCACCCCGACGCAGGAACACAGCAATTCCGATTGGCTCACCCGGATCGCCTCACTCGTACCGTGCAGTAGAAACGAAGTGGAACCTGACCTCCGGGCAGGTTTTCCATGCGAGCGTTCCAATAGCCCGCCCGGAGGTCGGGCTCCACCTTTCAGTGCGGATAAGACAAGGGGGAATTTCGGCTCATCCGCAGGCTTCGGCTTAGGAGTGAACGATTCACCGGTAACTCGATTGCTCCGGATCGCCGGGCTGAGTCCTGTCCGGCCGTCGGGCGCCGAATAAATTTCCCCATCCCCTCCTGCCATGCATCTGCCCCTACTTTCACTTCCCGCGAACCGGGTGCGCCGCAATTATCGCGGAGGCGCATTGCTTGAAGCATGGTCCGGGCGGCCGGCAGTGGACGGAAACCAGCCCGAAGATTGGGTGGCTTCAACTGTCATCGCTTCGAATCCGGGTTTAGACAAGTCGCCCGACGAGGGACTAGCCATGGTCGCGGATGGAGCCGGACATCAATCAAAACTCGCCGATCTTTTTGCCGCTGCACCCCACTATTATTTCGGTACCCATCATCCGGAACATGCAGGGAACCAACTCGGGTTTTTGGTGAAACTTCTGGACTCGGCGATGCGACTGCCGATGCAGGCCCACCCGACTTCCACGTTCGCGAAAAAACATCTTGGCTCCCGATGGGGAAAATTGGAGGCGTACGTCATCCTGGCAGTGCGGCCCGGAATCGATCCCTACATCCGACTTGGATTTCAACGCGCTCCGTCCGCCGAGGAGTGGTTTCGCATTGTCACCACCCAGGACATTGCGGCCATGGATCGTTGTTTCGACCGGGTACCGGTTCGCGTGGGTGAAGTCTGGCTGGTGCCCGGTGGAATTCCGCACGCCATCGGCGAGGGAATCCTGCTTTTGGAAATAATGGAACCGAGCGATTTGGTGGTGCGGTGCGAATTCGAGCGGGAGGGAATCATTGTTCCGCCCGCCGCCCGTTTCATGCAGAAAGATCCCGCCTTCGCGCTGCAGATCTTCAACTACGAGGAGCTTTCCGTGGATCAAATCACCCAACTGTACCGCATCACTCCCACACGGATCAGTGAAAGCGAGGAGCAGTTGATTGGCCCCAAACAAACGGAAACATTTTCGGTCAAGCGCATCACAGCCCACCAGACCGTGGGTCTTCCGTTTGTCGGACAGATCAGAATCGGGGTCGTCGCCAAGGGAACCGGTACCGTGACGATTGGGGCGCATACACTCGACCTCGCTCCTGGCTCACGTTTTTTGATCCCGGCGGACGCTCCGGAGGGTTCACTCTGTCCAACCCGCGGCTCCGAATTGGAAGTACTGATATGCTCTCCGTAGATTTCAGCACACGGGTGGCGCCCGGACTATTTCCGTAACCGGCACAGTACGGGTTTCGGAAGATATTCTCGCACCTCAAAATTCTCCCGTTAACCTTACGGGAAATCTGCCCTGCACCCTCACGGTCAGATCCCGGATCTGAATCCCGCCATGCCCCCCATCGAAGCGCGAAACAAAACATCGAGTCCCCCGCGAAAGGTAACGCTTGCCGGCGTCGCCGCGCTCGCGAAGGTTTCGATCGTAACGGCATCGTACGCCTTGCGGAATAATCCAAAGATTTCCCCCGCGACTCGGAAACGAGTCCATCGCGCGGCGAAAAAAATCGGCTATGTGCCAGATCCGGAACTTCGCCGGTTGATGCAATTACTGCGGGTCGGTCGGCGGGTCGGCCAGCAATCGACCATCGCCTTGCTCTCCATCGACACGCAGAAGAATGCCGCGCGTAACCATTATTTCACCACGCTAGTGGAAGGCGTTAAGGCGCGTTGTCTCGACATTGGTTACAGCCTCGATCCCTTGATCTTCGGTCCCGGCGAAATGACCCCGAAGCGCCTCACGCATGTTTTGCGCAGCCGGGGCGTTCAGGGAATTTTGATTCCTCCGCTGCGTCAGCCGGTCGACTTTTCGGGAGTGGTAGATTGGAAACAATTCTCCGTCGTCGCTGCGACCTACACCGCGCAAAATATCAACGTGAACCGGGTATTGCCGAATCATCTGCAAGTGGGATTTCTCGCGCTCAACAAACTTGAAAGCCAGGGTTACAAACGAATCGGCCTGGTCACCGAACCGAACGATCACGCGCGGGTGAGCCACGCTTTTCTCGCCGCCCTCGCCCTTCACCAGCAGGCGGGACGGTCTGCGGCCATTCCCGCGATTCAACTCGGGGAGGTTGGCGCAATGCGCGACTGGATTCGCACCCATCGTCCCGAGGTGATCCTTACGACCGAAGTGCGGCTCGGCTTGATGATCGGTGATAACCTGGCCGCCGGCAAATTGGGCCCGCTGCCGGTCATTTTATTAAACCACCCGCGTGATCCGCGTTTCGATGGCGTCTATCAACACCCCGAAATCGTGGGAAAAAGAGCCGTGGATCTGCTGGCTTCGCAAATCCAGCTGGGCGAAAGAGGTGACTCGGAGCATCCCAATATTTTAATGGTCGAAGGCTCCTGGCTTAAACGGACAAAATCCTGACCGCGCGAAACATCGCGCCGAGCCGCGATTGGAAATCAGCGGGGCACGTCAGGCCGGAGGCCCATGAAAATCACCACGAATCCAGTGGGACGCGACGAACATCGCAGCGTTCCTGTCAAATTGAGGTGAACGATTCACCAAGCTACCGGTTGTTTTCGGAAATACCTGATGTACCAATTTCCTCTGTCAGACCGTGTGCGTGCTCCCCTGCATTTGCCCACTTCCTCCCCTGTCATGAAATTTATTTCCCCTGTCGAATTTCCGCGGCATCCGTCACCCCCGACTGCTTCCTCGTTGCGATAATCCCTGACCAATCGATCCATTTCCCAGTCTGCGCACCCACCCATGAAAAACCTCAAAAAAACCAACCTTGTTCACCTTCGTTCGTTGATTTCAGCAACTGCCGCCGGTCTTTGTGCATTGGGCAGCCAAGCCTTCGCTGAAACCTCCACGCCCCAAATTTCTGCAAAGGGGGAAATTGTTACCCTGTCTCCATTCGTAGTTTCGGGCGCCAGCGTTTCCGGCTACCAGATGGATGAATCCACCGCCGGTGGTCGCGTCCGTGCCTCCACTTTCGAAACCACCCAACCGGTCACGGTCGTGACACGGAGTTTGATCGACGATGTGGGCACTAGCCAGGTGATCGATGCGCTGAAATATGTTTCCGGAATCACCCAATCCTCCCAGTCGGTCGGCGCGGATCGCATGGAGGTGCGCGGATTCCAAGTGTCCAACACTGGTCTCATCGACGGATTCCAGAATGGCGGCTTAAACCACCAGGACGCGGCCATCTTCGATCGTTTTGAAGTGGTCAAGGGGCCGAACGCCATCATCTCCCCCGCCGGCGCGCCGGGTGGCACGGTCAATCTCGTCACCAAGAGTCCGCAATTCGGTAAAAATACCTTGGTCTCCCAGTTGGAAGCGGGCAGCTACGATTCCAATCGCGCCAATATCGACGCCAATCAGGTGCTCAACAAAAGCGTGGCCATTCGCGTCGTACTCACGGGTCAGGATGACGATGGCTACTACCATAACTACGAGCATAACTTTGCGGGTCTGGCTGCCCTTACGTGGCGTTTCGGACAAAGCTCGGAATTCACCGTCAAATATTTGTATCACCACACCAAGGACCAGAACTTTGTCGGCATCCCCATCGATCCGGCAGCCGCCACCGCCACCGCCAATCCCCAGCAATATCCGGGACTGGCGCGCGATGCGAATATCTTCAACGATGATGACATCCGCTCGTCGGAGATCCGGACCTTGGAAGCACTCTATACGACGAAAGTTCTCGAAGGACTTTCCACCCGCGTCGCCGCCCAGTACAATTACGAGAACAGCTGGTTCAACCAGTTCGATACCGGACTGACCGGCGCGGCCCAAGGCGATTACAATCCGCTCACCGGTGCGTTTGTCTACGGTGTGCTCTATAATAAAAATGCGCCCTACGACGTCATCGGAACCGCGGCGGCACCCACCCCGCTTTATCAACGGACCACTTCGGGCCCCCTGCACTTTACCGGTCACACCTATCGCACCGCATTCCAGAACGACTGGGTCTATGAAGTGAAGACCGATCAATTTTCCTCCCAAACGGCGGCGGGGTATGCCTACAACCGGGATCACCATCCGCATGATGTGAGTCTCTACCTGATTCGCTCTTCGGCAAACCCGGCGACCGGCTTGGATACCTTTAACATTTTTGGGCCTTACATCGCACCCATCTCAGGAACAATCCTCGGCCGCGGCCCCCGCGCGGATTCATCCACTGACACTACCACACGCCAACTCTACGCTAACGAAGTCCTTAAGTTTTTCAAAAACCGCCTGATCGTAAACGGAGGCCTTTCGCAGTCGTGGTTCAAATATCATACGATCGACCGGGTCACGCCTGCACGTTCCTACGACACGTCGTTTCGCGGAAAATTACAGAAATCCTACGGCGCAGTGATCGAACCCTTGGCCAACACAGTCCTGTACTACGGACATTCGGAAGTGACCAATTTCAGCTCGGCCGGGCTGCCTCCCGCACCCCAAACTCAGGACTCCAAGTCGGACGAATTCGGCGTACGGCAAAAATTTCTCGACGGCCGCGCCACAGTTACCGTGGATTACTTCACCACCGCGCAAAACAATTTCAGTGTGCCCAATCCCGCCAATCTGGATCCAGCCCGCCTCGGTCTGCCCTCGCTGCCCAGTCTCTTCTCCGATCGCAAAGCCCACGGCTGGGAACTTGAATTCAACGCCGCCATTACGAAGGAATTGTCGGTCGTCGGTAACTACACCACTTTCAAAAACCGTGATGCGCACAATGTGGTTTTCCGCGGTACCGCTGAGCAGTCCAGTGCGTTGTGGGTGAAATACGATTTCAAAACCGGTGCGCTAAAAGGTTTCGCCGCAGGCGTCGGCGTCAACTACATCGCCCATCGTCCCGGCGACAACCCGAAGGCCGGTTTCACGACCGCCAGCACCACGACCAATCCCATTTATTATCAGCCGACCTATTGGATACCCTCCCGCATGCTGGCTGACCTGATTTTATCCTATCAAATCGATGCCCATTGGTCCGCCCGCCTGATCATTAATAATGTCCTCAATAAAAAATACATCGATTCCGCCCTCAACCGCCAGGAGCTTGAACTCGGCGGCGACAGAAACTTCCGAGGTCAGCTCACCTATGCCTTTTAATCCCGCGGGAAACACCAGTCCTATCCAGCTAAAATCCTGAATATTCCCGCATCGCATTATACGTTCAATATTCATAGAAAATCTTATGAAACTAATTTCACCAGTGATGATCGCAGTCGTCTTGCTCGGCTTCGTTTCCGCGAGGGCGGAAAATCTCGAGCAGAATACTTTAAGCAAGGACGAGGTTAAACAGGGCTGGCGTTTGCTCTGGGACGGAAAAACCAGCACCGGCTGGACCAGTGCAAAATCCGCCACGTTTCCCGCCACCGGCTGGGAAATCAAAGAGGGAGTTTGGAGTGTCCTTCCCTCCGGAGGCAAGGAGGGTGGCAGCTCCACGTCTGGCGGGGACATCATTACCTTGGAGAAGTTCTCCAATTTCGAATTGTCGCTGGAGTTCAAAATCCACCCGGGAACCAATAGCGGAATAAAATACTTCGTCGATCCGGGCCTGAACAAAGGCGAAGGCTCCGCGATCGGACTCGAATATCAAATCCTCGACGATGAACGTCATCCCGACGCGAAGTTGGGAAAGAATGGTAACCGGACCATCGGTTCATTGTACGACTTGATCCCCGCCGCCAAAAACAAGCAGGTGAACCCCATCGGGCAATGGAATACCGCGCGGATTGTCGTGCGGGGCGATCATGTGGAACACTGGCTCAATGGCAAAAAAATCGTGGAATATACCCGCTTCACCCCTGAATTCCGCCAGCTGGTGAGCGAAAGCAAATACAAGATATGGCCCCATTTTGGGGAAATGAAGGAAGGCCCCATTCTTCTCCAAGACCACGGTGATGCCGTCTCCTTCCGGAATATCAAAATCCGGACGCTTACCCCGTAATTCGACCGGTCATTAACCCTTTCTGTTTCCCCGATGAACACGCCCGTCAATCGTCGCACTTTTATTCAGCAAACGGGACTGGCCGGTCTTGGCTTAGCCCTCCCTTCCCTGTTGAAAGGACAATCCCCGTCCATTGCTTCCACCTTGAATCCTGGTCGAAAAATCGGACTCGCAGTGGTCGGGACCAATAATCGGGGCCTCTCGCACATTCAGGCGCTCGATGGAATCGCGGGCGTCGATCTGCTCTACGTCTGTGACGTGGAGGACAAAGCCCTTGCGAAAGGAATGGCCGCGGCGAAAGAAGCAAAGTTCGACGGCGCCAAAGCGCTCAAGGATTTCAGAAAAGCCCTCGATGACAAACAGGTGGACGCGATCACCATCGCCACCCCTGACCATTGGCACACGCCGATGGCCCTCCTCGCGCTCGCTGCGGGGAAACACGTCTACGTTGAAAAACCGTGCAGCCAAAATCCCCACGAAGGTGAATTACTGCTGGCTGGCATCGCCCGTCATCAGCGTCTCGTGCAGATGGGAAACCAGCGACGGTCTTTCCCCAATGTTCAAGCGATCATTAAAGACATTCATGCCGGCGTGATCGGCAACGCGTACTACGCGCGAGGTTGGTACGACAACAATCGCGTCAGCATCGGGCATGGAAAACCAGCGCCAGTACCGTCCACTCTGGACTATGAATTATGGCAGGGTCCTGCTCCGCGCCGCCCCTACGTCGACAATCTGATTCACTACAACTGGCACTGGTTCTGGCACTATGGCACGGGCGAAGCACTAAACAATGGCACGCACGAATTGGACGTTTGCCGCTGGGCGCTGAACGTGGGTTTCCCGTCCAAGGTATCTTCGACCGGCGGTCGGTTTGCTTTCCAAGACGATTGGGAAACGCCAGACACGCAGATGGTCGGATGGGAATACGAGGGGAAAAAAGCCATTTCCTGGGAGGGTCGCAGTTGCAATGGCTTCAAGGAAAACCGGCTCGATCGCGGCGTCATGATTTATGGCACCGAAGGTTCGGTCTTGATCGATGGCAACAGTTTCAAGATCTACGATAAAAAGAATTCCGTCGTCAGGGAGATAACCGATCGGGCGGATGCGGCTGGCACCAACACCGCCAGTGCCACCGGTATTCGACTGGACCGGCTGCACGTGCGAAACTTCATCGAAGCCATCCGTTCCGGCTCGCCGTTGAATTCGCCCATCGCCGAAGCGAGCATCAGTGTAACCACGCTGCATCTCGGCAACATCGCCCAACGGGTTGGAAGCACGCTACACTGCGATTCAAGCAACGGCCACATCCGCGACAATGCCGCTGCGGCAAAACTATGGCGCCGCGA
>JBEPTW010000042.1:0-25071 GCA_041691855.1 Verrucomicrobiota bacterium | reverse complement strand
TAAAATGTTTATTTGGGCAGGCTGTTTCCTGCTCCCCCATTCGCTGGATTGTACCGTAAGTCATTCGAGTGACGGCTAAAATTTCCGGTAGTGGTATCAGGAATGTTTTCTCCGGGCCCAGAAAACCGGACTGAAGATGTCTCGCGAAGGATGGAAAGGGAGCGAAGGAATCCTGGCAAAATGGCCTTCGTCATCTTTCCATCCTTCGCGAGACGATTGCTGTTTCAGGCTCAGTTCGTTTCCCCTCTCACCCACGTTGCACGGGCTGAGGTCAGGATGTTTGAGTCTGCTCGCCCACCTTTTCTCTCGAGCTAAGCCAAGGCGCAATTTCCGTCGCCTGTGTTTCTGCTACATCCGCGGAATCAAGCACGGAGCCCGGCGGTGCAATCGCAGTGATGACCGACTTTCCCGGCCTCATCGTCAAGGAAAGCTACTGGCGCTGGCCCGAACGCAACCACAGCGGCAACGCCATCGACTTCCACACCCAAATCCTCGGCTGGTCGTTTCACGACACCATGCGCGCCCTCACCAAGACCTGACACCATTCGGCCCGCCCTGAGTGCGTCGAACGGGCCGCTCTCATCACAATACGATGGGAGCGTGGCTGAAAACCTATTCGACAAGCTCAGGGCCACAGCCATACGACGCCAGCGTTCAGAACGCTTACGACCGAAAATCGGACGCGGGGAAAATCCACGCTCCCATCGTAAAGCCACAGCCAGTTTGGACCGCTTCCGCTCCATCGCATCACAAGCTACGATAGGAGCACGGCAATTTGGCTACGAATTACGACGCCAGTCCGGCCAGAACCCAAAAATCCTTACGAGGCCAATTCGGCAAATTTTACGGCCAGAAAAAAATCGGTAACACATCCTCCTTTCGCTCCGATGTCGCTCCAGTCCGGTGGAGTCCAGCCCCACCAGTACGGGCCAAAATGGAGCGACCATAAATCGGGCGCAGAGAAAATCGTCACCTCCTCCGGTAAGAAGGTCCGAAATCACCATCAGCCACCCGCTAGGAGGAACTGGCCTCCTACATTACCAACAAACCCAGCCCCACCGATGGCTATTTTATTTTCGAAACCGCCCGGGGACGCGAGGATTCCTCCCGTCAAGACCCCGCCCAAAGCGGCACCCTTCCCGGCAGCCACGACTGAACCTTTTAAAGTTTTCCCGGAGGCGTAGTTATTGGTGGTGTCTTTAATAAAAGAGAACCCCATATTTAGGCCGAAGTCTCTGGCGAAACCGGCTTTCCTTCCCAGCCCAACCGCTTGTGCCGCTTTGGTGCTCCCTCCGATGTACTGGCCCACCCCGACGGTGGCAAATCCGAGTCCGCCCTGAATTGCGGCGTTTCTCGCGATCGTTCCTGCAGATTCATCATTCATGATGCCAAAGGCGACAGCGGCCGCCGCATTCACGCCCCCCGCCAGCAACCGAGCACCACCGCCTGCTCCGAGTAGGACGCCGGCACCACCGCCCGTAGCCACCACTGCCGCAACCACTGCAACAATCACCAGAGTTGTCACGATGGCCCGTCGATGCTTGGCAACAAAATGCCCGGTGGCTTTGGCCGCCGTAGCCACACCTCGCCCTGCCCGAGACGCGGACCTGGCAATGGACCGGAGGTCCGCTCCGACTCGATGTGCTATATGCCTCGTGATCGTCCGGTAAATTGTCCGGTAATGCACATGCGGCACCATAACGGTAAACCTGATCGTGCGCTGAAATGTGTGATATCCTGCCTTCGTATGCCAGATAACCCGGGTCGCTGGAACGGAGACCGACACCGAGATGGTCTTTCGATGCCAGCCAAAGGCCCACCATGAAATCGTCTTCGAGACCGAGACGTGGTTCCAGTAAAACTGGAAGGTGGGATAGACGATAATGTAGGGTATTTTAATGGTGATCGTCTTGGTCACCGTCGTTTTCGACCAACTGAGATATCGCTGCATGCCGGCAAACACGCGGACATGCCCGGTCGGATCGATGTTGTTGACCGGATTGTTGCCGCAATAGCTGTAGGCATTTAAATCCTGCGGATCGTCTTCAGCCTGGACCTGAGTATCGGCTGAGATGAAGCGCCCAAGATTGGCGTCATAGTATCGAGCATTAAAATACATGAGTCCGGTCTCGGCGTCAGCGATTTGTCCCGTGAAACCACGTTCGTTGCTCATCGAACCGGAAGAAGATAAGACCTCACCGAAGGGGCGGTAGTCGTAATCTTTCACCTCGGCACCCGCCGCATTAGTCATCAACCGGATCGAGCCAAGCCGATCGGCATGATACCATGTCTTCGTGCCAGCAGCGTCCTTCTTTGCAACCAGGATGCACCCTGCGTAATAGTACTGGATCGAACTGCCGTTGGTTTGCTCGATCGCTTCGTTGAAATAGAGCGTGGTGTTGGCTCCCTGAGTTTTTTGCAGGCGGTCATGCCCCGCACCATACAGGAAAGAGGTGACGCTTGAGCCTTGAGTGACCGAAGCGAGACGGTCTTGGGCGTCCCAGCCGAAGGTCTTGCCATTTCCCGTCAGCATATTGCCGTTGGCGTCATAGGTGTAGGTGGACGCTCCAGCCGACGTCACCGCGTGCTTGTGGGCGGAATTTCCGTAGGTGTAACTGCCCTTCAACGAATTCGTGGTCACGTTGCCGACAGCGTCGTAACTGAATGTCTGGTTTTGCGCGCCGCCGACGCTCAGCAGCCGGTTGAGGTCATCGTAAGTGTAAGTCGTGACCTGGGGTGTCGGGGTCGCCTGAGTCATGCTGGTGACCAGCTGCGCCGCGTTGTAAGTATAGGCTCCGGCGTAAAGTGTTGTGCCGCCTTTTTGCACGCTGGCGGTATTCAGCCACAAACGATTGGCGTCATAGGCGTACGTCGACGTGGTGCCGTTGGCGTACGTAAGCTGGGTGAGTTCTCCATTGGGTCCATAGACCATGCCAGTCACATAGCCGCTGACGCTGGCTAGGTTGCCGTCGGCTGCATAGCCATACGTCACTACTTCCCCGTCGGGATAGGTGACTGTCTTCGCCCGGCCGATAGTATCGTAGGTACTGACCATCGCCTTTGTCACCGCTCCGATGCTCTTGGTCAGCGTGGTGACCTGGCCGAGATTATTGTAGACGTAGGACTCACTCCCGGCCGGGTAGACCACACGGGTAAGCTGTCCCACACTGGCCCCATATCCGGACTCGTCATAGTAGTAGCTGGTGGTCTGGCCACCGGCGGTTGCTGTCTTCGCCCGTCCCAAAATATCATAGGTGAAGGTGGTGGTTTGGCCCTTCGCATCGATTTCCGTCAACAACAGTGCTCCCGCATCGTACGTGTTGGTCACGATCCCGATATTCATGTCGTTGGTCGATATGTTCTGATTGAGCGAATTGTAGCTGTAGGTCGTCTGGTTGCCGTTTGCGTCGGTGACCTGAAGGAGGTGGCCTTCCGCGTCGTACGTCCGGTAGGTATCATAGTAAACACTGCCATTTTTTTCCATCACCCGCGTAACCTGCTCCGTGGTGTTGATCCACACGGTGCGCTGATGGCCAAGCTCGTCCGTGGTGATGGTGCAAGGCTTGCCGGCAGAATCCAAGGTGTACGCCACGGTTGCGAAAGAGCCGTCGGCGTGGGTGGTCCGAATCATGCGCCCGGCTCCGTCGTACTGGAAGCTTTCCCACTTTGGCGTGGAGCCGGATTGATACCACAACGACACTTGTTGGGGATATTGGTCGGCGTCATTGTACACAGCTTCCTTGATGTAGCTCACTCCAGCACTGGCCCCTTCGCGGACTGTCTTGTAGTTGCGGCCCAGACCGTCGGTGTAGGTTTCCGTCCACAAGCCGTCTGCACTTCCATCCGGCACTGTTTTTTTGACCCGCTGGTTATTCGGATCGCCGATCGCGAGATACGTCGTCGTCGTAACCTGTCCCGCCGGGTCCGTCACACTCGTGCTCCGACCCAATGCATCGTAGGTAAAGATTGAAGTAGCCCCATTGGCGCTGGTCGTGGAAAGCACCACGCCCTTCACATAATCCCACGCACCACTCGTCGTCTGCCCCAGGGCATTGGTACTCTGGATCGGGTGCTGGTGATAAACGCCGTCATATACGGTCGTGGAGGTGGCGCCCCGGGTATCGGTGCTGGAGATTTCGTTGCCATAACTGTCAAACATGGCGCTGGCGGACACGTAGCCTCCGGTCTGATTGTTCCAACTGTCAGTGCGGGTGAGAATGCCTTTGGTCGGAAGGGTCGCGCTGCTGGTCGCTCCGTCGTAGAAGTAAATACTTTCGTCCACTTTATTCGCGGCCACCACGGTGGTGCCGGAATATTTCTGCTCGGACTTTTCGTTCTCCACGAGATAGAGAGCCGGATTATAGTTATAAGCGATGACCTTGATAAATTCGTCACCGATGACCGCCACGTCGCCCTGATAGGTGATCTGCGTCTGGTTGCCATAGCTGTCATAGGAGAAAGTCGAGCGGTTTTCCCGGCCGGTCGTCCCCAGATTAAGCTCAAACTCGCTGGTGGCGCTCACTTGGCTGGAGTACGGGACGGTGGTGCCATTGCCTCCTTCGGCATAACTAAAAGTGGTATAACCAAAAACCTGGCCGGTATTGTTCTTGGTATAGATCGAATCAGCCTGACCGGTGGATTGAACCGTCTGCCGGTTGTAGGTTTCCACATAGGTTCCCTGATCATCCACTACGGCTTCCTGAAATCTGAATCCCAGAAAGGCCTTATCCGCCGGGGAAAATTGAGCATTAGCGTAGCTGTAGATCGTCGTGCCGCTATGGCCGCGACCATCGCTCACGACCACCTGTTCGACCGTTGGGAAATTCCCTCCGCGCGAGGTATATTGGCTCGGCCAGTCGCTTGACGGCACATAGGCAATAGTCGTCGAACCTCCAAGACCGTTGGTGATGGAAGTAAGCAAATCCGGCGGTGTCGGTCCACCAGCGCTCGCGGCAAGGAAAACCTTGGCCAAGGCCCGGCCACCGCTGCCCCAGATACGAACCAAGTCGGCCCGCCCGTCACCATCCACATCGTTAAAGGAATATTTCCAAGTGGTGTCGAAAGTACCGATCTGCGCGTTTGACGACACCGTTCCATACCCGAGCCCGTCGAAGAAATTTACCTGGGCCGTCGCCGTGCCCCCGTTGTTCCAGATTCGGATCACATCGGGCCGGCCGTCGCCGTTGGCGTCCGCCAGAAAATCCATGACCGTGGCGCCCCAGCCGCCCACTTTCACATTGGAGGATTCTGCAAAGCTGATCCCGTTGGAAAGACTCACTTGAGCCCACGCCTCCGTAGTGTTCTTCTTCCAGATGCGGACCAAGTCGGCCTTGCCGTCTCCGTTTATGTCGACGAAGGTGTCTTTGTTGTCCGTGTCCCAAGCACCGATATCCAGGTTCGAGCTGGTCGTGGGGAACCCGGTTCCATTGGAGAGATTGACCTGCGCGCGGGAGCGACCGGCCTGACTCCAAATCCGAACGAGATCGATTTTTCCATCCCCGTTCACATCGACGAGCGAGTCTTTGAACGTGGTGTTCCAGCCACCGAAAAGTGCATTCGATGTCGTGGTCGGGTATCCGTTCCCGTCGGAAAGCAGCGTTTGCGCCCAGGCCTCGTTGCCATTTTTCAGCCAGATGCACACCAAGTCCGCTTTGCCGTCCCCATTGACATCTCCAAAATGATATTCGTAAGCCGTGTTCCAACCGCCGATTTTGACGTTGGAGGTGGTCGAGGGGAATCCAGTTCCGTTCGAAAGGTTAACCTGAGCCCAGGCCTCGTTGCCATTTTTTTGCCAAATGCGCACGAGATCCGCCCGGCCATCACCATTCACATCGACGAGGTAGTCCCGGTAAATGGCGTTCCAGCCTCCGAAAAGCGTATTCGAAGTCGTGGTCGGGTAACCCGATCCATTGGAAAGCAAGGTCTGCACCCAGGCGTTACCACCGGTTTCCCAGATGCGAACATGATCGTCCTTGCCGTCCCCATCCACATCGCCGTCAAGATCCTCATATCTCGTGTCCCATGCGCCGATGTCCTTTTGCGTACTCGTCGGATAGCCGACCCCGCCCGGGTTGTAGTTCATCATCAGCGCAGGCAAAGAGGTGCCGCCAGTGACATTTCCACTGGCATCAATCACGGCATCGTTGCCAAATTCCTGCACGCTCGTTAAGAGCGATCGGTGGGAGTTCCCGCTGGCGACATAGCTGAGCTTGTAAGCCCGCGCCCGGCTTACGCCCACTTTAACCTCAATCGTTTTTAGACGGTAATTCGTGCTTCCCCAAGAAACCCCGTTGGCAAAACTGATCGGATCGGGCCTCACCTCGCGCCAGAATTTGATCGAATATCCATTGTACGAAATGTTGTCCAAGTAGCAGTTCTGACCGGGATCGGTCCAATAGTTGTACGTGACGGTGTTGCCGCTCGTGTCCTGAACCGTCGATAGACCCCAACGAAACGTGGAAGAATTAACCAGATACAAAGCCGTGTACGTCGATTTCTTCCCGTCTTTGTCCCAGATGTACCATTTGTTATTGGCCGTGTCCTGCTGGATGCGCTGAAAACTTTGGTGCTTCGTGCAATGGGTGCCGCCCAGCGACGTGTTGGCCAACAGCTCGCTCCCATCGAGCACGAAGGTGTCATTCGCCGTGTAAGTCGGGGCGCCGCCGCCGGGGGAAATCCGCTCGATATACGAGTCCACATTAAGCCCCCAGCCGACCCCGGCGATATCGTTTCCGTTGCCCGAACTATACACCAGTTTGATATCCGGCTCCAAATCGTAGTAGTCCGGAACCTGGATGTCGATCGAGTCACCGTAACTCCCGAAAGCCGGATTCACCACGCCGGCACCGGCGGCTCCCGGCGCCGCCGCCCGGGCTGGTTTCCAATCGATCACGGAAAGGGTCACGGCGAGCGCCAGTCCGGAGCAGCCGAAAAACAATAAAAGTTGGCGAATTTTCATGAGGGGGAGCGTCCGTTTTTGTTTTCAGCCTTCTGATGTCGTGGGGGATTCTATGGGTAAATGAGAGAGAAACTACGTCGGGAAAGCTGCTGTTGCAGATCACGAGAGGTAATTAAGCGAAGCCGCTTTTGGAGGGTAGGAACGCGCGCTCGGGTAACAAACCAGCTCGATCCAATTCTCATAGCGACAGTTTAAGGCAGGACAAAACAGCCTTTAGCAGGAATTAATCGTGCCTCTCCGGCCTAACCGGCCGTCGCAGGAACATCCGTTCATTTTTATCAAATTCCTACTGCTCGGTGGTCAGCAGTAGTCGCCGGCTCGACCAAGGCCACCCCACCAAAATGGCCCGCCCCACGATCGCGGACCGCCGGACGGGACCGAAGTTGCGTGAGTCACGCGAGCGCATGCGATGATCGCCCAGCAAAAAATATTCATCCACTCCCAATCTGCACCGGTCGAAATCACTCACTGTACTTCCCTGCGCATACGATTCAGCAAGCTCCCGGTCGTTGATCCAAACCAGGCCGTCCTTTATCTGCACCTCTTCACCTGGCAGGCCCACCACCCGCTTCACGTAGTCCGCATCGTCTCCTGCCCGTGTAAAGACGATGATCGCACCCCGAGCAGGATCCCACAGCGGTCCCTTGGCCGCGAGCGCCAGCCCATAGTCGCCGTTCCGCAGGGTGGGTTCCATGCTCGCTCCAGTGACCCGGAAGCGAACGGTCAGAAAAGAAAAAACCACCCCTGTCGTTGCCGCAGCCATCACAGCGAGCATGCCGGGCCTGCGCAACCTGAGGCCGCATTCGCGAACGGCCACGAGCCATGGCGCGGTTGCCGGAGCGTCCGTTTCTCTTTCGCGTCCAATCGAACTTCGCTGATTTTCCCTGTTCACAACCGGACCTTCGGCTGACGCCCGTTCCGAAAACTCCATGCTCCCGACAGCGCGTCGAGGGAAATCACGCAATATCTGACCCCATTATAAATTCCGCTTGCTGAATAAATCGCGTCAGGCGCGAGGCTTTCCTGGAATACGCCAAGGTCGCGAGCCACCGGCTTAGTGGCCATGTCGGCCCGCGTCTGGGTGGTTTCCATTAGATTCATCGAAGCCGGAAACGGACCCGCTATTTAACGTCCGGACGATGGCGAGGCCTCGCCTGACTGGCCGCCGGACGATGATCCTTTTTTAAATTGTTCAAAACGCGAAGCCGGACTCGTACCCGGATGCGCATGCCCAATCAGCGGGCCCGTCGATAACCGGGCTGGAGAATTGGGGCCCGCCCAAGGTGTTTTTCCCCCAGCAGGTCCCTGACCCGTTCCAGGTTGCGCGCCCGGTATTCGCGCTTTTCCCGTCGGCCCAGCACCGCCGTCGGGCGGCGGGAGCCCGTCGGCATATTCACGATTCGGAATATGCGGAGTCGCCGGAACCCGGTTCATCCATTCGGGATACTGCACCACCCGGGAGTTTTGTTGCGCCAGCCAAGTCTGCATCGCATCGAGTCCGCGCTGCCACCGCCAATCCGCGGGCATGGTCCGGATTTCCCTGCGCTCAAGCTTGACCAGATACCAGCCATGGGCTGCGGCGATCAACTCATGCCCGGCTTCACCAGGGTGCAAAGCCATCACGCTGTCGCCAAACGGGCCATTGTAATCCCGCTCCAACTCAGCCCGGGAACTCCAATCGCGCTGCGTCCCCGTGGCCCCGGACAACAGGCCGTGGGTGGCACGTGCATAGAGTTCGTCGAACAATCCTCCCTGCTCCAGCAAAGCCACCGCCGCGCGGGCATCTCCATCCGTCTCCAGGCGGATCAACTTCAAAATCACGCGGTCCTGTTCAATCGGTACGCCCGCAAAAAACGCCTCCCGCAGTTTCTCTTCGAGCAGTTCAAGCTGAACAATCCGGCGATAATCCTTGGGCAAGCCATCGCGTTCGAGCCGCACCCCCGCCTCCGCGCGAGTCTTTTCCACCTGCTCCCGCAGCTCCGGTCTGGCTTCAAGCCACGCCGCGGCCGATGAATTGGCCGGCTTCGTTGTTCCCTCAGGCCAGACTACCAAGCCGTAGGCACGCTCAATCGCCAAATCGACTTCATCATCACCGACGCTAAGGCCACGACGTGACCCTTCTTCCTGAATCAGAATTTCCCGGGTCAACCGGTCAATAACCCCGGCCGCAAATCCCAAGGTCGCCAGCGGTCGATAATCCGGCTCAAAACCGCCCGAGCGATCAAGGTTCGCCTTGGCCGCCTCCGTTTTCTGCCGGTTGATGGCTCGCGTGCGCTCGGTGAGGACCCGTTTTTGAAAAACCGCCGTGGTGATCTTTTTGTTCGTGCCGTCAAGCAGTGTGATCACCGCGACGCGCCGATTGGGTTCGATCCCCAACATGAAGACCAGCAATACCACGACCATCACACCGGTGGCGGCCACTAATGCCGTGCCCACCCTGTTCATCGTTGGCCCTATCCTCTTCAGGAGGGCGATGGTTCCGGTGGCGGTCGCCTCAGGGTTGAGTGGACGTGTTTTTTTCACCGCAGGGTTTGGATCGTCTGGGGAGCAACACCCAGAATCATTCCTCCAGCAATCAACAACGCCAGCACGACAATCATGATCCGCATCGCCACCGACATCTGTTCAGCTGGCGTTTTGCGCGCCCGGTCTGGTTTGCCCGACGCCGCAATCTCGGCCCGGGCGCGCAGACGCACAGCAACTCGTCGCGTGAACTCCACCCACACCCACATCACTGCAACTCCGGCGAGCAGACCAATCAGCACGGCTCCGATCCGCCGTCCCCCGAACCGCGTGAGCAGATGAGGTAACAGCCAGTAGTCGGCCATGACCGCCGTGGCCACGCCGAGGAACCAGCCTCCAAAGGCAATGAGGGAAGGAATGCGGGTCGGGGTATTCAAGCGGTGTTGGCGTAAAACTGACGGAAATAAAGTACGCGTTGGTAACAAGCCGGCCTCATATCTTTACCAAAACGCCCGTCATTAGAAAAATATTTCTTTAAACAGACTTAACGTAACTGCGATAGCGCGAAATGCCCTGCCGGCAAATGGAATCGGAGGTGATGTCACCTCGTGAAGCGGAAGTCGGAAAGCAAAGTTCGACCGAGTGCCCCCCCCAGAGCGGGCAATACAGCTCATGATCGGAGGAGCCGGAGCAGCACACCATTGGTCCAGCCGAAGCCGTCCTGCGTAGGGTATTCGCCGCCGCCGGCCTCGAGAGCCACATCGACGACATTGTATTTTTCCATGAGTTTGCCGGTGCGAGCATAGACGTCACGGTTGAGTTTGACCCAGCGTCTCGTGATCTCGGCAGCGAGTTCATGGTGGCCGTAGTTCTGCAACCCGCGGATGGTGATCCATTGCAACGGAGCCCAGCCATTGGGCGCGTCCCATTGTTGGCCGGTGTGCTGCAGCGTGGTGACGACGCCGCCGGGTTGCAGGAAATGTTCGCGTACTTTCCTAGCCACCGCGTCGGCCTGGGTGGCGGTGGCGATGCGAAAGAAGAGCGGCATCAGGCCGGCGAGGCTCAATTGCGCACTAGGCTGGCCGGCGACGAACTGGTAATCGCAAAAAAAACCGTGTGCATCGGACCAACAATAGTCCGTGATAGCGCGAGCGCGATTGGCTGCGGCTTGGGCGTAAAGTTCCGCCAGCACCGGATTGCCGGTGGCCGCATGGGTGCGGGACAACGTGTTTTCCAGATGGAAGAGGAGACTGTTGAGGTCGACCGGGAGCAGGGCAATCGTCTGCAGGGTTTGCATATTCCGGCCATCAGCAAACCAGCGGCTGCTGAAATCCCAGCCGCTTTCCGCCGCCGAGCGGATGTTGCGGTATAGAGTAGCGGGCGGCTGGTCGGACTGGAGAACGAGCTGTTCATCCTCGACAAAAGCCTCGGGCCGCGGGGTGTCGAGGTGATCGTAATAACGGTTGAGGATTGCTCCGTCGGGCAACACGACGACATGCGCGGCGCCGAAGCCGCGGTCCATCCAGAAATCGTATTCGGCCTGCAGAGCGTCGCGATAGTGGGCATACGTCTCCGAGCCCCGGCGCTCGGCGAGCAGATCGACCATGAGGGCAAAACACGGTGGTTGTGAACGGCTGAGGTAGTAGGTGCGGTTGGCGTTCGGGATGAAACCATAGCGGCCGATCAGCCACGCGAAATTATCCACCATGTTTTCAATGACGCCTTCTTCCCCGGCCTCGCGCAGGCCGAGCATCGTAAAATACGAATCCCAATAATAGACCTCACGGAACCGTCCGCCTGGCACGATGTAGGGGTGCGGGAGCGGGATGAGCGACGAGCCGGGTATCGGCTGGTCGGGTTCTCGGCGAAGCGCCCGCCAGAGTGTGGCGATGCGGGCTTCGATATTTTCGCCGGACGGCACCTTGATGGTGCCTATCTGAGGAATGATGAAATTGGCCTCGACGAAATGCCGTAGATCGCCAGCAGCCGGGCCGGCGCGGAGGCCCTCAAGGTAATCTGCGACGATCTCGGCCGACGGACGGAGCGGGATGCAATCGACGAAGCACTTACTGTCGGCAAAGAGACCGCTGCGCTGCACCGCAGTGAACAACAGGCCGTAGTCAGACTCGCGGGCTGGCGGCTGGGACCGCGCCCGTATTCCCTCTCGTTGAAAATTGGTCATGCCGGGTTTTTTCCCGAATCCGCCAGGGCGCGGTTTTGGAGGCGGTTAAAACCGGCCAGGCAGATCAGCAGGGCCGCGATCGGCACAAGCGAAAAATAAAAGGCGACCTGGCCGCCATACGCCCCGAAGATCCGTCCCGTGATGAGCGACCCCGTCGTGCCGCCGAGCGCGGAGACGATGACGATGAGCCCCGCCATTGGTCCGTGCTGGCGCAGCGGCAGCGCACTGAGGATGGTGGAATTGATGGCCGGATAGATGGGAGCGATGAACAGTCCGATGAGGGGAAATACAAACGCCGCGAGCGGGGCGTTACCCCAGCCCGTGATCTCGGCTGTCCCGGTGTGCTGCGCCAGCGGCAGCGCCGCCAGCACGAGAACAGCCGCCGCAACCAGACAAGCGGCCAACACCCCAAACCACGCCAGTCGCCGCAGGAGAAAACTGGCGAGAAATCGGCCGAGCGCGCAGGAAGCGGCGAGCAGGCTGGCCATCTGGATGCTGAGGGTGGCGGGCAACTGCAGCACATGGCTGTTAAAGGTGGGCAGCCAGCTCATGATACTTTGTTCAATGAGCACGTAGGTGAACACGCTCAGGCCGAACACCAGCACCAGCGGGGTCGCGGCCAGCCGGAGGGTCGAAAGGAGATTCTCGCGCAGTGAAGTCGAGCGGTCCGCCTCTACCGTCGATTCATCGAGCGGCGTCGCCAGCAGCAGCAGGAAGGCTAAGCCGGCGAGGCCGGCGAGCAGATAGTAGACGTGCAGCCACGCCATGGAAGCGACTTGTCCGTCGTCGGTGAAGGCGCCGAACAAAAAATAGCCAGAGAAAATCCCAACCATGAAGATGGACTCCAGAAAACTCATGAACCCGGCGTGCTCCCGCGGGCCGGTGGTTACAAGGCCGATGGTGGCGAAGACCGAGACCTTGATGAGGGCGAAGCTGATCCCAGTGGCGACAAAAAGCATCTTGGTCACCGTAAAGCCCGGGAATACGGGCACCAGCAGGCAGGTGGCGGTGATGAAGCCGAGCGCGATGAGCATCGCTCGCTTGTAGCCGAAGCGGGCGAGGAAGGAGGCGACGAGAAAGGAGGTAGCGGCGATACTCAGATCCTTGCAGGCCTCGAGGATGCCGGCCGAGGCCGCGGAGACGCCGTAATTGCGCTGCACCTGGAGGATGACCGTGCCCACGCTGTTAAGCAGGATGGCAAAGACGAAATAATTGAGCGAAAGGGCTAGTTTGATTTTCCAAGCTTTCACAGCGGGTCGGGTTGGGTTGGCGGCGATGATGGCCGTACTCCTACGGGCGGACGAGGTCAGCGGGGGCAACAGACCCCGCGCCTGCGCCGGGCGGAAACCGCCGGGCGCAGGCGCGGGAATGGGAATCAGAATGCGTAGGTCACCGAAGCCACGATCGAACGCGGGAAGATGGGACGGGCGTTGAAATAAGCCCCGGTACTGGAGGTCGACTGGCTGGTGCGCGGATCGCCCTCGGTCAGGCCTTCCTGATCAAAAAGGTTCTGCGCCTGCAGGCGGTAGGTGAGGCCGTTCTTGGCCGTCAGGCTCACACCGGCGGCGACTTCGCCGAAGCTCGAGATCGTCGCGATATTGTCGAGCGCGGCGGGACGGCTGCCGGTATATTTGTACGTGGCATTAACGGCGATGATACCGAAGTTGCCGGCCGGCAGCTCATAAACGACCCCAACACTTCCATAGGTCTTAGGCACACGGGTCGGGGTTTTGCCGACCAACGAAAGCACCTGCCCGGTGACCGGGTTTTGCACGGAGCCGTTTTGGATCTCGGGTGACTGTACGACTCCGCGCAATTCGAACCGGAGGCCTGTGACCGGGCTCCATTGGCCTTCGATTTCGACGCCACGGGACCGGAGACCCAGCAGTCGGGTCGTGAATACCGCGAGCCCGGTGATCGGATCGATGGTGAAGTCGTTGTTCGCGAGGTTGGCCTGTTCCATCTGAAACCCAGTCAGGTTGAGCGCAGCATTACGGGTGGCGAACTTGAGACCCAGTTCGTACTGGGTGACGGTCTCTGTGGGATTTGCGTTGCCGATGGCGAGCATGGTGGCGCGATCATTAAAACCGAGGGCTTCATCGGCCGTATGGAAACGGGGCGAATAGGAATAACGGGCGAACGCCGCGAGACTCGAATTGAATTGATAGTTGAGTCCGAGCGTGGACGTCGCGCCGCTGTTCGTCACCGCGCCGGCGGAGGTGGTGCCGCTATAGAGTGCAACATTCCGCAGCGCGGGCGTGGTGCCGCCGGGAGCATTGAGGTCGGTATTGACCGTGCCCGTTTGCGACCAGTCATAGGCGAGCCGGGTGTAGCGCACGCCGCCATCGAGCGTCAGCTGGCCAACCTTGTGCTCGAGGTTGAAATAAACCGAGGTATCCTTCTCCTCGGTGTCGGTGTCGCGGAAGTTGAATGAACCAATGTTCGTCAAACCGTTGACGGTGTACTGGCCGACATCGGCCCCGGTGGCGGCATTGACGAAGGTGAGGTCGAGCCGCTTATAGGACGGGCTGACGTCGATGAGCGCATTCGCGCCTTCCCAAAATATCTTGTTCTTGAGAATCGAGAAGTAGCCGCCGGCGGCGAGCGTCGTCTTGCCGTCGTTGAGGGTCTGGATGAAGCGGAAGTCGTCCTGGAAATTTTTGAAAACCGAGGAGGTGCTCCAGATCTGGTCGATAATGCCGAGGCCGTTGCCGTTGACCGCAGCCGAAGCAGCGGCGTTGGCGGCGACGACCTTGCCGGTCGATGCTTCTGTCAGGCGGAAGGCGTAGTTGCCGTCAGTCCCGAGCGCGGCGGCGTATTGGCCAGCCAGGGTATTTCCACTCGTGGCGAGGCCGTTGGCGATGCTTTGGAGCGACGCGGCGGTGCCGAGCGGGTTGGCGTTCCATGATTTGTCAATGTGCGTCACCCGGTTCCGGTTTTGAAATTTGAGGCTGTCGGTCAGCTGGATTTCCATTTCCGTTCCGACATAGGTAACCTCGGATTGGATACCGTCGGCCAGATCAATGTCGTGCAGACCGACCGCGTTGGCGGGCAGGCGGGTGATCCGGATGTCGTTCGAGGTCGCGGACCCGTTCCGAATGCTCGGGCCGCCGGGAATGCTGCGGGGATTTTCCAAAGTGCCGGTGAGGGGAATCGGTAGCATCAGGGCGGTGCGATCATCGAGGAGCTTGAAGGATACCGAAAAATAGCCGCGCCCGTTGGCGAACCGGTGTTTCACGTTACCGGCGAGCTGGCCGCCGTTGTCGGCGGTGTAGCCGGGATCACGCAGTCCGCTGGAAACCCGATAAAATCCGCCGACGGCGTAGGTGGTTTTCTCTCCGAGCGGGCCGGAAATCCACAGATCGTTGCGAAAGAGTCCGTAGTCACCGACTTCAAATTTGGCCTCGCCCTGGAAGCGGGAGGAACCTTCCCGGCTGATGAAGTTCACGGTGTTGATGGCCGCGCTCGTGGTGAACAGGCCCGAGGTGCCGCCGCGAAGGGCTTCCACGCGGTCGATGAAAGTGCTGACCCGGGTGAAATCATCGGCCGAGGTGAATTGCAACTCGGACTCGGCAATGACGGGCAGGCCGTCTTCCAGCAGTGCGGTGTAGCGATAACCGCCGCTCGAGAACACGCCGCGAGGGAAGATATTATTATGGGCTTCACCGCCGGAGGATTCGGCATAGAGACCGGGCACCGACTTGATCAGCTCGGCGACGCTGCGGGGGGCCTGAAGCGAGATGTTGTCGGCACTGACCACCGTGATGGCGAGCGGAGCCTCAAGTTCGCGGCGCGGGCCGGTGAGTCCGGTGACGACCAATGGATTGAAGGTAATTATTTTTTCGCTGGCGGCGGGCTGGGCTGCGGCGGGTTCAGCGGCTTGGGCGAGGAGCGGCTGGTGGCCGGCAGCGGCACCAAGCGCAGCGAGAAGGCACCACAAGGCCCGACGGGACGGGAGTGGGAAACAGGATCGGACGGTTGCTTGCATGGTTTGACGAGGGTGGTGGAGTTGAATGAGAGGCGTGGCGCGGCAGTGCGTTTGCACAAAAGATTCCGCGCGCCCCTGCTAACGTCCGCCCACTGAATGTGATTTGCGGCGACCGACGACTCTATTGATCTGGAGAAACCGGGAATGAACAGGATATTTTAAACCTGAAAAAACAGTCCAGGATAGGATAATTTCATTCTGCCCGAGCGCCGTATTTTAAAACCTGGACCTTTTACCCGCGTCGCCAGGAAAGGCGCGCCTTGGCCCGCCGCGATGCAGTGATCTTCTACCGAGGGCCCGCCGGGAACGCCGCATTTTCCCCGTAACGAGATCCGATCCAATGAAGGAAACACCCAAACTAAAGCACCAAACTGGTCGGCGCGACCGCCGGCATGGCCGAGCCGGTGAATTCGACCACGGGTGCCGACAGCCGAGGGCGCGGCGTCGTAGGCGGGGTGTTGAGGGTGCAAGCGATGCGCTGCACATCCCCGCGATACTGCTGGGCCGAGCGCCCCGTCGCCTGCCGGAACACGCGACAGAAATAATTGGCGTCCGTGTAGCCGCAACCGGCGGCAATGGCCTTAATGCTCAGGCGTGTGCGGCAGAGTGCGTCGATGGCACTCTGAATGCGCAGGCGGTTGATGCGCTCCACAATCCGCTCGCCGACACGGCGGTGAAAAAGCTTCGAGAGATAGTTCGGCGAGCAGGCCAGTTCGCGGGCCAGTGATTCCAGGCCAAGGTTTTCATCCTGAAGATTGTGCTGAATGAGCCATTTGCAGAGCGAGATCGTATCGGTGGCGGTCGGCAGATGTGCGTCGGGAGCCTCGACGATGGCGAGCAACAGCGAAAATTCCGCCAGCAGCAGTCCCTTGATGGCGACCGTGTTCGCCCGGGGGTTGTTGTGGTGGAACTCGCAGATGCGATCAAGATACGCGATCATATCGTTAAAGAGTTCCGAGGTAAATAAATTCACGTGGTCCGACCCCGGCTGACCCTGGCCTCGATCATGTGCGATATGAATGTCGATCGTGTCGTTGTAATAGCTGACCACCACGTTTTCAAATGGCTCGTCGCCATTGCGGGCGATTTCGCCGTGGGGCATGCCCTTCGGCACGATGCAGACTTCTCCGGGATAGAGGGTGAAGCGCTGGTCGGGGAAACTGAATTCCGTCATTCCGCCGATCTGGACAAAGAGTTCCGGCTTGAAGTGGTAGGGCATCTCCGCGTGCAGCTCATAGAGATGGTGCAAACGCGGAATATGGTAGCGAAGGGCGTTGCTTTCCAGTGCCTTGATTTGACGGCTAAAAGTTTCAGCAAAAAAAGCGTGCGACAGCTCGCCGCCCGCGCGCAATCGTGAAGCTGGAGTAATCATGGAGGTCCGGGGTATGGGAGAAGGGTTAGATAGGGGTAACGTAAACCCGGTCCAGCGACACTTGAGATTTGTGAAGTTAATACAGACAAAAGCAATGTCGGCAAGATTGCCGATCAGAATAAACAGGACGACTCGGGTAAATACAGGAAAAATCTATCCTGCCGGTTCGTCCCATTCATGTCTTCTGCCAAAGATCACTTATCCTAAATTCGGCAGTTCGATCTCGTCACAGAGCTCACAGAGATCGGAAGGAGAGCAGGGAGAAACACTTATTGTGAGTTGATCAGCGAATTTGAGTTCACCTCCAGGGTGATGGTTCATTTCGGCAAGTTCCTGCGGCATTTCTCTGTGAGCGCCGTGTTTACCTCGGTGTACTCTGTGCTTACCTCGGTGTACTCTGTGTCCAACTCCGGTTTCTAGGCTTATCAATGCATATAAACTCTCGTATAACTTCGTTAGGCTTGTCGTAGGCGGGGCGGCCTCAAGGCGCGAGACTGAAGAGATTCCTGAAACTTAACGTTGTAATACTCGAACACAAAGACCGCCAAGTTCCGCTGATAAGTTTGCTCTGCGTTGAAAAGCAGGGGATTGATTTGCCCCGACGAAAAGTTTTTAACCTACCCTCCCTTTCAACCGCGACCCTTTACCCGCCCCTTCATGAAACGACTTATCCCCTGCAACGACGGCACGTGGAATACGCCTGTGCAGGAAGAAAATGGAATTCCGGCACCGACTAATGTGGTCAAACTTTACCACGCCATTGCCGCTCGCGATGAAAACGGGATCGAGCAACGAACCTACTATCATCCCGGGGTGGGCGCGGATGGCGGCCTCGTCGACTCCATCGTCGGCGGTGCGTTTGGCGTTGGCATCGATAATCACCTTCGCAGTGCTTACCACTGGCTCGGCACCAACTATGTGCCGGGCGATGATATTTTCATTTACGGGTTCAGTCGCGGTGCTTTCACCGCCCGCAGTCTCGGCGGACTGATTGGCCGGGGATTATTGGATCTGCGGGGATTGGCTTCCAAGGAAGCCTGGAGCCGAGTCGGCATTGCCTACGACGCTTACCGCCAGGAAAACAGACCGCCGACAGCTGAATGGGCGAAACCCGACTGGGCGTTCTTCGATTCGCCCGATGCCACGCCAATCCGTTTTCTCGGCGTATGGGACACCGTGGGCGCGCTGGGTGTACCTGATGATCTCGAGATCCTGAATCTTTTCGACGACAAGGATAAATGGCGCTTCCACGACACGACACTCGGCGAACACGTCCTCACTGCCCGCCATGCGATGGCGATGGATGAGATCCGGGCGAGCTTCACCGTCACTCGTTGGGGAAATGTTGACGAACACCGCGACGCCAAAGAGATCTGGTTTCCCGGCGTCCATTCCGACGTGGGCGGCGGATATTCAAATACAGAACTTTCCGATGGCGCGCGCTAGGCGCTCTTCAACACCCAGCCGGCAAACGTCGAGTACGCCAGACCCTCCCGCCGCGCAAACGCCGCCATCGACAGTCCGCTCGAGCCAGAAATAAGGGGTCAATTTTTGTGGTTTGTGTTTGCGGCGCTGGGTCGAAAGCTGAAAAAAGATGCAAGGCTTGGTTGTTTGCTTCGCCCAGGCCGCCAGAAAAAATCCCGCCAAGTCTGCACAACCGCAAAGAACTAATCCTGATCCTATTTTCCGCCTCGTCAGCACGATCGAGATTAAGCCCATCAAGGGTCACGGCACGGACTAGCCACTACTGCCGCAAGCCACCAAGGCCTGTGGTTCCGTCCCGGCAAACACAAACCACAAAATTTGACCCCTTCATTTGCCCCCTTCATTTGCCCTTGAGATGATGTTTTGCTTTTGGCGTTATTTGCAAAATCGAACGGGATAAATCGCTGGGTTCAATCCAGCAGTTTGTCGCGTTGACGTATCTCCGGTCATTTTCTTACCCGACGAAAGTTGACATAACAGTCAAAGAATCGTGGAAATTCCTGAGACCTGCAGCGAGGTCGCTGCAGCTCTCGTCCGGATCGCATTCTCGTTCCGCAACTCTACTCATTCCGGAAACAACGGTAGCGTGATTGCGCCGGCGGTCACGTAGCCGAGCAATAGCGGATACAAGCGGCTGGAGATAATATCGCCGTGAGTTGAGCCAAGCAGCTTCCGGATGTCCGCCACGGACACGAGCCGCGCTTCAATGTCTTCGTGCTCCGTCTGGTGCGCGCGGCTGATTGAACCAGATGCTTCAGCAAAAACGAACGTGACAGTTTCATCGCTCAAGCCAGCCGACGACGCCGTCGGAGGGGAAACATGGGCCACACGACCGAGGGTCAGCCCGGTTTCCTCATTGAATTCCCTCACCGCCGTTTCCAGTGGCGACTCACCGGGATCGATCAAGCCCGACGGCAGCGAAAGCTCGTACGCGCGCAACGGAGCGCGAAACTCACGCGTCATCACGAGACGTGCCTCGCCTGCTTCTTGCATCACGGCGACCACCGTAACCGCGTCCGCTTGGATTGCCGATGCGCCCGGTGCCTCCTTCCGCGACGCAAATACCCACGAAGACGTCCGTCCATTGGCCCGGGCTATTTCGGTGGAGAAAAGATTCACGAAACGTTCCTGTGTGAGTTTTTTCGGCGTACTCCAGCCCGGATCGGTGGACATGATGCCAACGACTAACGCCGCAATTTCCGCCACAGGCAATGGGAAGTTCACCGCACATTGCGCCGGCGGACATTCCAATTTAGGAATTTAACGCGGAGATCGCGGACGCGGAGTAGAAATGAGTCAACCGACTGAGTGATGAAATTGAGGTAGGGCGGATTTTCCACAACCCGCCGTTTCCGGGTCGGCTCGCGCGCTGCAACTGAGATTGAGAATCCTGACGTCGCTATTGGGGACAAAGCGCCCTACCCTCGAACGCATTCATCAATTGGCGGTAGCGACCACCCGTCTGGCTCCGCGTCCTCTGCGACCTCCGCGTTTAATTCCGGCATTCGCCCTTGCTGGGCGCTCCATCATTCGCGTACCTTAAAAAAATCCGATGGCTTGCCCCACTCCAGTCGTGATTTCAGACAGGCCTAACCCGCAGGCTTTTGCGAAACGTCGCGAGACCCACCCGACCCGACGCAGGCCAAAATCGGAATTATTTTCTAAGGAGTCTGCGACGAGCGTGTCTTCTTCGTTGGAGCCATTCTCGACTCCATTTCACACCCTCCATGGAACCCTCGGTTTTCGAACGTTCTTCTTCGCTGCCGCCTTCTGGCGTCACGGGTGGACCGTCGACAGCAGCGATGACCGCCAAACCTGAGACCATCGTCGCTGTCTTTGAAGCAGAGGAAAGCGGCTTGCTGCGGTACGCAATCGGACTCGTCCGACGCCCGACCGTGGCGGAGGAACTCGTACAGGAAACCTTTCTCCGGTTGCATCAGGTCTGGACCGAAGTGGAGCACCCACGGGCGTGGCTTTATCGCAGCGTTCGCAATCTCGCGCTCAATCACCTGCGCGACCAGAAACCGGAATCGGAATTGAAAGAGGACACTGCGGCGGCAGAGGAAATTCCGCCCGCCGACGTCCTCGGCCGGAACGAGGCCATCGGCACGATGCGCCTGCTCCTCGCGGAAATGTCGGACGAGGACCGAACGCTCATCCGACTCAAATATAACGACGACCTGAAGTACCAGGAAATCAGCCAGCGCACCGGGCTCAGCGTCAGCAATGTCGGCTACCGGCTGCACCACGTATTGAAAGGCCTCGCGGACGCACTGCGTCACGCAGGCATCGAGGGCAGCCGCGGCTAAGGAAACCCAATGAATCACGACGACCACACTCCCGACCAGCCACCCCATCTCGACCCCGCGCTCGAAGCCCGGATCGTCGCGTGGGTGGCCGGCGAAGCTTCCGCCTTCGAAATCGCGGAACTCACCCGGCTCATCGGCGAAAAGCCCGAGCTGGACATTTTCAAACGCCGCATCGAAACCGCTCACGGCCTCACCGGCGAAGCCGTTCGCCCCGACAAGGAGCCGCTGCGCCTTTCCGCCGAACGCCGCGCCGAACTGCTGCAAATGCTCGGAGCACCGGAAGCCAACGCCCCTCAACCCGCAGACGCAAAAGTCGTCGTGCCGGATTTCACGGCCACGAAAAAATCCCAGCGCAAAGATCGTCAATGGCTCCTCGCCATCGCTGCCTGTATGGCGGTGGGGTTTTTCACGTTCTTGTCGATTCCACTCTATCGCCAGCACGAGAACCGCGTGTCCTCAACGGCTATGTTCGAAAGAGGAGACGCCAAACCGAGCGACAGTGAAGATCGATTCGTGGCGGATCAGAAGGGGCAAAAAAAATATCTGGCGGACAATAGACGCTCCGCCAAGGCACAGATTGAACGCTTGGAGGAAACCTCAAAAATAGAAGCCGACAAACTGAGCGAGAGAGAAGCGGATTCCAAAAATGCATCAGGCCAAGCGAGCGCGCCGCTGGTCGCTTCGGTTCCACTCTCTTCGCCAATGGTAATGTCCTACGACGAAGCTCCTTCGTCGCCGACGGCGCGTAGCAAAGCACCGTTTGCCGACAGTGCAAAACGGCTCCTCGCAAGAGGCGGAGCGGTTGAGTCGAACAATTCTTTTGATCACGGACCAGACGCCGCAGGATCCTCATCATCGCTGAAAGTCGCACGGCAGGACGCTAGCACTCCACCCAGGAATTACACCTTGGCCGGCACGCGTGTCCGCACTGAGTTCAAGGACGCCGCCTCTTCCATTAATGTTCTTACGAAACAATCGCTGGATGATGTCAGTGTGACGGATTCTCAAGGGCGCCTGCAATATGCCGATTCTTCAGCAGCCGCGATCAGTAAACCCAGCGTTGAGGTAGACGCCTTGTTGAATTCACCGGCGCAAACCGACGCATCGCTAAAAAAAGAGAACAAGAAAACCCAGCGCGATGACGACCTGCCGCTCGCTCCATCACCGCGAGCGCCAGTTCCCACCGCCGCACCCGTCGAAACAGACACCGCGAAAGAACCAGTCTCCACTTTTTCCCTCCACGTCAGCGATGTTTCGTTCCGTCTCGCGCAGGCGGCGCTCGCGGCCAATGAATCGATCGACCCAGCTCGGATTCGTCCTGAGGAGTTCTATAACGCGTTCAATTATGGCGATCCCACACCGTCGCTCGCGGAAAAGGTTTCCTGCCGCATCGAGCAGGCCGCCCATCCTTTCCTCCAACAGCGCAATCTTGTCCGCATTGCCGTCAAGGTCGCGGCGTCCGGTCGGGACACGAGCCAGCCGCTGCATCTCACAATTCTCCTCGATACGTCGGGTTCGATGGAGCGCGAGGATCGCACCGCCATCGTGCACCGCGCCATGGCCACGCTCGTGTCGCTGCTCGGAGCGAATGACCGCATCACCCTCATCGGTTTCTCGCGCCAGCCGAGCCTCCTCGCTGAATCCGTCGCCGGCGATCAATCCAAACAGATCCTTGATCTCATCGCCCACGTTCCACCTGAGGGCGGCACGAACCTTGAAGAAGCTTTGAAACTCGGCGGTGAACTCGCCCGCCGTCAGTTCGAACCCGCCGCGCAAAACCGCATCGTGTTGCTCACCGACGGTGCCGCCAATCTCGGCAACGCCGATCCCGCGCAGCTTGCCGCGACCATCGAAAAGCTACGCCAACAAGGCATCGCGTTCGACGCGTGCGGCGTGGGTTTCGACGGCCTCGACGATTCCATGTTGGAAAATCTCACGCGCAAAGGCGACGGACGTTACTACGTGCTGAATTCACCCGAAGCCGCTGACGCGGGTTTCGCCCACCAACTCGCCGGCGCATTCCGTCCGGCCGCCGAGAACGTTAAACTCCAAGTGCGTTTCAATCCCGCGCGTGTCGGTCATTACCGGCTGATCGGGTTTGAGCACCATCGCCTGCGCGAAGAGGATTTCCGCAACGATAAGGTCGACGCCGCTGAACTCGCCGCCGAGGAAGCCGCCGTCGCCGTCTATCAAGTGGAACCCCTGCCGCAGGGCGAAGGCGATCTCGGTGAAGTCTTCGTGCGCTTCCGCGATGCGGCCTCGGGCAACATGGTCGAGCGTTCGTGGGCGCTTTCCTACGATCCGCAAGCTCCGGCCTTCGACCGCGCCACCCCGAGCATGCAACTCGCAGGCGTCTCCGCACTGCTCGCAGAGAAACTGCGCGGTGGTCCGGCCGCCGACGGGATCAAACTCAGCGACCTCGCACCGATCATTAACACTCTCCGCAATCATTACGCCAACGAACCGCGAGTTCAGGAACTCGTCACAATGTTCGCACAACTCCGTCAACGAACCGGAGAGTAACGCTCACTAAAGTTCATTCGCGCCGAGCCGCATGCGCTCGGCGCGCCCAAAAATAATTCCGATCTCCACTCGTTCCTTTAAATTCTAAAAACGTTAACCGCAAAAGAACCTAGGACTCCGCCATGCATCCAAAAATATTAATCAGCCCTTCCCTCCTCCGCCGCGTCATTTCTTTTTTGGTTCTTGCGGCTGGCGCGCTCCAACTCGCCGCAGCACCCAAACCCTCGCCTGACGCCGCCAGTGTCACCACCACGCTTTTGCCCGACAGCGGACACCTCGTCATCGATGCCAAGGGGTTCCCGCCACCGCTGCCGCTTTTCTTTTCGGTGGCAATCGAGCAAAGCACCCGCATCGGCGTGGATCAAATTACCGGCGAAGCGCGGGTCAAAATCCACCGACTACAGGGCAAAGCAGAAGTACTGACGCTCGGCCTTTCCGGCGACGGCGACATCATTGACGTATCCGGCTCGGGATTACTCGATTGGTCGGTTCGACAAGTCGCCAATCTCCAACCCGGTTCCGCTGCGCCGAAACGTGTCCTTGACCTCCGGCCATTGCCCGCGGTCGCCACTGCGTTCAATGCGCAGGACTTGGATCTCATCGTGCGGATGCGATTGAAAAAACCGTCGATTCCCGGAGAGACCTCGGTGCTGTTGCTAACGCCGGGAGACGCGGTTGGATTTGCGGCCAAGCTCGTCCTACGCACGGATGCCGGCATCGCGTTGCGCATGGTCAACGCCACGGGACTCGTCCCGTTCGGCGACACCGAAACCAATTCGTCCAACGACCACTGGCAATTTGTCTCCAACGGCGACGCGCGCCTCGAGCTAAATATTTTCCCGCGTGGCGCAGCGCTCGCCGATGCGGAACTGCTCAGCGCGCAACTCGTCGGTCAACTCGCCGGCAATTCGGGCAGCGTGAATTTCCATCTACGCGGCCAGCTACACATCGGGAAAGCCGGGGCGCAGGTGCGGTTCCTGCAGGGCAACGCGGCGTTGAGCGAAAAAACCGCCGAGGACGGCTGGCATATTGAGTTGGAGGAATTCAAAGACGGCGGATTTGCCTACGATCTCATCGGTGATCGCGAAGGCACTTTTCCCATCGACCTTCCATTCGTCGCCGCCATCCGCGAAAACGGCGACTGGCGCACGTTGGATTTTTCCATGCCGGCCGGAGCAGTGGTCCCGATCCAACTGGAAGGACTGGCTGCGGACGTGAGTTTCAATCCCGACTCGCCAATCCTGCCGACATCGACAGCGAGAGGATGGCAGGGATTTCTACCGGCCGACGGGGCGGCGGCGTTGGCGTGGAAAAAGTCGCGCGAGAAATCCGAGGGTACTTTATTTTTCACGAGTTCCGAGCGCACCGAGGTGCGTCTCGGCGCGGGCTTGCTGCGCCAGTCGTCGCAAATCGAATTTCGCATTCTCCAAGGCAAACTCCTGAGCGTCCGCTGCCGGCTCGACGGACCCGGAGAAATTATCGGCGTGGACGGCGCAAATGTCGTCGGGTGGAAAGTTGTTCCCAACGCCGACAAGTCCGGTCGCGTGCTCGAAGTGCGGTTCAGCCGGCCGATCGAAACCGACGGATCGCTGATCGTCCGGAGTCAGACGGAGCTCGGCGGATTTCCGGTGCGGGCCGAGCCGTTGCGCGTGCTGCCCGAGGGCGTTGTGCGTCATTCCGGATTTCTGCGCATTGCCAACAGCGGCGCCGTCCGGGTCGAAGTCGCGGACACCACCGGCATGATGCAGCTCGCGCCCGCGCAATTTCCCGGCAGCGCCGCAGAACCCGGCG
>JBEPTW010000041.1:0-26215 GCA_041691855.1 Verrucomicrobiota bacterium | reverse complement strand
ACTCTACCCGATTCCTCGCCCGCTGTCGTCACGTCCAAGTTGTACGCTTACGATGGAACCAAGGTGCACGTCGACGGCAACCTGATCGCTACCGACTCTTCGCGCGACAGCTGGTGAAGGCAGACTTGGAGAACATCGCCCGCATCCGCGCCGCGTATACTGCGCAGGAGCACAAGCTCGACGAGACCAACCCGCCATCGCGGTTTATTATTAATCGGTCGATTCGCCAAAAGAGCACACGTTGGACGACGGGCGGTCGGGCGCGTTGACCACACAGTGGCTACCGCAGATCCACCGGCGGACATATCCAAGGATTGTTGGCGGATGGTTACGTACAGTCCGAGAAGACGCTGGTCCGCTGCGACGATCAGGATGAAAACACAGCGTGGCCATCAGGCCTCCACTGGGGGGGATGCAGTACCTCTCTGCCGAAGGGTTGCCGTCCCAATACAGATTTGGAGCTTCTTTTGACCTGTTTAGTCCAATCCAGTCGTCCGCGTCCTCTGAGGAGCCATCCTGAGATGGGGGCGCGGGGTGACCCTCGCCAACCACCCGGTTAAATCCCGGTAAAGGTTGCCAGCCGCCAACCTTCGAACTCATTTTTTAGATAAAGCGGCCGATATCGGAAGAAGTATGGTGAGGCGCATTATTCTTCCTCTTTGGTTGCTGCTATCGGCCGGTTCACTGGTCGCGGCGGAAGATTGGTCGAAACTAAAAATTGGCATGAGCCCGGAGCAAGCGACCGAAGCCTTGGGCACACCTCTGATCCGGACGGTGGCGAACGGATTTGAACTCTGGATTTTCGACAATCATGCCGAAGCTCTGTTTTTTGGCGGTCCGCTAATCGGATGGACGACACCAAAAACCAGCAAGACCCCGGCGGTTTCAGTTGACGTTTGGCAACACAAGGCAGGGCAATCGGAAGCTCCGGTCTTCATTTTGCCGCGCCATCGTCCGGCGGTGAAAAAAGTCGAGTCGCCCAAGAACGACGGGGTTTACAGTCTGCCGTATTACCAGCTAAAAAATTGAGTACGGCATCGCATTGAAGCCTTTCGCTTGGATTCCAATTCTTAAAGATCCCGATTCAAGGTCATGCTTCCGGGAACGAAACGCAGTGGAAAAAGACGTGAAGCTAGCTATGCTTGGTTTGTCATGAAACCCTACCATTTCCTTCTGATCGCGGCAGCCTTGTTCGCTGGGGGTTGCCAGATCACGCCCCAAAACCCCAATCCGGCCAGCCCCACTGATGTGACCGTGAACTTCAAGGATTCCGACAAATACACCGACGTACGCGAAACCATGAATGGCTCGACGAGCCAGTTTTACCTCGATGAACTCGCGAAATACCTGAAGGACGAAACCGCGCGCCGCATGACCGCGGGCCAAAAACTTTCCGTCACGTTCACGGAGATCGATCTGGCGGGGGATATTTTACCCGGAAGCATCAACGATATTCGTATGCTGGAGGATATTTATCCGCCCAGAATGAATCTGCACTTCCAGTTGCTCGATTCGAACGGTGCCGTGATCAAAGAGGGCGACCGGCATCTCATCGACTTGGGTTATTTGCAGACAGGCGCGCCCCTCATCGGACAAAATGAACCCATACGCTACGATAAGGCGCTGCTCTCTAATTGGGTTTCGAGAGAGTTCTGAGAATCGAAGCCCTCACGCCGTAACGCCCGATCAGTTAGGCTGTGTCTGGTAAATAAACTATCGCCAATCAACTCTGATCGGACGCGTAGGGCCGTCGCTTGCGACGTGCCGTTTTTCGCGCGCGAGGCCGGCGCAAGCACCGGCCCTACAGCAAGCGACGCAAGTTATTCCCCAGACACGCCCTAGTCTTCAAACGCCCCAATGCTCATGGATTTTCCGTTATCCTTCGCTCCAAGGCTTAGAATGAAAGGCGCGGCGAACTTGGCCCATTCTTCGGCGTTGGGGTAACTGGCTGCTCCGTCATTCCACGCCTGCCGCAGCATGTCGGTATCGATCACGCCGGGATTGAGCGGAATTGCGGCCATCTCCTCGGGTAATTCTTGCGCGAGTGCTTTGGTCAGGCCTTCGATCGCAAACTTGCTTGCGCAATACGGAGCGACTTCCGCCGACGTACTGCGCCCCCACCCCGAACTGAAATTTACGATGACGCCTTTTTTAACAGCGATCATTGCCGGCACAAAATGCCGCAGGACGTTGGTCACGCCCTTGATGTTTACGTCGATGAGTTTGTTAAATTCGGCAGACGGCACTTTCCACAAAGGTGCGGGCTGATTCATCAAGGCCGCGTTGTTGATCAACAGCTCCGGCGCTCCGTGGACCGCGAGCACTTTCTCCGACCACAGTGCCACCCGATTTTCCTCGCTGACGTCGAGCGCCGTAAAGTCATGTGGCGCTCCGTGGGAAAAACGGAGATTTAGGATTTCCGCGCTCCGGCCGCAACCGATGACGGTGTGTCCGTTTGCGATATACCATTCCGCCAGCGCCCGTCCCAGCCCACGGGTCACTCCGGTAATCAGGATTTTCATGTAAGAAATTAGTGGAAACTAATCTGATCGGAGCGACACGGAAAATACGAATTGGCTGTGGAGAAACACCACGTTATCGCCCAACAATCGTTCGCGCTAATCATTAACGCGCCTGCAAATGAATTTTGTTCAAGCCGTGTTTGCGGCAGGCATCCATCGCCTCCGTCACGAAACGAAGCGGCGTGTTTTCATCGGACCGGATCACCACGGGAGTATCCTTAGGCAAATTCATTTTCTGAATCAGCTCCTGCAATTTATCCATGGTCGCGTGCTGGCCGTCCAAATCGACTGCGCCTTCCTTGGAAAGGCTGATGGTGATGGATTGCTTCAGTTCGCTTTTGCCGGCCGTCTCCACCTTCGGCAACGTGAGATTCATGGTGGTGGCCTGCTTGAACTGCATCGTGACGAAGGCGAAAAAAACTAACATCACCAGCACGTCGATCAACGGGACGAGATTTAACTCGGGCCGTTTTCGCTTCTTTTGATAAAGCCCACTCATTGATTTTTCGACGCGCGGGCCAGGATTCGTTCAAGGAGCAGATCGATCTTAACTGCATAATTCTCGATCTTACGTTGCAGGTAACCAGCGGGCACCAGCGCACACATTGCGACGACAAGACCGATGACCGTGGCAGACAGGGCCAGCGCCACACCTTGCGTAAATGCAACTGGATCGGGTAACCCGGTGTCCGGTGAAATCTGAGAAAACACCTTGAGCAAACCGGTCACCGTGCCGCTCAAGCCAATGAGTGGAGCCAAGGTGTAAATGACGTCCAAATACGGGACACCCCGCTCCATCCGATTGATCTGCAAACGGGCGAACGCCTTGATCGATTCTGGATCAGTTGCGTTCGCATGGGAGAAATCGATGATGCGGGCCAAAACCGAATGGCGTCCTCCAGTAGTCGCGCGGCCTTCCACCACCGCATCGACCAAGTCGTTGGGCAGAATGGCCGCGTTTCGCAGAGCGTAGAGACGCTCGCATACAATGTAGACCGCAATGATGGAACAGAGCGCCAGCGGATAAATGAGCAGGCCAGCGCCTTTCAGGACGTCGAGCATAGATGATAAGAGGAGTGAAGTGGGGTTTAGACGCCGACAAGAGCGAAAAGGTTCATCGGAATTCGATTTTGTTTAATTTTTCCGACATCTGGTCGACTAGAACCAATCTGGTAAAAAAAAGCCGCCGGCACCTGGGGCACCGGCGGCGTGAAGTTCAGTTAAGCGTCAAGGTGCGACGCCACTCTCGGTAGTCGGCGACTGGGTCTTAAACTCGAGCTTATCGCCATTGCGCACCACCATGATCGGCTCACCTTCCTTGACCTCGCCGCGAAGCAAGGCCTCCGCCAAGGGATCCTCCAAATAGTGTTCCACCGCACGGCGCAGCGGACGCGCGCCATATTTTTCGTCATAACCTTTTTCGATGAGCAGGCTCTTGGACTCGGGGGAAAACTCCAAGAGGATATTCCGGGCGGCCAGACGCTTGGTGACCTTGGTCGCCTCGATCTCAACAATCTTCAAGAGATCGTTCCGATCGAGCGGACGGAAAACCACTAGATCGTTAATGCGGTTAAGGAACTCGGGCTTGAAGATGCGCTTGGCTTCCTCGAGGACCTTTTCCTTCAATTTTTCCATGTCATGGAAATCCGAGGCGCTGCTCGCCGCGAACCCCATCGTGGTTTGCCGCTGAATCAGCTGCGCACCGACGTTGGTCGTCATGATGATGATCGTATTGCGGAAATCCACCGTGCGACCGAGCGAATCGGTCAGGCGTCCGTCTTCCATGATTTGGAGCAGGAGTTGAAGCGCGTCGGGATGCGCCTTTTCGATTTCATCGAAAAGGATCACCGAGTATGGCCGCCGGCGAACCGCTTCCGTCAATTGGCCGCCTTCTTCGTAGCCCACGTATCCGGGAGGCGAACCCACCAGACGTGACACCGCGAATTTCTCCATGTACTCGCTCATGTCGATCTGGATCAGAGCGTCCTGGTTGCCGAACATTTGCGCCGCGAGTTGCTTGGCGAGCTCGGTCTTGCCGACGCCGGTTGGCCCCATGAACATGAACGAGCCAATCGGGCGACGCGGATCTTTCAGATCAGCGCGCGAACGACGCAAGGCGCGGGAAATCGCGACCGTGGCCGGGTCCTGCCCGACGATGGCCTTTTGCAATTCGAGTTCGAGGGCGAGCAGCCGCTCGCTCTCTTTCTTTTCCAGACGATTCAGGGGAATGCCGGTCCATTCTGCGACCACTATCGTCATCTGCTCTTCGTCGACGATAATGCGTTCCTCGTCACGGGTTTTCTTCCATGATTCGATCAACTCTTCCTGCTTGGTGCGGAGTTGTTTTTCCTTGTCGCGATATTTCGCCGCTTCCTCGAAATGCTGGGCGGCGATCGCCTGCTCTTTTTGCAGGCAAACGGCTTCGATTTCCTTCCCTTGCGCCTCAATCTCGGGCGGGCGGTGAAGCTTCGTGATGCGGGCGCGCGAACCGGCCTCGTCCATGACATCGATGGCCTTGTCCGGCAGAAAGCGTCCGGTGATGTAACGATCAGAGAGCTTCGCGGCAGCTTCCAACGATTTGTCGGTGAACGTCGCCTTGTGATGCTCTTCGTATTTTCCGCGAATGCCTTTCAGGATTTGGATCGTGTCTTCAACAGACGGAGCCTCGACCTTGACCATCTGGAAACGACGGTCGAGCGCGCTATCCTTCTCGATGTACTTGCGGTACTCGTTGAGCGTCGTGGCACCAATGCACTGCAATTCGCCGCGGGAAAGTGCGGGTTTGAAGATATTGGAAGCATCCATTGCACCCTCGGCCGCGCCGGCGCCGACGATGGTGTGCATTTCATCGATGAAGATGATCACATTTTTGGCGCGCTTGATTTCATCCATCACGGCTTTGATTCGTTCTTCGAACTGACCGCGGTATTTCGTGCCAGCGACCATCAACGCGAGATCGAGCGTGATGACCCGTTTGTCCGCGAGAATTTCCGGGACATTTCCCTTGATGATTTCCTGGGCCAGACCTTCAACAATTGCGGTTTTGCCCACGCCGGCTTCGCCAACGAGCACTGGGTTGTTTTTGGTGCGGCGGCAGAGAATCTGGATCACGCGGCTGATTTCCTTCTGGCGACCGACCACTGGGTCCATTTCGCCTTTGCGGGCCAATTCCGTCAAATCGCGACCAAACGCCTTGAGCGCGGGGGTCTTGACTTCTTTTTTATCGTCGGCGTTTCCACCGCGCGGTTGGACTTCTTCGCCACCGCCGCCACCACTACCGGTCGGCGGGGTTCCTTCACCGCCAACACCTTGGCCGGCGGAAAATTGGGGATCGAGTTCGCGGAGAATTTCATTTCGCGTCCGCTCGATATCGACTTCGAGCGTCTTGAGTACGCGGGCGGCCACGCCTTCGCCTTCACGCAGGAGACCGAGTAAAATGTGTTCAGTGCCGACGTAACTGTGGTTCAACGCTTTTGCTTCCTTGCCGGCGAGCGCGAGCACTTTCTTCACGCGGGGCGTATAAGGAATGCTGCCAACGGGAGTCTTGCTCTCCTGCCCAATGCCCACCTGCTTTTCGACTTCTCCCCGCACCGTTTCGAGGTCTAGGCCCATTTTTTGCAGGACGCTGACCGCCACGCCCTGCCCCAACTTGATCAAACCAAGCAATAAATGCTCAGTACCGACGTAGTTGTGGTGAAAGCGATCGGCCTCCTTGCGGGCCAAGGCGAGCACTTGTTGTGCCCGTGGCGTGAAGTTGTTCATTGGTTCCATCGGCGGTGTAGTTATAATCGGTTAGCGGACGATGTTACTGAAGTCAGGTGAAGGCATTTTGGCAAATTCCATGCGCAATTTCTCGGCGCGCAGCACGTCGCGTTGGCTGGGTTCAAAGGAACCCTTGGCCGCATGTTGGACATGGCCCGGTTGGCATTCGATAAAAAGGCGGTCGACCACGGCGCGCTGCGCATCGGCAAAGACGCCCAGATCGATTCCGAGGCGGATCAGTGAAAGCAGGTTCATCGCCTCGGATGAGTTCAAAAGATGGCCGTTTTGGAGAATGCCATACGCACGGCCGATCTTGTCGGAGAGTTTGCTGAGTTCGCCTTCGACCAGTTTTTCCCGGGCGTTCATTTCCTGTTCGATGATGGTATTTAGCACACCATTCAGATGCTTGATGATGTCGTCTTCGCTTTCGCCGAGTGTGGTCTGGTTCGAGATTTGAAAAATACTCCCGCTCGCGTCGGAGCCTTCACCAAACAATCCGCGGACGGCCATGCCGAGTTGGTTAACCGCCCGGACGACTTTTTCCATCTGGCTGGAAATAACCAGCGCCGGCAGGTGCATCATGGTCGACGCCCGGATAGCCGTGCCCAGATTTGTGGGACAAGCGGACAGATAACCCAGCTTCGGTGAAAAGGCGTAGTCCATGTGCTCCTCGAGATCGGAATCGAGCGTGTTGATCGTGTTCCAGACTTTCTTGAATTGATAACCAGCGCGCAGCACCTGAATCCGAAGGTGATCCTCCTCGTTGACCATGACCACACAAGATTGGTCCTTGCTGATCACAATTCCGGAACCGGACTTGGCATGGCATAGTTCCCGGCTGATCAAATGACGTTCGACGAGGATTTGCTTTTGCAATTCATCGAGGCTTTCTACGGGAATCGCCAGCCCACGTTTCATTTGCGGCAACGCCGCGACGGCCTGCATGCACTGGTCGCGAATATCGCGTTTTTGCGCCTCTTTCGCCCAGCCGGGGAACGGGTGGTTGGCGAGATTGCGGGCGAGCCGGATACGGGTCATCAACACGACCGCGCTCTTACTCGCGCCGGTGTCCGTGAGCTCCGAATGGGAATCGATGAGTTCGTTGATTTTCATGTCAGGCGTTCTGCTGGCGGTCGCCGGACTGTTTGACTTGATGAAGTTCATCCCGATAGCGCGCGGCGTCCTCGTAGCGCTCCGCCTTGATCGCCTGGTCGAGCTCTGTTTCCAATTTCGTCAGGCGCTCGTACAACGATTTCCGCTCCATCGCCCGCTGGGGAATCTTTCCGGTGTGCACCACTCCTTTGTGCATGGTGTCGAGCATTGGTTCCAACATCGTGCTAAAATGCTGGTAGCATGACGGGCACCCAAAACGTCCGGTCTTCTTAAAGTCCTGCTGAGTAAATCCGCACGATTCACAGCGGATATCGCCGGTGGGCTCCGGGTTGAGTGACGCCTTCAGCAATAAATCCGCCAGCGAAAAGCCGCCCGGATCGGTCACGCCCTTGGCCTGCGCGCACGCTTCACAGAGATCGACCTTGTGGATCTTGCTGTTGACGATCTGGGTGAGATGAACCGTTGCCGGCTTGGAGCAAAGGTCGCACTTGAGAGAGTTGGCCATGATTGATTAAGCGGGAAAATAATGCCCGGTCCGCGAAACGCAAATCGCTCCGGACCAAACGTTCCCTTCCTCGGAAATTGAATGGGCCAACTCCGGCGGCGACGCAAGCGCGGACACGTAAAACCGCGTCACGTCCGCGTTCCTTCCACCAGTACCTTCTGGCGGAAATTTTCGAGGACCCGCGCCGTGATCGGGCCGGGTTTGCCCGTGCCAATGACCCGGCCGTCCAGCTTGACGACGGGAATCACCTCGGCTCCGGTTCCCGTCAAAAAACATTCGTCGGCGCACCAAATGTCGTGTCGCGTGAGTTCCGTTTCGCGGAGCGGAAATTTAAGCTCGGTGGCGATAGCCAGAATTGTCCCACGCGTAATCCCCTTCAACGCGCCCGATGATGCCGCCGGAGTCAGAATTTCGCCTTTCATGACAATAAAAATGTTATCGGCCGTGCACTCGGCCACGTAGCCTTGGGCGTTCAACATGATCGCTTCCAACGCTCCGGCCTGCTTCGCCTCGATTTTCGCGAGGATGTTATTGAGGTAATTAAGCGACTTGATCGTCGGCGGTAATGCGTCGTGGGCGATCCGGCGCGTCGCCACCGTCACAATGCTGAGCCCGTTGTCGTAATGTTCCTGCGGATAAAGGGAAATCTTGCTCGCGATGATGAACAGCGTCGGTTTCTCGCACAGCCATGGCGCGAGCCCGAGATCGCCGGGACCGCGGGTGATCACGAGACGGATATAGCCGTCTTTGAGATTGTTTTGCCGGCAGGTTTCGCAAACCGCTTCCGCCATCGCGGCCCGCGCCAGTGGAATGTCCAACATGATCGCTTTCGCGGATTGCTCCAATCGCTCCAGATGTTCGTCCAGCCGGAAAATGTTGCCCTGATAAATCCGAATCCCCTCGAACACACCGTCACCGTAAAGGAGGCCGTGATCAAAAACCGACACCTTAGCCTCGGTGGAATCGACATACTTCCCGTCCAGATAAACGATCATGATGCAGCTATTGCAGCAAAGCCGGTCGCTTTGTCCAGTCTGCGCGTGCGAGAAAACACTTGTATTTCTGCGAGCCGGCACCGACTATTTTTTCCGCAGCGGGCCGTCGTTTGTCTTATTATGAAAACACGCACTGCCCAGTCAGGTTTCACCCTCATCGAGCTGCTTACAGTTATTGCCATTATTGGCATTCTGGCGGCTTTGATTTTCCCCACCGTCGGCAAGGTCCGCGAGACCGCGCAACGTACTGTGGACGCCAATAACCTCCGCGAAATCGTCAAGGCCGCGACGATTTATGCGGCCGATAACAATGATCGCCTGCCTGATCCCGCCGCACTCTCGGCCCAAACCCCGGTGCCCGTTACCGGTGGTGCCGGACCGTTCCTGTGGGCCGGCATCTTGGCGAAACGCGGAATCCTCACCGATCCAAATTTCTATTTTGCCAAGAACGATCCGCAATTCAGCGGCTCCTATCCGGCGGCGATCGTCACCCCGGCAGATCACAGTGTGCTGGACCCCAGCTTCACCACTGGTCGCCAGTTGAGTTTCGAATTCGTCGGCGGACTCCGCATGAGCGACGCCCCGAGTACGCCCGTTGCCTTCACCCGCGGGCTGCTCGCGACTGGTTCATGGAGTCCGACCAACGGCGTTTACAAGGACACCGGCGGTCACGTCGCTTTTTTGGGCGGTAATATTCAATTCTATGGCAACGTCACCGAGACCGCGAGTCAGCTGACTCTCAACAATGGCACCAAGGGGGTCTCCGTCCTCCAAGCTATTCCTTACAACGCCAATGCCGCGCTCAACCCGCGGGTTTACGGCACATCGTCGTCCGGCGTCGGCACCCTTACCGGCACCGTGGCCGAGAACGCACCCTAAGCGTTTCCCTAATCCTGCACAGAAAGAACCCGACTTTGACCGGTCGGGTTCTTTTATGTCTTCACCTCAGTGCATTTAGCTACCTATCCTGCGGCAACCAACATGCCGGCAGCAAATCCCACTTACATCATCGGCCACAGAAATCCGGATGCAGACTCCATCTGTTCCGCCATCGCCTATGCTGCCTTTAAGGAAGCCCGCGGCGAACGTGGCTACGTCGCCGCGCGTTGCGGAAATTCTAACGCTCGCATCGACGCAATTCTCGGCCGCTTTCACAGCCCGCTGCCGTTTTACTTGAGCGACGTCTCCCCTCGCGCCCACGACATGATGGCGTCCGAACCGCTCTCGGTTGAACCCGACACGACGTGCGCCGAAGCCCTGCGCGTCTTCGATCAAAACCCAATCACCGTCCTGCCGGTCATTTCCAATCGCCGGCGCATGGTCGGCACGTTGACCCTCGGCCAGCTCGGCCACTTTTTTATCCCCCGCCTCGATGAGCCGCGCAGCATGCGTCAGGTTCGGACCAGTCTCGCGCGCATTGTTGGTTCGCTCAAAGCCTCGACTTTGCACCTCGTGGACGAGAACCGTCTGGAGCAACTTTTCGTCCGCATCGGCGCGATGGATATCAACACCTTTTGGACCATTTCCGAACGGGACAGCATCCCAGCTGGCAGCGCCTTGATCATCGTCGGCGATCGAGCCGATGTGCAACACAAGGCCATCGAACTCGGCATTCGCGCGCTGATCATCAGCGGCAATCTCCCGGTCGATCCTGCCATCGTGAGTCTCGCGCAAGCGCGCGGCGTCAGCATCATCGTCAGTCCCCACGACACCGCGACGACCGCTTGGTTTGTGCGGACGGCTTCCACGATTGAATGCCTGATCGAGCGAAAATTCACGACGCTTAGTGCCGACATGCGCATCGCGGAGGTTCGCAAAAAATTCGGCTCCAATTCCCCTCACGCCATGATGGTAACCTCCGAGGACGGCATTTTGCAGGGAATCCTCACGAAGACCGACCTGTTGAAACCCGTTCCGACCCGCATCGTGCTCGTCGATCACAACGAACTTTCCCAAGCTGTGCCCGGCGCAGATGAAGTGACCATTACCGAGATCATCGACCACCACCGACTCGGACCGATGGCTACACCGCAACCCATCTTGTTCATCAACGAACCGGTCGGCTCGACTTGCACGATCATCGCCGATTTATTCCGCCGCCACAACCTGACGCCTTCGCCCGATGTCGCCGGCTTGATGATGGCGGGCCTGATTTCCGACACGCTCCTGCTGCAAAGCCCCACCTCGACCGAAAAGGATGCGGGCGTGCTGACCTGGCTCGAAACCTTCGCCGACATCAAAGGCAAGGCACTCGCCAAACTTATATTCAGTTCGGGTTCCGTTATTCTCGCGAGCCCGCCCGACAAAACCGTCCGCTCAGATTTCAAAATCTACGACGAAGACGAAGTCCGCTTTTCGGTTTCGCAGGTGGAGGAACTCGGTTTCCACAATTTCTGGCAGCACGCCAAAGCCATGGCCAAGGCGCTGGCCGACCTTCGCAATGACGAACGACTCGCCTTCTCGTGCCTCCTCGTCACCGACATCAACACGCAAAACTCGCTGATGCTGGTAAAAGGCGACTCGGACTTTATCCGCCGGATTTCCTATGCCCACGTCGAACAAGACGAAATTTTCGACCTACCGGGTGTTGTCAGTCGAAAAAAACAGCTCGTCCCATATATCACCGGCCTCATCAAGGAAATGACCGCGGAAGGAACCCCGCCCATTTTCAAAGGTAAAACCAAGGCACCTTTCACCAAGGCAGGCTGATCATCCCCCGACTTCTGCCATCGGCGATCGCGTGAGGCACGATGGCCCCGAATTGCGTCATTGCCTCCTCCCGCCCGACTAAGCAATTTGCCTTTTCATGTCTGCCGATCCGACCACTCCTGCGCCCGTTCCCACTGACTTCATCCGCGATCTCGTCGCGGCGGACGTCGCCGCCCGGCGGTATCCGAAAATCGTCACGCGTTTCCCGCCGGAGCCCAATGGTTATCTTCACATCGGCCACGCCAAGTCCATCTGCCTGAATTTCGGCATCGCGCGGGAAAATGATGGCCAATGCAACCTACGGATGGACGACACCAATCCTGCAAAAGAGGAAGTCGAGTACGTCGATTCCATTGCTCATGATGTTCAATGGTTGATCGCCGGTTGGGCCGACGAGACCCTTGGATTCAAACCGAAGGGAACCACTGCGGCCAAAGGCGTCGTTAACGGGAAAGCGGATTATTATCTCGCGCCGGTAAAAGCCGGCCTGAATGCCGAGCCATTTTTCGCGTCCGACTATTTTGACCAGCTCTACGATTACGCGGTGACATTAATCAACCGCGGAAGTGCTTACGTTTGTGATTTGAGTCCCGAAGAAACCGAGCACTATCGCGGTTCGCCCGACAAACCCGGGAAGGACAGTCCGTTTCGCACGCGGACCGTTGCAGAAAATCTCGACCTTTTCACACGAATGAAGGCCGGAGAATTCCCCAACGGCGCCCGCTCCCTGAGGGCTAAAATCGACATGGCCGCGCCAAACATCTGGTTGCGCGATCCCCTGCTCTATCGAATCCGGCACACCGCGCACCATCACACCGGCAGCAAATGGTGCATCTATCCGCTCTACGACTACGCGCACTGTCTCAGTGATTACCTCGAAGGGATCACCCACAGCATCTGCACGTTGGAGTTCGTCGATCACCGTCCGTTCTACGACTGGATACTGGAAAACCTCGGCCTGCCTCGCGCGCTGCCGCATCAATACGAATTCGCGAAATTAAATCTCGGTTACACCATCGTCTCCAAGCGCAAGTTGCTACAACTCGTCACCGAAAAGATCGTGAACGGTTGGGACGATCCGCGCATGCCGACCCTTTCCGGACTGCGTCGCCGCGGTATCCCCGCGAGTGCGATCCGGCAATTTGTCACCGGCGTCGGCGTCACTAAATTTGATTCTCTCACCGAGATCGCAGTATTTGAAAACGCCGTTCGCCAGGAACTCAACGCCATCGCGCAGCGCCGGCTCGGCGTGCTGCGGCCCATCAAGCTCGTCCTGACCAACCTCGCGGAAAACGAAGTGATCGAGTGCAACGCCACCAACAACCCGCAGGACGAAAACCCCACGGTTCGCCCTCTCGCGCTCACACGGGAAATTTTCATTGAGTCCGACGACTTCGCCGAAGTGCCGCCGCCAAAATATTTTCGCCTCAAACCGGGCGGCGAAGTCAGGTTGAAATACGCCTGCATCATCAAGCTCGATGAAATCGTCAAAGACCCGTCGGGGGCCGTCCTCGAACTTCGTTGCACTGCCGACCTCACGACGCGTTCCGGTCATCCAAATTCGGACCGAAAGGTCAAAGGGACAATCCATTGGGTGAGCGCCACGCGTTGCATCGACGCCGACGTCCGACTTTACGACCGGTTGTTTACGGTGCCCGAACCAGCCCTCCAGGATGATTTCATCAAGGCGGTGAATCCGAACTCACTCGAAATTGTGACAGCGAAATTGGAAAGCTGCCTCGCGCATGCGAAGCCGGAAGATCGCTTCCAACTCGAACGTCTCGGCTATATCACGCTCGACAAGGATTCGCCCGCTCCCGATGGCCGCCTCGTTTTCAACCGCACCATTACGTTGAAAGACACGTGGGCCAAGTAACTGTTTCCCGCAGAGGGTCTGCTCGTGAGGGCATCACTCCGAGAGGCGACAAGCCGGTCCAAAGGCACGTTTGCGATGCGGGAAAACCAGCCAAGCACCTATCGTCAAAACGCTCCAAAATAGTCCGGAATTTTTAGCCCGACGCACCGGACATTTTCCGCTCGCAGAAAAAAGTCGCGATTCTCTGGCGTCGCAGCCATCACGCCTGACTCGCCACCTGCCATCCCGTCACCACGCCAGAAACCTAGCGCAGATCAGACCTAAAGACCTGTTTGCAATGACGCATTTGCGCTGCCCGACGGGATTCATGTCCGCCACCTACCGAAACGCAGTTCATTTCAAGTCAGCCGACGCGGGCATAGATCTTGAACGATCTCCCTCGAGGAATTGATCGAACGATTATCTACATAATTTATGCTACGTTAGATCTGACTGGACGACCGTGGAATCTAGCGGGCGGTCAAGCATTGCAGCCTTGTCGGAATGCTCTCTTTTGGCCGCCCCTTTCGCGAGGGCAAGTGTAGCGTGGCTTTTGGTCTCGACAGACATGATCGTATTTTTCTCCTGCGGACTGCGCCCTGCGCTCCGGCGCAGGGCGTCCTCGTGGAGCGACTGCGTCAGCATCCGGGCGAGCGAGCCGAAGGCAGTGTTCTCAAGACTGAGCGCGGCACTCAGCAGAATCTCCGCGAGCAGCACCTGCACGGGTGCAACGGCCGCACCCTCGGTGGTGCAGGCCGCCGCCGGTGTCGTCACGACGTGCTTGCGGCAAATCGAAGGCCGATCCTCATAAATCCGGCAGGCGCCGTCTTCAGCCAGAAATACACAACGGTTGTCCGCACTTCCAAACCGCCGCCACTCCGCGCTCTGTCGTTCGCGCGCCGCTTGGAGCGCAAGCCGGTTGCTGTCGATGGCTAAGCCTCCGAGAACAATATCCCTCAGGATCGCCGCCTCATCCTGCGTGATTTCGACTTCGTAGTGGCAACACCCCGAACAACCCCGGCGGCAGCTGATCGGGATTTGGGACGAGGCACTCAATTCCCGCTCCATCATGTCGTGAAGTGCCGTGCCGCGAGCAACACCGGGAGCAAATTCGAGCAACTTTGCCCGATATTTCTCAAAAGCACTTCGTACCACCGACACGAGCCCAACGAATTCCGCCGCGGGTAGCGTGGTCTCGAAATTCGTGACTGCCGAACGCAATTGCGGTGTAACTCTCGCCATGAAAGCGAGCGGAGAATCGACGGTGGGAGCAGCAGGGATTTCGACATTCATAGGGACGCGTACGGGACGGAGAATTCGACGGAACGTGGTTCGTGAGTGTTGATTTGGGAAAATTCTGTTTTGGTCGAATCTCGCCCATTGATGAGCAGACCAAGTCAGCAAAACGCAGGCCAGCGTTCGGACGGAAAGTCTTTACGCTCTGGAAACCAGTTATTTAAACCATATAAATAAGTTGGCCGCACTGCGTTAAAACAAACCGAGTCGCGATGGCGGGAAAGAAATGCCGGTTGAATCCCCGGTACTCCACCCGCCAGGGTCGTGATGGTTGTACCGGGCGAGTGGCGATGCCCACTGGAAAAGGGACAGGTTTAAATTAATATAATTGAGTGTCGCGACGGTGGCGCACGCCTCGGGCTCGCGGCTGTTGTGCGTTAGACCATAGCAATTGAACTCGCTCTGCACGAAGCGCTCGATCGCGGGTGGGAATCAAATTTTCTGGCCGTAACGGAATAGTCGCCGAGGTTGGCAAAAACCGTGAATCTATCTGCCTGCACTTTTGTGCACCGCGTACTGCATTTTTCACGTTCTAAAATATTCACCGCTAATTGGGCCTGCTGATATTCGTGGCTTAGCGCATCCGGGAACCGAGGAACATCACGCCTTCAATCCCCGAAGCCGACGTTTGCAAAAAACCCCGCGCTGTAAACGCGGGTTTGAAATAAAGAGAACATCCGCCGCCGGATATTATTTAGCGCCTTCGTTCGTACCTGAATTCGGACCGGTCGTGGTGTCCGTTTTTTTCGTGCCGGTCTTCTTCGCGTGTTTCTTGTGTTTCTTGCCCTTGTGTTTTCCTTTCGCGTGGGAAGTGGTCGGTGTTTGCGCTGGAGTCGTTGCGGCAGCGGGCGAAACCGGGATGTTTACCGACGGCATGGGAGCCAAATCATCGGCGAACATTCCCGCGGTGGCAGAGGCAAGGAGGATCGAAGTTAAAATGAGGATTTTTTTCATGTGGAAATTGTGACGCAGGGACCGCGCCGGAGTTACAACACGCCCAAAGCCATTCGCTCCGCAAGCAGGATCGTCCCGAAATCGGCGCGGCGAAAATTTCGTTTTCATAAAAACTTTCCGAATCATACGCCTTTCGTTAAAACGCTAGTTATTGGTATTCTGAAAACAAACGAACAGTAGGCATTCAGCCTCCAAATAAAGGGCACCCGTGCTCGGGACCAAATATAACGGGATGGTTAAAATCACAAACACGACCGGCGGCATAACCACGACCAGCTTGAAAAAATCAAGCTGGTTCACGCTCGGCGTCGCACTCTGCGGTTTTCTTTGCGTCGCACTCCACGCAAATCCCCTCCGCAGCAAGGAATCCGTTGTCATCAATGTCAAAAATATCGGAGCCACCGGCGACGGACGCGTCCATCTCGTCCGCGAATGGATCGATCAAGGGCGTTTTCTAAGCATGCGTGATTTGCAGCGCGCCTGTCCGGTCATTCAGAGCGCAGACTGGTCGGTCGATGAAGCCGCGTTCGAACTCGCCAAAGCCCAATTGCCGCTGGAAGGCGGCACGATTTATTTTCCGGAAGGACGTTACGTTGCCGCTCATCGCAGTTGGACGGTGATGAAAGACAACGTGCGTCTGCTGGGTGATGGCGCAGACCGGTCCGTGCTTCTTACGCAGTCCGGAATCGATGACGCATTAGTCCTCTCCCCTTACCGCCATATCGGTTGGCTGCAAAAAGCTTCAGAGCAATTCCCCTTGCTGGCCGACAGCGGTGGGCGCGGCGCGGACGGCGTGAGGTTGCTCGTCGCCGCGTGGAACGCCGAATTTCGCCCTGGCGATCTTGTTTTCATTCGCGACGGTGCCTGCCGTTTCGACCAGGACTATGGCGAGTTCAACGAAATCGCCGGCGTCGATGCAAAGGGCTCGCTTCGTTTCAAATTTCCCTTCTCCCGCAACTACACCCTCGATCGAATCAACTGGAGCGGCATCCTCGCCGAAAGTTTCGTTGTCCCTAAACTCAATCACAGTGTCATCGTTACCACCGTCGTGGGCGAAGGAAATTTCCAACCGCGCAAAGGAGACGCGATCACCGTTAATGGCCAGCTTTTCGAAGTGACCGAAAGTGAAAAGGCGTCACTCCATCTCCAAAATCCTGGACGCGGAAACAACTTGCCCGGAACCATGATTCCCGCCGGCGCACGCATCGCGCTCTCGCGAGCTATCATTAAAGTCACGCAATCCACCCGCAATTTTCGCGCGGAAAAACTTCAGTTCGTCGGCCAGCGCAAAGTCCTGAATCTTTCCAACAGTTACAACATGGATTTCATCGACTGCCGGTTCCTGCGCCAACCCGCCGCCAACAGGGACCCCAAGGGCGGCCTGACTATTGACGGAGATGGCGGACGCTTCGCCCGTTTTACCCGTTGCACGCTCCAAGCGGATCCGCCATGGGCGATGCAGTTCGCGCGTTCGTTTGGCGGAGTGACGTTCGATGCCTGCACTTTCTTCGACGCCAACGTAGCGTTCACCGAATTCAACTTCGACTGCGCCGTGACCAATTGCGTCTTCGATTTTCACGGACCTTCGCCCGCAGCTGTCATCATCATGGGGAAGTCCGGCGGCGATTTCCGCATACTCGATAATCGCATCAAAGCGGAAAATGTTGCCGTCGTGTTCGACTCTCAGTCGGACATTCAATCGCAAAAACATCGGGGCGAAGGCGATTTTGTCCTTCGCGGCAACACCATCACAACGACCGGCAAAACCCAGGTTTTCCATTTCAATTCGGACCTTTCCATCACACTCAGCAATAATCAGGTCAACGGACGGTAACTCCGCTTTTTCTATTCAGCTGGTTCAGCCCTTCGACCGTTCTCTTTCCATATTTGAACCAGCTGATGCCAGAGCCGAGCTGGCTGGGAGCAATGTTCAACGCGATCTGGTGCACGACCACCGCCCGTTTGAAAAGCCAAATCCGCACCAACAGGACTCAGCCATCATTCCCTTCATTTTATATCATGCCTATCAATAACTGAGATGCGCCCGCAGCATCAGATCCGTCGAGTGCAAATCACTTTGATTGGGCGAGATTTTGTTTATATTGGGCAAGGCCAGCCAGTTCATTCAAAGCCCGGTGACGCAGCAAGCTTTCGGGGAATTGTTGTACCCAGCTGCCTGCGCTGCTGGGATCCACCAAGGCCCATTGGTGCAGCACCATCATGACGGCCTCGTCTTGCGATGGCCCGGGTTGCATTTGTTGCAATATGAGTTGTGCCGCACTGGCAGGTTCAATCTCCGACCAAACAAAGGTCATGCCGGTCAGCAGCGCGTCACGTTGGTCGCCTGCTGGCTGGTGTATGATCCAGTTGTAGGCCGTCGTTAAATCTTTCGCGGCCCATTGCTGCGCGATGTTATTCAACACGGCATCGTTGTTGAGCTGAAAATTTTCAGCCAGCGTCAGCGCCCGCTTCGGATCAGTTTGGGCAATTTGAAAACACGCGTCTGTCAGTGCCTCTTTTCGTTCGGTCTCGTTGGCCTGGTGCTGCCCCCAGACCAAGACAGATTCCGGATCTTTTTTCGCCAAGTCACGAAGCTCGTCACAAACATCGGTCGGGGTCGGCGCCGAATTCACTGCTTCATCACCGCGTTCCGGTAAAACCCCCAGTGGCTTTGATTCCGACTGGGAACCCGTTTCTCCGATGGATTTCGTCGATGACTCCCGAATTCCCGCCATTCTTTTGTCGGGCTGAGTATTCTTATCAGCGGGAAGTTCGACGCGCTTTACCAGAGAGAGCAGTCGGAACCCGCTGATGAGGACGATGCTCGACAGCAGTAGTAAGCCGAAGATTTTTTTTGTTGTCCGGTCAGTCATAGGACCAGCGATTATGCCTGCTCCAACAATTTACCGGCGCATCGCTGAAACGCCAGCCGTCAAATTTTTTCGGTGTTATTCTTCACCCGTTTTAGCGGCTTCCACGTTCAACTGGATTTCGCAATCCACCCGATGTTTGAACGAGGGGGATTCCACGTCAAACTTGAGGTCGGCATACGTGGGAACGTCGGTTTTCCGAGGCGTTATTTTCAAACGGTAACGCTGGCCTTCGATCTCCGGTTTGACTTCGACAGAGAAATCATCGCTGGACGTCGTTTGGACCAGTTTAATCGCTGCTATGCCCGAACCTGCCCTCACGACCACCTCTTTGGTCTTTGGCTTTTCTCCATGCCGCCAAACGAGCATTTCGGGGGAAGCCGCCACCGTTTCAGGGACATGCACTCGCAGTTGCAGCACCGTTGGCGAATTCGGACTATCGCTGGTAATGACCTCAATGGTTCGTTTTTGTAACTTGGCGTACTCGTCCATCCCTAAGTCGAAAGTGACTTTGATCTGCCCGCTTTCGCCGGGGGCATAATCAAATTTTTCCAAAGACGTAGCCACACAACCACAACTTGGTTTGATATCAACGATTGAAACCGGAGTCTTCCCGGTGTTGGTGAAATCATAGGCAACGCGAACAACCCCCGCTCCAACTTCGGAGGTAAGTTCATTTTTTTTGTTCGCCCAAGACAGAGCGGCGTGGCTTTCAGCCGCGATGGCAAGAAAGAGCAGGCCGGCCAAAATTCCTTTCAACAATATTTTATTTTCCGAAGAGAATGAGGGTATTTGTTTCATAAAAATAATGGCCGGCCAACTTTTTCAATAAACTACGTTTGAGATTGCTTTGGCATCAAGGCGCCTGAAGCGCCCACTGCTGATTATTGCCGCCGTTAGCGACCCAGATTTGAAGTGCGACTCCATTGGTAGTTGCAGAATTCGGCACATCCAAGGCGGTGCTGGCGGCGTTGGCCGGGATCATGCGATAATAGCCGCCGCTGGTCGCAATGAAGCTCCATAGTTGGTTCGCACCGCCGCCGTAAGGCCAGATATCAATCGCGGTTCCATTGGCCGTGCCTGCGCCCACTACGTCCAGTGCGAGGCCGCTTTGGACGCCGATGATCTTGTATTGGCCACCACCCACATTGGTCACGGTCCAGCGCTGGTTGTTCCCGCCGCCATAAGTGTATTGTTGCACGACTGCTCCGTTGGCTGTACTGGCACCCTTCACATCCATCGCGAGACCGCTGTTCCGATTGATGATTTTATAAGTGCCGTTGGCGATTGGACCGGTGACGCTGCCGAGCAAACCATAGACACAAACGGTGCCTGAAAATGAGGGCATATAGACCTTCCCGTTTACGACGGTGGGCGGACAATATTTGGCGAAATTTCCAATGTCATCTCGCGATTGGTTCTGACGACTGTTCCACAATTCAGTGCCCAAATTATTTGCATCGTAAGCCCTAAGGATGCCAGGAACGATATCATGCACCGCATCACCGGTGTAGACACAATTGGCCCAAACAATGCCGTTGGTGTTGCCATTGGCGGACAGTGACAACATGGAGCCAGGCATACCACAACCAGTGGTTGGCGATTTGGCAGAGGTCGTGGTAAATGGAGTCGTGGTGAAAGTTGAGCCATTGAACTTAAATGCTTTGCCTACGTCATTTTCGCCCCACACATAAAGCACCTGTCCTTGGTTGGCGCTGTTCCAATAGATTGGAGTGCCATGAATATGATGGCTGCAGCTGGCGGTTTGGACGGCCTGCCAAACTTGGTGAAGACCAGTATCTCCAGAAGTCTGATGCCCCATGCCAGCATTCTTATCCAACACAAAAATCTTACCTTCCTTGCCACCGGTGACGACATAGGAAGAGCCTGGATAACCTGCAGCGGTTGGTAACAACATGCATCCCCCTGAACCAAAGTCAGAGTCGCTGCCATTCAACGAGGCGTAATTTGCCGGGGTTGCCCAATCTACCACGCTCAAAGTGGGGGACATTTTAAGACACGTCTCGCCCCATTTTGTGGTCCCGTTCCAATCGCCATTGCCAGTCGTTACATAGAGGTTGCCGCTGTTATCAATCGCTGGAGCCTGCCCCGCCATCCAGATGGCACTCTGGCTTCCACCCGGCGTCGTATCAAAGACGGCGACTTGCGCCAAAGTAGTGGCGTTGTAAGCCATCATCCAGCCATGATAAGGGGTAATATCTTCGTGGGAGCCCCAGCAGATATAAACATTCCCGTTCGACAAGGCTAAGCCGGGACGTTGATTCTGTGTCTTGGTGTTGAACCCCGAGGCGCTGATGCTCACCGGTCCGCCAAACTTCTCATTGCCAGTGGCTAAATCAAGCGCGTGAAGCGTATGAATATAGGTGCTGTTGCTCGTGTCCTTCGTGCGAGCCACCACATAAATAGTCCCCGATGCCCGGTCAATCACCGGGGTGCTCAATATCCCAACATGACCATGAATGTTAAGATTATTGTTGTTCGTGATGTCAGTGATCGGCACCGGAGTGACGGTGCCGCCGGTGAATTGCTTGTGCCAGTAAGCGACATTGCTATCTGCGTCGAAAGCGTAAACCGAATCCTCCATCGTCGCTACATAAAGCACATTATGGGTGCCGCCAGAAATGGCCAGTCCTGACACGTAAAGCGGCTGGGCGAAAACATTGCCGTCCACCGCGTAACTAAAGAGTTTTCCGAACTGCGTGGAGTTGACGTTGGCAGGAGTTAATTGAGTTTCACTGGTGTTGGCACCGGTGCGAAATTGATCGTTATGCTGCGTCAGCATATCGACGGCGTGCGCGTTGGGCAATACGGTCGATGCGGCGACCATTATGCCGGCGAATATGCTGCGTCGGTTGTAGAACCTGTTTGATTTTTTCATATCTTTCCTTTTTCGAATTAGGGCGTGTCTGGGAAATAACTTGTGTCGCTTGCTGTAGGGCCGGTGCTTGCGCCGGCCTCGCGCGCGAAAAACGGCACGTCGCAAGCGACGGCCCTACACGCCCGAGCAGAGTTGATTGGCGATAGTTTATTTACCAGACACAGCCTAGTCTTGTTCTGGAAATTACCAAATCTTGTTACATATCTTTTGTTGTTCGACTTGTGGGATCCTGCAAGCCGGGAAACAGCTGGCTGACATAATCAGCTGAATCCCGACATTTTTGAATCAAGGATCAAGGCGCCTGAAACGCCCACTGCTGATTATTGCCGCCGTTAGCGACCCAGATTTGAAGCGCGACCCCGTTGGTAGTTGCAGAATTCGGCACATCCAAGGCGGTGCTGGTGTCGTTGCCGGGGGTAAGGCGATAGTAGCCGCCGCTGGTGGCCGTCAGGCTCCATTGCTGGTTGGCCGCACCCGTGTAATCATTAATATCAATCGCGGTTCCGTTGGCGGTTCCCGAACCCGCCACTTCCAAGGCCCGTGCGCTTTGGACGCCGATGATCTTATAGGTGCTGCCACCCAAATTGGTCACCGTCCATTGCTCGTTGGTCCCGGCGTGATAAGCGTATTGTTGCACGACTGATCCGTTGCCTGTGTTATTACCTTTGACGTCCACGGACAGCCCGCTGTTGCGGTTGATGATCTTGTAGGTGCCGTCGGCGATCGGGCCGCTACCGCTACCGCCGCCAAGCAACCCATAGACGGTAACCTTGTTGGAGTAGGAGCCAACATAAACCTTGCCGTTGGCAATCATCGGATTGCTGTCCTTCACAAAATTGCCCATGCCATCCCGGCTTGAGTTCTGGTTGCTGTCCCACAATTCCGTGCCGCCCACATTGTCAGCATTATAAGCCCGAACAATGCCGCCCACCACGCCATGGTCGTTACCCGAGGTTCCCAGTGTGGCCCACACAATCCCCGACGAACCACCGTTGGCCGAAACCGACAGAAATCCTCCCGGCAATCCTGGGGAGGTGGCCGAACTGCTTTGAAATGAAGAACTGCTGATCGTCGAACCGTTGAACTTAAACGATTTTAGATGATCGGAGGAAGCCCAGTCGAAAATCAATTGCCCGTTCGCGGCACTGTTCCAATAAACCGTCCCGCCGCGTATCTGGTTGCTTCCGAAGCCGCTAATATGCTGCACAATCTGGCCGTTGCCCGATTGTTCGTGTCCCAAGTTACCGGTGTTGCAAACGTAAAGCGTGCCCTGTTTGCCGCCGCCGATCACCAAACTCGTGCCGGGAATCAACATCGCGCCGCCCGACCCCAAATCCTCGTCATTGCCGTTAAGAGTACTCCAGTTGTCTGGGGTGAACCAGTCCAACACGCTTAAACTGCTGTTTAACTTCAGAAAGCTTTCGCCGAAATTTTGGCTGCCATCCCAGGTGCCATTGCCGGTGATCACGTAAACATTGCCGCTCGAATCCACCGCCGGCGCCCGGCCTGACTGCCAAATGCCGCCCTGGCTGCCGGTGGGAGTATCGTTGAAAACCGCCACTCGCGCCAGCGTGGTCGCATTGTAAGCCATCATAAATCCATGATAAGGCGAAAGGTCCTCATGCGACGTCCAAGTAATGATAATGTTGTTGCCCGCCTTGGCCAACCCCATCCGCTGGTTCTGCATCTTTGAACTGAAACCAGAATCTTGCGGGATGACTGCCGGTCCCCCAAATTTCTCCGCCCCCGTTGTAATATCTAAGGCATGAAGGGTTTGGGCGTGGGAGCCATTGCTCGTGTTTTTTGTACGTGCCAGCACGTAGATCGTGCCTCCCGTCTTGTCAATATAAGGAGTGCTCTCAATGCCTACGTTACCAACAATGTTGAGAGAGTTGTTGCCTGTAATGTCGGTGATCGGCACTGGCGTGATGCTGCCGCCCACAAAACTCACGTGCCAATACTGCGTGTTGCTGTCGGCGTCGAAAGCGTAAACGTCATCGCCCATCGTCGCAATATAAACCACGTTGTGCGTGCCACCGCCGATGCTTACGCCGGACACATAAAGCGGTTCGGCATAGGTGGCGCCATTCACTGCGTAGCTCCATAACTTGCCAAACTCGCTTTGATTTACGTTCGATGGGGTAAGGATGGTTTCACTGGTGTTGACCCCGCTGCGATTATTGTCGTTCATGTGCGTCAGCACATCTACGGCACGTACCTGCGGCAATGATAGTGCAAGCAATAAAGCTCCCACAGAGACTCCCGCAAACTTGCGGAAAAAACAAACTGCAGTATTTTTCATATAATTTCCATTTCGTTTCTAATTTCGATTTCTAACAAATATAACGAGTAATCTTGCCAAATATTTTGATGTAAGTGTCGGGCCCTATTTTTAATGGCTGATCAATTTTGAAGCGTTAACTCCGTATTCCAACGCGACGCGTTCGCAGTTTTGCCAGGCTTCTTTTGTATCGTAGGCCTCAATGCACTGTACGATCGCCGGTAGATCATTGAACTCACCTTTCCACATTGATATGGCATCGAGCGTATCATTGGTTGCGTGTTCTTGATTTCGTTTCCGTTCCCAAGCCGCGATATAATCAAACCAAGCGAGGCGAAATTTTTCCGGGCAGCCTTTGACATCGATCTTTTTTAACGCGGCAAAATATTGTCCGCCGTGGAGATGAACGCTCACGATCTCCCCGTTATCTATCAGGATGCGCGCCCAACTCAAACCCGCGCGTTCTTTTTCGATCAACACATGAGTAAGGTTGGTATTCGGAATTGGCTGGCGCTTGTCTTCTGCTTTTATGCCAGTCTGGCAGCCAGAGAGATCGAGAAGGACCAAGCTCAGTAAAACAATTAAGCCCGCACGCACGATGACATCTTTCATTTTATTCCTCTCACGAAGGTTTATCGAGGTAGGGTAATAGTGCCGGAATCGGACAGGCGGAGCGCCCGAGAACAGGGTCAATGTTACCGCGATTCATTTTTGTTTATTTTTTCAAAAAAAGGAGTCCGGCCAACGGGTTAGGTTGTCCGGACTCCCCTTATCTGCTTGCTAGGTCAAGGAGCTTGGAGACTCCACTGCTGGCTGTTGCCGCCGTTGTAGCTCCAAATTTGAAGCGGGGTACCACTGGTGGTTGCAGAATGCTGCACATCCAAGCCGGTGCCGGTGGCGTTGGCCGGGGTCAGGCGATAGTAGCCGCCACTGGTTGCGGTAAAACTCCATTGCTGGTTCGTAGCACCGCTGTAAGTCCGGATATCGATCCCGGTTCCATTGGCAGTGCCTGAGCCGAGGACTTCCAACGCGCGGCCGCTTTGGACACCGATGATCTTGTACTTACCACCACCCAAACCGGTCACGGTCCATTGCTCATTAGCCCCGCCGTTATAGGGGTATTGTTGCACGATCGCGCCGTCGGCTGTATTGTTACCTTTGACATTCACTCCCAAGCCGCTGTTTCGATCGACAATTTTATAGGTGCCATTGGCCACGCCAGCAGCAGAACTTGCTTGGGTTACCGCTTGCACGACGACACAACCCACGGCCTCCTGGGAATCAACATTGCCCGTAGTGGTGGGTGAGGTAAACACGTTCCAAGTGATGTTGTAATCAGTACGCCGATTGTTCCAAGCAGCAGTGCAATTCGCCTGAAGCCAGGGTGAATAGGTGGACCAAAGATTGTTTTGACGGGCAAAAAGACTTAACCCGCGATAGAATTGATCGCCGCCAAAATCACCGTTGGCCACATGGGACTCATTCAAAACAGCGTATTTGTTGATTACATGAGTTGCTGCCAATTGCGCGTCATTAAAATACTGGGCCGTTCCGGTGATCTGATAGAGGGAGTTGGCGGCATTAACGAGGAGTCCGCTGTTATACGCATTATCGTCCCCGTGCTGACCACTCGGATTCCAGCCTTCCCAAACTCTGCCGCTGGTCGTGTCGAAACAGTGGGAACGCGCCCAAGCATAGATCGCCTGGCACTTGGTCAAATAGGTGGAATCGCCCGTGTATTGATAAATGAGGCAGCCAGAGATGACGAACGGCCAGTTGCTCAAGCCGTCTTTGCCGGCACTGGGGACACGGGACATATCCTCCCAAATCCCGCCGCCATATGTGCTGTCCCAGCCCCGATCATAGCTCGCATTCCAAGCCTGTTTTGCATCGTTCAACCAGGCGGTGTTGCCAGTAATATGATAGCCGCGAACTAACATGATGGTGGCCCAGGCAAGGTCATCGTTCCAACTATCCCCCGACAAGTCTGAGGTGTGCTTGCCATGCCAGGTGTTCAGCAAATTCGTGAGCAGGGTCAGCGTGGCCGCGTTTGGGGTTCGGTCGTAGGCATCTTCGACGGCAGTAATGCAATAGGCCGAGCCCCACATGCCCAATGAAGTACGATCGGTCAGACTTCTCGCGAAAAATGCATTGCTACCCGACTGCACCACAAAAGCCGAAATGTATCCATTGTAGACCGCATCGGCGTTGGCGCTATTTTGGGCGGCAGCGCGGTTGACCGGGAGCAGAAAGGCCGCCAGCGCGAGCGTTCCGCATGTTATGGCACGACTCAGAATCGTCGTGGTTTTTTCTGATGAATGGATTTTCGTTTTCATTCTGCTTTTTTTTTGGGGGGGGGATTTATTTTCATTGAATTTAAAAACAAAATTTTTTTGTTTATTTCGGGACCGATTGGTTTACGGTCGTGGTGGTGTTTGGCGCCCCGACCTGGGT
>JBEPTW010000040.1:0-26257 GCA_041691855.1 Verrucomicrobiota bacterium | reverse complement strand
ATCTTTGCCGGCAAATCGGACTTTCTTCGATCGACGAAATCGTCGCGCTGATCGCCCTTTATCGCCCGGGTCCGATGGACTGGATTCCCGACTATGTTCGCGGAAAAAAAGATCCGAGCACGGTCAAGTTTCCGCACAAACTCCTCGAGGAAGTCTGCCGCGAAACCTACGGCGTCATGGTTTATCAGGAACAGGTCATGGAATCGGCCAAGGTCATCGCGGGTTACACGCTGGGCGGCGCCGATATGTTGCGCCGCGCGATGGGCAAAAAAGATGTCGAGGCGATGGCGAAGGAACGCACGAAGTTCGTCGAAGGCGCCAAACGCGTGAACAACATCGACGCGAAAACCGCCGATTCGATTTTTGACATCCTCAACAAATTTGCCGGCTACGGTTTCAATAAATCCCACTCCGCCGCCTACGCGGTGCTCAGTTACCAGACGGGATATTTGAAGGCGAATTACCCGGTGCAATTCATGGCCGCCATGCTCAGTTCGGAACTGGGCAACTCGGAAAAAGTTTCCCATTTCGTCGCCGAGTGCGAATCGATGGGACTCACGGTCCTTGGTCCCGACGTCAACGAATCGCGCGAAATGTTCACGCCCGTCGGGGAAAAAATCCGTTTTGGTCTCGCCGGCATCAAGGGCGTGGGCGAACAGGCCGCGCAGAAAATCCTCGCCGAGCGCGAGGCCAACGGCCCTTACCGTGACTTTGCCGATTTCATTTTGCGCGCGGATTCCCGGGCGATCAACAAGCGTGTGCTCGAAAATTTAATCGCAACCGGCGCGTTCGATTTCAGCGGCGCAGCCCGCGAGGAATTATTCGCGCAGATCGACGACGTTCTGGCCGTGCTCGCCGAACTTCAGCGCAAATATCCCGGCCTGCGCAGGGAAACCGCCGTGGCCAAAGTCGAAGAGCCCGCTGAAAGCATGCTCTTTGATCTCGGCGCCACCGCCGGCGGAGCGCCCGTTCCCGACCGCGCAGTGTTGGCCGCGGAATTTGCGGAATTGCAGCGTCACACGCGACGTGCACCGGTGGTCGTCATCGCGCCAATCATCGCTGCAGCCGCCGCCAACGGACACGATCCTCACGGCATGTTCGACCTCGGCCAAGCGAAAGCCACGAGCGGCAACAGCAAAACCAAACCCGCCGGCGCGCCGGAGCGCAAACTCACCGCCGCCAACCGCCTTCAGTTCGAAAAGGAATTGCTCGGTTTCTACATTTCCGGTCATCCGATGAACGCTTATCTCGGGCTCGCCGAAGCGCTCACGACCCACACCGAAGAGCAAATTCTCGCGGAGGGAGATCGCGTGGAATTCCGGATGTGCGGAGTTGCGTCCGGTATCACGAAAAAACTTTCCCGCAAGGACAACCGCCCGTGGGCCTTCTTTAATCTCGCCACCAAACGAGCCACGATATCGGTCAACATGTATTCCGAAGCCTTCGAGAATTACGGAAAGAACCTCGCCGAAAATCAGCCGGTGGTGATCCTCGGCAACGTGATGCGGGGCGACGACGGCGCGCGCCTAAACGTAAAGGAATGTTACGTGCTCGACGGCCATTTGCCCGGCAACATCCGCGAAATCACCTGGTTGCTGCAGCCGGAACATCCGCAGTTGCCCGATTTTCTCAGAAAGTTGCGTGCAACCCTCAACGGTGCCGGCGGCGATACCCGCATTCGGCTCGGATTTCTTTTTGAGGGCCGCGCCGCGCCGGTCGCGGAAGTCGCTTCCAGCTTGAATTGGCGGGTGGACGGTGCCGCGTTCCAAACCTTGCGGCAACATCCAGCCGTCGTCGGCACGCAGGTCGAAGCGAGGCGTTTTGAAATTAAAGAGACTCGGCGGTGGGCGAAGCGCAGCTGACGGTACCGTCTTCGCCTCGTGCGGACGAAAACGCGTCCAATTTGCGGCCTTGAAACCCGCGTCACAGTCCGCCTCTGTTCGGACTGCCATGTCCGATTCCTCGATCCTCAACAACGCCGCGCGCATTCTCAAATTGGTCCAAGCCGGCACCCCGGCCGATCAGGCGTTGCGCGATTCACTAACCCAGAACCGCCATTACACTGCGCCGGGGGAGAGACGTGGCATCAGCCGAGCGGTGTTCACTTACTACCGCTGGTGGCGTTGGTTGAATGAAAAGGAATCGCCGCAAAAACAACTCACCGCTGCGATCGAACTACAGGCTCGTTTCGACAAATCGTCCGATGCGATCAAATCCGCCGCGCTCGCGGCGCGGGCGGTTCCGGATTGGTTGAAAGCGGAAATGGACGATATTCCCGCCCCATGGTTGCAGCAGCTGCAACGCGAACCCGCCTTATGGATCCGTCCAAAACAGGGACTGGAAACGCGCGTGGTTTCCGCCCTCGGCAAATGCGAACCGGCTGCGGTCGAAAATCTGGAGATCAAAACCAACGCGTATCGTTACACCGGCATCACGGATCTCTATCGCACCGATCAATTCCAGGCCGGTGAATTTGAGATTCAGGATCTTGCGTCGCAGCTCGTCGGATACGCAGCCGCTCCGAAACCGGGCGAAACATGGTGGGATGCGTGCGCCGGCGAAGGCGGCAAGACGATGCATCTCTCCGACCTGATGCAAAACAAAGGCCTGCTCTGGGCGAGCGATCGTTCCTTGCGCCGCCTCGCCAAACTCAAGGAACGCGCCGCACGCGCCAAGGCATTTAATTTCCGCGCCGCCCAATGGGAAGGAACGACAAAACTCCCGACAAAAACAAAATTCGACGGCATCCTCATCGACGCCCCTTGCAGCGGAATCGGCACTTGGCAGCGCAATCCTCACGCGCGCTGGACCATCTTACCCAAGGACGTTCATGAACTGGCCGCAGTTCAGAAACGACTGCTCGAAAATGTCTCGGGTTCATTGAAACCCGGCGGCCGGCTCGTCTATGCGGTATGCACGCTCGCGCGCGCGGAAACGACCGCGGTCGCGGACGAATTCACCGCGGCGCATCCCGAATTGACGCCCGATCCCGTGCTGGGACGGACGCCTCAATTGACTCTCTGGCCGCAGGACCTCAACGCCAACGGCATGTTCATTGCCGCGTGGCGACGGCGCTAGGCCACAATGAGCGCAAAGAAATCCAAGATCACCGGCGATGTCGTCCGCGACGATTTCAATTCGATCAACACGGTGCTGCATTACACGCGAGCCGCGCATTTCATCGGTCTCTGGAAGTCCGAGCTGAAATTGATCGAGGAATATTTTCCCGATAAATCCGCCGCTCTCCTCGAAGCAGGATGCGGCGCCGGTCGCGTAGCGGTCGGACTCTGGCATCAAGGCTACCGAAACATCACCGCGTTTGATTTCGCCGCCGAACTGATCGAGCAAGCGGAAAATCTCGCTCAGGAACAGGGCATCGTCGGCATCACCTTCCTGCAAGCCGACGCCACCACAGTAGGCGCCGTTGCGCGCAACGCCCAAGAGCGGAAAACGAAAGCAGGAACGCGCGTAAAAACGCTTAAGGGCAAACGCCCCTATCTTCCGCAATTGCCGCAGCCGCCAAAAAATCTTGATGGCAAGAAACGCCCGGGCTTCGCGAAAAATTCATTCGACGGCGCGCTGTTCATGTTCAACGGCCTCATGCAAATTCCCGGGCGCGAAAATCGCGGGGCGGCGCTGCGGGGTCTGCACACGCTTTGCCGGCCGGGCGCGCATTTCATTTTTACGACGCATGACCGCGAGGACCCGAAAGACGCCAAGGAGTGGACAAAAGAGGCTGCACGTTGGGCCGTCGGTGAACAGGATTCACAACTCCTGGAATTCGGCGACCGCTATTTTTCCGACGACACCGGCAACACGTTTATGCATTTGCCGGATCGCAAGGAAGTGCTCGACGAAATGACAGCGACGGGTTGGTCGCATGTGTACGACAGCACGCGCAACGAACTCGCCAGCGAAACCCCGAAGGTAAGAAATTTTTCTGACAACTGCCGGTTCTGGGTAGCACGCCGTTGACTCGGCGCTTGCGCAGCCTAGGCATCGCGTTTTGTCTGGTCCCGCCTTATTCATGCCCACTCCTGCCACGTTTGAGACGTTCGAAGCCGCACTCCGCGATCATGTGGCTCGATTCGCCGCCGGGGCGGTCGGCTTCTTTTCGCGACAGTATGACGAAGCTTCTCTCCGACAGGATTTCCTGAATCCCCTTTTCCGCGACCTCGGCTGGGATTTGGAGAACAACGCGCGCCTCATACTAAAACACCGCGAGGTAGAGATCGAAAGCCGCACTATCATCGCTGGTCGCAAGAAGCGGGCCGATTATCTCTTCCGTACCGACACGCGCGACCGCTTTGTCTGCGAGGCCAAGAAGCCCGCCGAAAGCATGGACTCCCGCTACGCTTTTCAGGCCAAGCGCTATGGCTGGAACAAGGAAGTTCCCATCGCACTGCTCTCCGATTTCGAGGAACTGTGCATCTACATCGTGGCAGCCCGACCAGCCCTCGGCGATGCCGTCGAGGTCGGCCTCTGGAAGAAGTGGCACTACACCGAGTATCCCGCCAACGCCCGTGAAATATGGAACCTTCTCTCCCGTGAAGCCGTCGCCGGCGGATCCATTGACCGCCTCCTCGATACCCTCCCGAAAAAGCCTTCTGGTAAGGGACGCGCGCGCCAGCTCTGGCTGATCCGCCCCAATCGCTCACGCGCACTCGATTCCGACTTCCTTATCTTTCTCGACGAAGCTCGGCGCACCCTCGGTTCCGACCTGCTCCGCCACAATCCCGCCGGCGGGTTCCGCGAGAACCACGCCCGCCTCAATGAGGCTGTGCAGTGCATCCTCGATCGGCTCCTCTTCCTCCGCATCTGCGAGGACCGTGACATCGACACCGGCACCAATCTCCGCCTTGAGGTAGAAAACTGGCGCAGCGCCATCGGCCAGCCCTCGCCTAGCCGCGCCCGTCAGTCATTCCTGCCCACCGTCGGCGAGGAACCGCCGCCGCCAAGCGGCTCTCCTAATCTCTCCACTCGCGAACTCTGGCCCAGTCTCGTCGCCCACTTCCGCGCGCTCGACCGCCGCCCCGCCTCCCACGTCCCGTTTTTCAACGGTCACCTCTTCAAGCCCCACTTCATCGAAGATCTGACCGTCGGTGACGACTGGCTCGCCACCTTTCTCGACGACCTCAGCAGCGACGAATCGCCCTACCTCTTCGCCGTCATTCCCGTTGAGATCCTCGGCACGGTCTATGAGCGGTTCCTCGGCAAAGTAATCCGCCCGCAGGGACTGGGCGTCACCATCGAGGAGAAACCCGAGGTCCGCAAAGCCGGTGGCGTTTACTACACCCCGCGCTATATCGTGGACTACATCGTCGAGCAGACCGTCGGCCAGCTCCTCGAGGGTCAGTTGCCCGAGAAGACTGCGGCTCTCCGCTTTCTTGACCCGGCCTGCGGCTCAGGCTCGTTCCTCATCCGAGTCTTCGAGCGGGTTTGTGAGCACTGGCTCGAATGGCTCACCGCCAACCCCAAGGCCCGCAAGAAGAACCTCTGCTGGACGGAGGACGCCACGGGAGACGTCCACCTCACCGCCGCGCTCAAGCGCCGCATCCTCACCGCCAACATCTACGGGGTGGACCTCGACCCCGGCGCTGTCGAGGTCACCCAACTCTCGCTCTACCTGAAGATGCTCGAAGGCGAGAACCGCAACACCCTCGCCCGCGAGCGCGAACTCTTCTCCGGCGAGGACGAGCCTCCGCTCCTTCCGCCCCTCGCCAACAACATCAAGTGCGGCAATTCCCTCATCGCCTCCGATTTCTCCCTTGATCCCGACGAACTCGTTCGCGTCCGCGCCTTCGATTGGCATGTGCAGTTCCCGACAATTACAAAAGAAGGTGGATTCGATGCAGTAGTTGGAAACCCTCCGTATATCCAACTCTCAATGGCTGAATTTCGTGATGATGAAGCGAATGCTTATCTCAAGGAACAGTTTGGAATGTCCGGTGGCCGTTTAAACACCTTTGCGCTCTTTATTGAGAAAGCGCGCAACCTATGCAAACTAGGCGGCCATTTAGGCCAGATCGTTCCCAATACGCTACTCACGCAGGAATACTACGAAGAGTCACGCATACGACTCGTGACCCACACACATATCATCGTTCTTGCGCAGCCTCGCGGGCAAGTCTTTGGCGATGCCGTAGTCGAGAACATCATCGTCGTTGCACGCACACTGCTCCCCAAAGAAAAGACCCCAAAGCTTTCCACTGAATTCTCTGATCTTACAGAGACCGGACTAGAAAACAGAAAAAAACTCTCCCAGAGTGTATTTTCAGCAAACTACAAGACCTCGTTCATTGTCCCCGCAGACCCTGAACTCGCCGCGTTACGAGACCGGTTAAGCACCAGTCCACAGAAATTCGGCGATTGTTTGCATATCAATCAGGCTATCGCATTGAAGCATGATCGGGCAGCCTGCTTAACTCAAACAAAGCTGACAGCGAAACATCACGAGATTCTCGATGGACGCCATATTGGCAGATATTTCACGGGTGATTCGCCGAACTACTTCAAGTTCGATGTGACCAAAATTCACAGCTGCAAAAGGGAAGATATTTTCTTAGCGGCGGAGAAAATATTTATGCGCCGTGTTGGCGACTCACTGATTGGCACGTTGGATACTGAACAGAAATTTGGGCTCAATACACTGGTGGTGCTAACGCCTAAGGAAAATTGCGTCTTCGAACTTCGATTCCTGCTCGGGCTGTTTAATTCAAAGTTGATCAACTTTTATTACACTAGCTTCCTCAAATCCACTAAGAAGGTCTTCTCCGAAATCCAAGCTCGCCAAGTGGCGCAGCTTCCAATTCCCAATCTCACAATTGACGAAAAGGTTCATCGCGCCCGGAACAACCGCTTCGTTGCGCTCGTGGACAAGATGCTCGCGCTCACGCCCAGGCTCCGGGCCGCCAAGGGGGACCACGAGCGCGCCACCCTCCAGAACGCCGTCACTGCCACCGACCATCAGATTGACCAGCTTGTCTATGAGCTTTACGCCCTCACGCCGGAAGAAATCACACTCGTCGAAGGCCCGGCCCGCGCGTAAGGTAACCCGGGCACTCCCGCCCGGCATTGAGCGCGACACTCTCCTCCTGCCTTACGCCATTGCCGAAAGCGTCGTGATGGAGCCGTCGGAGTTTCTCCAGACCTGCACCTCCGTGCCGGAGGAAAATCTCGACTGTCTTACGACCAAAGCTGATCGGGCCGCTACCTGCGCCGGCGAGGTGGCCGCTTCTGGCGGCGTGCAGGTGCGCGGACGGGGCGACGCCGGCGACGACACACTCCATATATTTATGCATCATTGGCTCAGTGCCCTGCCCTTCCGAGGGCACCGGGTGCCCTTCCGCTACCTCCTCCGACAGCTTCGATGTCGGTCGCCCGATGCATGGCCAAGCGGCGCGCAAGTTATAAAGCCCCTTACCGCGCCAGCTTCGCTTCAAGCCCCGCCTTTACTGCCGGCCACTCCAGATCGGTGATACTGAACATCGCGGTGTCGCGGACATAACCGTCGTAACCCCGCGTTTGGTAGTTGCGCAAAATTCCTTCGAACCCCGCTCCGAGCCGCGCAATCGCCTTGCGCGAGCGTTCATTTCTTTCGTCGGTTTTCAATTGCACGCGAATCGCGCCTTGTCGCTCGAACGCATGGCGAAGCATCAGGAATTTCGCCTCAGTGTTGATCGCCGTCCGCTGTGCCTCCACGGCCAGCCAGGTCCAGCCAATTTCCAAAGCTCGATGCGGTCGTCGGATATCGAGGAAGCGCGTCGATCCAACTGCGACCCCGCCGCTCTGGCGCACGGTGGCAAAAGGCACCGCGTTTCCCGCCGCCTGATCCTTCAGCGCAGCGCCGATCCACGTTTCGACTGCCGCGACGGAATGGAACATCGGAATCGACAGCAGACGCCAGATCTCCTCGTCTTGGGCCGCTTTGAACAAATCCGCTGCGTGCGTGGCTGAAAGCGGTTCCAATCGCACGAATTGACCAGTGAGCAAAACAGGCTGGGGATCAAACACGGAAGGCATGGCGGAACTAAAGAGAATTTCCGTTTCCGGCCCAAGCCTGAATCCGGTCCCGATCGGTACAATCCGTCCATTTTAATTCGCCGAAAATTTCGCGACGCGGTTGGCCGGAACGATAAGCGCGACAGCCGGCTGATCGCCTCCGGCTAATTCTTGTGCCGGCGCGCTTGCGGGCGGGCGGAGAGACTGCCAACTTTCGACCATGTCTTCGCTGTTCACTGATCGGGCGCTCCTCTGGGTGGGTGCCCTACTCTACCTCGCCGGTTTCCTGACCGGTCTGGCGGCGCTCACCCGGCGGCAATCGTCCGCTGGTCTTCGGACCGTGCTCAATTCATTTCTGGTGGCGGGTTGGGTCGTGCAAATGGCGGGACTTTACCTGCGCGGTACGGCGGTCGGCGGCTGTCCGCTGAGCAATACATTTGAGATCGTTCAATTCGTCGCGTGGTCCGCGATGGTGTTGTATTTCTTCGTCGGGAAAGCGTTTCAATTCAGCGTCCTGGGCCTTTTCACTGCGGGCTATGCGGCCGCGCTTTCGCTCGTTTCGCTGCTGGTCGGACGCTGGGACGTGGGCCATGGTGATCGCATTTTCGGCACCAATCCATGGATTGAACTTCACGCTGCGCTCGCAGTTTTCAGTTATGGGGTGTTCGGTTTATTGGCCCTGACCTCGCTCATGAATCTGTTGCAAAACTGGAGCCTTAAACACAAGAAACTGAACGGTCTCTTCTGGTTCCTCCCCTCCATCGTCCAGCTCGACCAGATCAATTACCGGATGCTCATGCTCGGGACTTTACTGCTGACCTTTTCGCTTGGCGTCGGCGCTGCGTGGTGGGTGCGGGACACGGCGTCAGTGGAGCTGCCAAAACTCATCGTGACGGTCGGTGTCTGGCTGGTTTATCTTGTGCTGTTAATTCTCCGCTGGCGCTCGCGCTTGGTTTCCGTGCGGTTCGCGTGGGTTTGTCTTGTGATGTTCTTCCTCGCGCTCCTTTCGCTCGGGCCGGTCAATTCCAGTCGTCACCACGAAGTGATTCTCACTCCCGAACGCTGAGCGATGGAGACACATCCGTCCGTACTTTTTCTCCTCGGGGCCAGCCATCACACGGCGCCGCTGGCGGTGCGCGAAAAACTCGCGCTCGACAGCGCCCGCGCCGCCACTCTCGCCGCCCGGCTCCAACAAACTCCCGGTGTACGTGAATTCACGCTGCTCAATACTTGTAACCGTGTGGAAATTTACGGCGTGGCCCAGAACGCCGACGTCTTGTCCGCCCTGCAAAATGCGTTGTGCGAAACCACCGGCGTCAGCCACGCCGAGTTTGAAGCCGCCGGTTTTCTCCGGCAAAACCACGACACCGTCGCGCATCTTTTTGCCGTGGCATCCGGACTCGATTCGCAAATCGTCGGGGAAACGGAAATCCTCGGTCAGGTAAAAGAAGCCTACGACAGCGCCTTGGCCCGACGATGGACGGGACCGGTGCTTAATCGTGTGTTTCAAAAAACCTTCCAAGCCGCAAAACACATTCGCACCCATACCGCAATTGGAGCCGGCCAGATCAGTGTGGCCACTGTAGCGGTGGATCTCGCCGGAAGAATCTTCGGCGACTTGGCCTCCACGAAAGTCCTCGTGGTCGGTGCTGGCGAGATCGGGCTGAAAACCGTGCAAGCATTTCAAAGTCGCGGCGCTGGTTCGATCACGGTCGCCAGCCGCACCCTCGCTCGGGCCGAGGAAGCCGCCGGTCTCGCTGGCGGCTGGGCCACCACGCTCGATGACCTGCCCGATGCCGTGGCCGGCGCCGACATCATTGCCAGTTCCACGTCGTCACCCGACTTTGTGCTGACGCGCGATTTGATCGCCGCGAGCGTCAAACGCCGACCCGCACGGCCGCTGTTTCTCATCGATCTCGCATTGCCCCGCGACGTCGATCCTGCGGCCGCCCAACTGGCCAATGTCTTTCTCTACAATCTCGATGATCTCGCCGAAATCGCGGAGGAAAATCTCGCGCAACGCGAAGCCGAAGTCGCCAAGTGTCGCGCGATCCTCGCCGAGCGAACCGCCGCGCTGTGGCCGCAAGTCGCGCACTCACTTGGTCACTCTTGACCGCGAGCGGGGTGAGCGGTGAAGGGGCACCCCGCCTCCCAATTTTTGGGATTGGCTCAACCTGGCAGTCGCCACTTGGCGCGTTCCAATGCGGCAGCAAGTTGCGCCTGCGTAAATGATCGATCGAGACAATCGTCGATCCCCGCGGTGCGGATGATTTCCTTTTGCTCCAGTTTAATGTCGCCGGTCAACGCCACGAGCCACGTCTCGCTCGTCGGCGGAAGCTCCCGGCGGATTTGTTGGGCAATTTCCGTTCCGCCACTGGCCTCGATTGCGACGTCGAGGAAAATGACTTCATAGGCTCGACGTTTAGTCGCGTCGATCACTGCCGCCCGGTCGCCGACAAAATCAACGTGGCAATTCAGCGCAGCAAATTGCTCTCGCAATGCGGCGCCATCAGCGCCCGCCTTCTGCGCAAAAAGAACGTGCACTGGCGCCGGTGGTAGCGGAGGCGGCGTGACGGGCTTCGTTGGTGCGGTCGCCGCGGCGCCGCGGCTCGGCCAAAATATTTCCACGAACGCGTCGAACAACTGCGTGGGCTTGATCGGTTTCGTCAGCACCGCGCTTGCCCCACAGCCGGTGTTGCCGCGCTGACGTTGCGCGGAGAGCAGAACAACCGGCAATTTCGCGCGACCCGGCAGCTCCCGAATCGCAGTCACAAGTTTTTTCCCGTCCATCTCCGGCGTTTCCGCATCGACCACGGCGACGTCGAATTTTTCATCGCCACGCAACTGTTCCAGCGCAGCCGCCCCCGAAGCAGCCTCGACCGGCTGCATGCCCCAGCTCTTGACGCGTTCCACCAGAATCCGGCGTGCAGTGTCGTTCGATTCCGCGATGAGCACGCGTCGGCCGGCCAAACTTCCCGGTGCGCCCGGGGGCACCGCAGCCCCGTCGGCCACCACGGCGAGTCGCAGCGTAAATGAAAAGACGGAACCACGGCCCGACTCGCTTTCGGCCGTAATGCGACCGCCCATCAACTCGACCAATCGTCGTGAGATCGCCAGCCCGAGGCCGGTCCCGCCAAATTTTCGCGTCATCGAGGCATCGACCTGACTGAACGGTTTGAACAAGCGTTCCATCCCCTCGGTGGAAATGCCAATGCCCGTGTCACGAACCTGAAAAAGCAGATCCACTGTCTGCTCCTGACGCGCGGCCACCTTCGCAGTCACGATAACTTCTCCCTTCTGGGTAAATTTCACCGCATTGCCCACGAGATTCACCAACACCTGTCGCAGCCGCGCTGCGTCGCCCACGACCATCGCCGGGAGGTCGTCGGCAATTTCGTAAAGCAGTTCAAGACGCTTTTTCGCAGCATTCTGCGCGAGCAAATCCAATGCGCCTTCAACACAATCGCCCACCGCAAACTCGGTTTGCTCCAGATCCAGCCGGCCTGACTCGATTTTTGAAAAATCCAAAATGTCGTTGATGATCGTCAGCAGCGACTCGCCGCTGTGGCGGATGATTTCAGCTGATTCGCGTTGATCGGGATTGAGCGGCGTGTCGAGCAGCAGACTGGTCATTCCGATCACGCCGTTCATCGGCGTGCGAATCTCATGGCTCATCATCGCGAGAAACTGGCTCTTTGCCTGGTTGGCTTTTTCCGCCGCTTCCATCGCCTCGCGCATTTGTTCCGCCTGCCGCTTGCGGGCCGTGATATCGAGCTGCAAGCCCATGAAACCTTCAACCTCGCCGGCTTGGTTAATGACCGGCTGGATCTCAAGCTCGATCCAGACTTTTCGTCCGTCCTTCGTGTAGTTGAGAATTTCCCCCAGAAACCGCCGGCGCATTTTTCCCGCGTCGTCCATCGCCTGAAGCGCTTTCGGATCGCTGTCGGGGCCAACCATGAACTCGGCGGGTTTCCGTCCCTTGATTTCATCGAGCGTAAAACCAAACATCCGCGTGAACCCCTCATTGATCCACTCCACCCGCCATTCCGGATCGGTGATGATCACGCCACTGCCCGTATGACTGGCCACCAACGCGAGCCGGCGCAGGTCGACGGTCATGTCGCGCGCCAGCATCAGCGCACGGGTGCGGGAGCTCACCAACGCCCACGTGAGCAACGTCACGAGGACACTGAAAACCAAGCCCACGCCCAGCACCCACGCCGGGAGCGAATTTAACGCCGCCTCCGAAAATTCCGTTCGTGCACTCAGGAAGAGCGTCCAGCGTCGCCCGTAAATATCCATTGATTGCACCGTCCGCGGCGTGTCTCTTGGATAGTCGCTTTCCGCAATCAAGCGGTCGGACCCGCCCTGAAGTCGGCCTTCGGAATCGTAGAGCAAATTTCCGAGCCGCATCTCATCGCCTTCGAAAAGTTTGAAATCGATTTGCTGCACCGCGCTCTCCGCCACTCCGTCCATCAACTGATCGATGCGGATCGGAGCGTACACCCAACCTTGCAACGCGGCCATCCGCTCCACTCGCGTCGCGGGCACCGCCCCTCTTTTATAAACGGGTTGAAAAAGCAAAAACCCCGGCACGTCGCGACCATCATAATTTACCCGGATGCGTCGGGAGAGAATGAGTGCGTTTTCCGCCGCCGCCATTTCCGCAGCCTGTCGTCGCGTCACCCCCGAGCCGATATCGAGCCCGAGCACACCTGTGTTGTGATTCCGCGGCTCGATGGCAACGACCACATAGAGCAGGTTCTCTGTTCCGTTTCGCTGAACCTTAAAGCTGGCCTCTCCATCCGTCCGCATGCGGACTTCCAACGCGTCGACGCCATCACGAGGAATCCGTTCCACATAACCCAAACCCACCACGCCGTCGCCCAATTGGGCGGACACTGTGCGCAAATAAACCGACCAGTCCGCCGCGCTCACATTGTCACTCGCGAGCGGAAATGCCGCCGCGCCCTGCAACAACAGCGCTGCGGTGTCGAAGCGCCGACGCAAGGTGCCCTGCACGCGCTCCGTCAGGCGTTCAAATCGCGCCTGGGTCGTTCGACGCACTTCCCGCCCCGTCAGCCACCACGCCGCCAACGTCAGCCCTAAGGTGACAACAAAAACCACCCACGGCAGCAATGCACTGCGTCGGGATATTGGTTTTGCGGCGGTCGAAAAAGGCATCGGATAAATGTGGCTGCCCGGCGTTTCAAGGCGACATCGTTTTTGCGCAAATGCGGCCTACCCATGGCGCTTCCCAAGCGGATTTCCCGTCAGACAACCGATTTGAAATTTGTTTACAAGCCAGCGGGCAATTCCAGTCCGTTCGCCGCTCGTGCCGGTTTACGATTCGCCCATCTTTCGAACCAACCACTCGGCCGCCGTACCACCGGCAGGACGTCCCAGCAGATCTCTTAAACGAGTCGCTTGATCAAGCGTATGATCGCGGCGCTTTGGATCCGTGATGCATTCGCGAAGTTGTGCCGCGAGTGACGTAGGCGTCGCCGCGCCTTGAATAAATTCCGGATACATCGGCTCTTTCAACAAGAGATTCGCTATCCCAATGTATTCGATTTTCACCCACCAACGCGCGAGCAGGTAAGTGATCGCGTTGGTGCGATAAGCAATCGCGCCGGGAATTCCCGCCAACGCGCAATGCAGCGACATCGTGCCGGAACTGGTCAGCACCGCGCACGTCCCAAACGAATCACCGCCCCTCTCTGCATCGACTGGCTTCAATTCCACTTTGCCCGCCAATTGCGGCCAGCGAGCGAGTTCAGCGCGCGCCACCGTGGCGACTTCCTCGCTCGGAAAAAGCACCACCGCCCGCGTGGCTGGCGCGGTCTTCCCGAACTCGGCAAACCCCGCGAGCAACAGCGGAAAAATCCGCTCCACGGCTTGAACGCGACTGCCGGGCAGCAGCAACACCGGACCCGCCGGGTCATAGCGAACCGGCGACACATAATCGGAAGCAAGAAACGGATGCCCGACAAATTCCACCGGCAACGTCGTGTCTTTGTAACACGCCGGTTCGAACGGAAAAATCACCGCGAGCGCATCGAGATCGCGGGCCATCGTAAAACGCCGCTTGGCCTTCCACGCCCAGATCTGCGGTGAAATATAGAAAAGCAATTTCACCTTTCCGCCGCTCTTCACGCTCAACCCTCGTTCGCGCAGACGCGCGGCGAGACGCAGATTAAAACCGGGATAATCGATGAAACAAATCGCCCGCGGTTGATATTGCTCGACCCAGCGCACCGTCGTTTCGAACAGCGCTTTGAAAAACGAATAGTGTTTCAACACCTCGACAAATCCCACGACCGATGTCGCGGTGAGATCGTGCAGCAGTTGCGCGCCTGACGACGCCAGTTCGGGTCCACCGAGCGCGCAGATTTTTAATCCGGGATACGTGGCATTAAGTTCGCGCACCACGCGCGCCGCATGTTCGTCACCGGAATGCTCACCAGCGACGATCAGCAGATCGATCGCGCCCGATTCCGGCTGCGGCAGGACAAATGGCAGGGACATTTTTTCGTTCATCAAAATTCTCCCGCTGATCTCTCCTGACTTTTGGTGGCCATCATTTCTGTGCTTTCCTGATTTGGTCGGTGATCGTAATCGCCACTTCGAGCGCAGATTTGCCCAGCGCGCCGCCGACTTTGGGCTGCACGGCGGTTTTCACACTTTCGACAAAATGGGTGATTTCGATTGCGAGCGGTTCGCCTTTCTCGATGGGGATTTCGTGCACTGGAATTGAAGAACCCGCTTCGCCCGCTTTGGCGAGGCCGATTTTCAACTTCACCCCGTAGGCGATGATATCGCTTTTCTTCACGAGATGTCCCTTCTGGTTCATGAAATCGAGCGAGAGATACGCGTTATCCTGGAACACCCGAATCTCACGGTTTTTCTTCATGCTCATCCGGCTAGCGCTGAGATTGGCCACGCAGTTGTTTTCGAATTCGATGCGCGCATTCGCAATATCCTCGGTTTTTGAAAGCACGTTGATGCCGACGCTGTCGATCTTGCGAATTGGAGATTTCACGAGCGCGAGCACGATGCCGATATCATGGATCATCAAGTCGAGCACCACGCCCACCTCGGTGCCGCGAGTCTGGTACGGCGCGAGCCGTTCGGTCGTGATGTATTGCGGACGACCGGTGTGTTTTTCGAGGTAACTCATCACCGGGTTGAAATGCTCAACGTGGCCCACCTGCACCAGACAGTTGTTTTGTCGCGCGGCGGCCAGGACCTGCTCGGCTTCATCGAGGTTGGCGCAAAGCGGTTTTTCGATCAGAAGGTGACAGCCCTTGGCTAGCAACGGCAGCGCTACTTGCGCATGTTTATCCGTCGGCACCACCACGCTGATTGCATCGCACGCATCGCCCAGTTCCTCGATCGTGGCGAAGCGCCGGCAGTGGTGGCGCGCGCAGATTTCCGCCGCGCGGGCATCGCTCGCTTCGAAAATGCCGACGAATTCCACGTCCGGCAGTGATGCGTAGATGCGGGCGTGATGCTGACCGAGAGAGCCGACCCCCGCGACCCCGCATTTGATTTTTGGCTTAGCCATCCCGTGATGCTCGATTCGTCCCGTAAATGAGGCAACAGCGATGTTGACGGAAAGGGTGCGCCAGTCGGCGAAAGTGTGACCACCGTTTTTCTATGGTCCCGTCGCCTTCTTCGCTTCCATAAATTCAACGTAATCGGCACCCTCTTGCGGGGTAGAAAAGAAGGGCAGAATCGCTTCCTCGTTCGGAGGACCGCTTCCATTGTGTGCGGTACGATAGGCCGTGATGGCCTTCATCGCGGACGATTTCACTCGGTTGCCAAGCTCCTCCGCGTGTCGTATCGCCGCAGGCACGTCCGGCTTCGTGGTCATCACCCCTGACGGATCGTAGGTTATACTCACTCCGTCCGGAGTCGTGACAGTGAGGGGTTGGTCATCCGCCATCGACAGTGCCGAGTAGTCCTCACCACCAATCGTGCGCACGGTCTTGACGTAACGGTCGACCCCGACGAGATCGCGCACGGAATTAGCCGGTCGCCCATTCTCCAACACGTACTGATGTCTGGCCGCAGCGATTTGCCGGAGATTATTTAGCACCGATTTCTGCAACTCATAAACCGGCAAACCGATATTGGGACTTTTCGCCGCCGGAGAACGTGGCGCGAGTGTGGCAGATTTAACGGCTAACACGGCGTTCGCGGAGCTGAGGCGGTGGATATTTTCCTTGAGCCCCGTTACCTGCAGCTGGAGTCGCTCGTTGTCCGTGCTGAGTGAAGCGATCAAGTTCGACTGACTTGGTGCAACGGTGGGATTTTGGGGTGCCGGAACAGGTTTCTGGTGCTTGAGTCCGACGTAAGCCCCTCCCGCAAAGGCGACGAACGCGCTGAGCAAGGCCATAGTGATTAATTTCGTGCTCATAAAGGAAGTCAAAGCAGCGGAAACCAAACCGGCTCCGCCTGCGGTCAAAGAATGAGTGGCAAGCGTCGAGGCGAGCCCGGTGGGGGCGGAAATCAAGGGCTGACTCGACACGAGCGCCCCCAGCGCAGCGGTGGTGGACGTAATTCCACGGCGAGCCAACGCCGCGCGCAGCTTATCCAATGCGCGATCGGTTCGCATGCGCGCAGCGTCTTCCGATATGCGCAACGCCGCGCCAATCTCATTGAAAGGTCGACGTTCCAAGAAACGCAGTACTACTGCTGAACGATCTGCCTCTGACAATTCATCGATTGCGCAATCGAGCAATGGCATAACCTGCCCCCATTCCGGTCCTGCCGCCCCAGCGTCCCGCGCCGACTCCAGTGAAAACGCTTCCGTTTCCCGAGCTAAACGTCGCTGTTCGGAGATCATAAGATTGAGCGCGGCGTTTCGCGTAGCCGTGTACAACCACGCGGCCAAAACAGTGTGGCCAGATAGTTTCCCCGCACTTCGGGCGAGAGCCGTGAACACTTCTTGGGCGACTTCGCTGGCGCGGTGCACATCTCCGCCGACCCGGCGCATTGCCGCCGCGTAAACGAGATCCACATGGCGATGCACCAATTCGGTGAACGCGGACTGGGAACCTTCCGTGGCATAGAGGCGAAGCAGGGTTGCGTCATTGTTCATGTGCTTTACCTACTAAACATCGCTCGAACCAAAACCGAACAGGAATTTCCCAAAACCCTCTTCCCCTCGTTAAAGTCCCGGCACGATGCAGCCACTTCCTCATCCCCTTGAAACGCTGGCCGGTTGTTGTTGGCTGCTGCGGCTCGCAGCCAAGACGCGGGTGTATCTGCAGGGGGAAATGCCCGTCACCTACCGATTGGCCTTTGGCAGCAGGATCGGTGTCGACGGTTATTTCTTCCGTCATTTTCAATTGTCTCGGCCAAAAATTGTCGCAGCCGTCCGGGCGGCACCGGACGATGAACAATTAGCTCGATGGTTTCTCGCTCGAAGCGCCGTCACGCCGGAATCAATCGCGATATGGAATAAATTCTCGCCGCATCTCGGCGGAAAAGGGCATCTTGGTCGCGCAACGTTTCTCACGGTGAAGTGGATTTTTTATCCGAAATCCATCATCCGTCCTGTCGGCAGTCTTTTTGAAGCGATCGCCCAAGACGAGGGATTGAGCCGCTGAACATTTTATCCATTCGAAAAAGGGTCGACGGAGAAGTCGTCCGGGACACTGTGGCGGTTAAACCATGCCCGGCATCGCGCGTCATTTTTCCCTCTCCCACTTCGTTCCTTTTCTTTTCCTCCTCGGATTTTCAGGCTGTCATACTCCCACGCAGGCTCCCCGGACAACCAGTGAGCATACGTCGCGCGAGGCGACGGAAATCCCGCCGCCACGATCGACCGTCGCCACGCCACGTTCCAACACCAGCGCACGATCCCGCGTCATGCTCGGGATCGACGTGCTCCAGGCAGAGGGATTTGCCGCCTTGCGTGGCAAGCGGATCGGTTTGCTCACCCATCCTGCGGGCGTGAATCGCGATGGCATCAGCACTATCGAAATCCTGCGCCGTGCACCGGGCGTAAAACTGGTGGCCCTCTACGCGGTTGAACACGGCCTCTACAATGACAAGCCCGCTGAAACTCCTTTCCCCGATCAAATCGACTCGCGGACGGGAATTCCGGTATTTTCCCTCTACAATGGAAAAACAAAAAACTTCGTGCCGACGCGCGCCCAGCTACAAGGCATCGATGCGCTCGTGATCGATCTCCAGGATATTGGCACGCGCAGTTATACCTTCTCGGGCGCGATGAAGTCGGCGCTGGAAGCGTGCTTTGCGAATGGCAAGGAAGTGATGGTGCTCGACCGTCCCAATCCGCTCGGTGGCCTGAAGGTGGACGGACCGCCGATGGATGCGAAATGGATGAGCGATGTCGGTCGTTTTCGCGTGCCCTATGTTCACGGCCTGACCATCGGAGAACTGGCCCTCATGGCCCGCGACTTGAAGCCACCCGACGGAATCGACGTTTCCAAATCGCTTCGCGCGCGCGGGAAGCTCACCGTGATTCCGATGCGCGGCTGGCGCCGGACGATGCGATGGCCCGACACCGGGCTGGCATTCGTGCCTACTTCGACTAACATCCGCGATTTCGAAACCTGCGAGGCGTATCCGATGACCGGACTCGGCTGCATGGTCGGCGGCTTCAGAAACGGAATCGGCAGCGAATACATTTTTCGCGGATTGAGTTATCCGTCCGTGAAACCAGAAATTATTGAGCGTGATTTGCAGGCGTTGAAAGTGGCGGGAATCGCATTCCGTCGCGTCACCGTGCCAGCGGCAAAACCCGGTCAACCAGCGAGCGTTGGTTTCCTCATCTCCATCGTTGATCATGGCGCGTGGCGACCCACCGAATTGGATTTCAAGCTGATGAAACTCGCCTGCCAGCTGGAGCGGAAAAATCCGTTCGCTCAATTAACCCCCGCCGAGGAAAGGACGTTTCTGGTTCACGTGGGTTCAACCGCTTTTTTCAATGACCTCGCGGCCAAGGGCGCAAAAATCGACGTTGATCGCTGGTTGCGACTCTGGCGCACGCAAGCGGACGTCTTCCAGGCGCAGAGCCAAAAATACAGGCTTTATCGCTAAGCCGCCGATTAAACCGGCGACTGCGCTCCATCGACGGAAGAAACGTTCGCGGCGGGACGCGAACGTTCGAGCGCCGCGACCAGTTGCGCGGGCTGAATCGGCTTGGTCAGATAATCGTCCATGCCCGCCGCGATGCACTTTTCCCGATCGCCCGCCATCGCGTGCGCGGTGAGCGCGATAATGCGAATCGCACGGTGTCCATCGCCACCTTCGCCGGCGCGAATCCGTTGCGTGGCCTCGTAACCGTCCATCTCAGGCATCTGACAATCCATGAGAATGCTGTCGTACGCCCCCTCGCACAGGAGTTTCAAGCACTCGCTGCCGTTGGCGACGAACTCCGCCTCAAACTTCAGCCGCTTGAGCAGGTGTTGCAGGAGTTTTTGATTCACCACGTTGTCCTCGGCGACGATGATCCGCAACGGTTGCTGACGTGCGCCTTCGTCGGACTTCAGCGCCAGCATCGGTGGTCGCGTCCCACGGCCATTGGCCCCGGGCGCCAGATCGCTGAGCAACACGTCGGGCATCATGTCGCAAGGGATGCAGGAGATGCTGAAGTGAAACGTCGTTCCGGCCGGCGACGTCTGAGTGACCTCGACGGAACCGCCGAGGAGTTTGGCGAGGCTGCGGCAAATCGCGAGGCCGAGTCCGGTGCCGCCGTATTTGCGCGTCGTGGACGAATCCGCCTGACTGAATGGTTTGAAAAGACGATCAAGCCGATCGGGCGCAATGCCCGCGCCAGTATCGCGCACATCGAAGCCCAGCAATGATTCGCCGGCCGCGCCCGTCTCGCCGAAAATGCTGACCTCAACTTCGCCTTTTTCCGTAAACTTAATCGCGTTACCGATGAGATTGAGCAGCACCTGGCGCAGCCGTGTGCCGTCGGTGGTGACCCAACTTGGCACCCTCGAATCGACGACCGAACGCAAATCCAGTTTTTTCCGCCGCGCCTGTTCTCCGAGCAGACTGATGACATCGTCGATGCATTGGCGAACGCTCACCTGCTGTTGCTCGAGCTCAAGGCGGCCGGATTCAATCTTCGAGAAATCGAGAATGTCATTGATGATCGTCAGCAACGCTTCGCCGCTGCTGCGGACCGTGCGCAACCAGTCGCGCTGTTCGACGGTGAGATGAGTATCGAGCAACAGGCTGGTGAAACCAATCACCGCGTTCATCGGCGTGCGAATTTCATGGCTCATCACCGCGAGGAATTCGCTCTTGGCCTGACTGCCCAGGTTCGCTTCCAAAGCGGATTGTTGCGCGCGGCCGATTGCGGCTTCCAGTTGTTCGTTGAGTTGTTCGGACTGTTCGCGCGCGGAACGCAATGCCGCTTCGGTTTCACGCCACGTGGTCACGTCGGTGTGCGTACCGATCATGCGCAGCGGACGTCCTTCCGCGCTAAACCGGGCTTTGCCGCGCGAAAGAATCCACCGCCACGAGCCGTCCTTGTGCTGCATGCGACACTCGACCGAATAAGCCTCGGTCCGTCGCGTGAGGTAGGCATCGAGCGTAGCTTGGACCCACGGCCAGTCATCGGGATGAAGCACCTTGCGCCAAGCACTGTAGTTATTCTCAAACTCCTCTTCAGTGTAACCCAGCAAGGCTTTCCAGCGCGGCGAATACCAACTCGTGTCCGCCGCGATATCCCAATCCCAAACGCCATCGTCGCTGCCCTCGAGGGCGAGCAGCCAGCGTTCTTCGCTGAGACGCAAGGCCTCGGCGGCGCGTTTCTCCTCGGTGATGTCGGTCGCGATGCCGATGAAGTGCCGCAATTCGCCCTGGTCTTGCACGGGCTGCACGTCGAGCCGCAGCCACAGGCCGCGACTATCCTTGGCGTAACAATAAATCTCACCCTTGAAACTATGACCGACCTTCAGGCGCGCCCGCATCGCGGCCGCCACTTTCAAATCGGAAGCCGGTCCCAGCAAAAGATCGTCGGACTTGCAGTGCCGCACCTCATCGTTGGTGTAGCCGGTCATCAAGGAGAACGCGTCGTTCACCCATTCGATCCGCTCAGTCGCATCCGTAATGATTACGGCGTTCGTCGTGTGGCGCGCGACCAAAGCCAGTCGCTCCGCCCGTGTCACCGCATCGGCGAGTTCCATAGTCCGGTTAACGACCTGTTGCTGCAAAGTTCCCGCCTGTTGCTGCAAGCACGCGAAGGCGCGTTCCTTGTCCTGCTCGGCCTCCTCGCGGCGACGCTCGATCACATGCAGCGCCCGCGCGGTGACCGCGGTGATCACGAGCATCAGCGCCATGCAGAGCACCATCAGCACGGCGACGCTCAACTCCAGCGGCCACGCGCCCATTTTCCCCCAGCGCAATCCCAACCAACCAAAAAACGGCAACACGAATAGCAGCGCGAAAACCATGCGTCGGCTCAGAAGTCCGGCCGCATCGGGAGCCAACAAGCGGCGCACCAGACCTTCGTCCGGACGGGAGGCGAGCAAACCAACGACGAGAATATGCAGGCTCACGATCGCATTGAAAGAGAGCTGCATGGTTCCGCGCAGCGACCTTCCGTCGTAAACGCTGTAAAGGTAAGCCAGCGTAGCCGGCATCGCCAAAGCCAGCATCGCAATCGCGAGCCACTGATGACGGCAACGAATCCGGCGCAGCGTGTGCGTGAGGGAAAACAGCGCGCCCGCCATGAGGAGCAGCACCAAAGAGGACATCACACTCATCCGCACCTCGGAAATGGAAAGACCCCGAACCATTCCCGATGGAACGAAAACGCGGTCGATGAGGAGATCGTAACCGGTGAGATTTTCGGCGAGAGAAAGAATGCAGACCGCGCTCATGACGCCTGCCACAATCTTCGCCGCCAAGCGACGGCCGGAACTGACCGCTGGATTCCACAACACTAACAAACCGATCGCGCCCAACGTAAGTCCCACGGCGGTATTGGGCCGCATCGTCGGAAAATCAGGCACCAGTTTTTTGAGTACCGAAATATCCAGCCACCAACCGACCAGCGCCCCGGCCGAAATAAGCACGACCCCCCAGACGCATATCAGCGCAAGGCGGCGAGCCAGCACGTGCAGGCTCATGGGGCGAAGAGAAGAGTCAGCGACCACGGTTCTTTCTATCGGCCCATTCCGTCGCTAAATTTAGCACTGAGGCGCACTTGCCATGGTTTTTGTGGCGCCCACCAACAGTTTTTTACCGAAATAGGGGCCATAACCGCGCTTCGGAAGAAACAGCTTGGACTACCCGGGACGTCGCAGAAGTTCACCCCGCTATTTTGCAAAAGTTTGGCGAAAAAATACCGATAATCAGGAGAGCCAATGGTCCTCCCCGCCACCACGTCCAAAAACTCCTCTCTCACCCCTGAACAGGTGGTGCGCGAATTGCGGCATTTGCCCTCGGCGCCGAAAGTGTTGCCCAAATTGAAGCGGCTCCTCTCTGACGGCAATTCGTCGATGTCCGAGATCGTTGAACTGATCCGTCTGGACCCGGGCATTTCCGCCAAAGTACTTCAGACCGCGAACAGCGCTTATTATAGCAAAGGCGCCCGTTGCTCCAATGTGGACGACGCGGTGAATCGCGTGGGCTATGATCAAGTCTATGAATTGGTGGCCTACGCCGTCGCCTCGCAAGTTCTCGTTCGTCCCCTTGACTCTTATCAAATCGAGCCAGACCAGATGTGGCTGTCAGCCGTCGCTTGCGGACTCGCCGCGGAAACGTTGGCCGGCATCACCGGTGAGGAGCGAGATATCGCTTATACGGCGGGACTCCTGCACGGAGTGGGAATGATCGCCATCGACGATTGGCTCATCCGTAATCATCCCGGCCTGCGATTAACCAATCAGGGACTCCCGCGCGAAGCCTGCGAAAACGAACGCGCCTTGCTCGGTTTCACGCAAGCGGAAGCGGGCGCGGCACTCTTACGGCATTGGGATTTTCCGATGGCTATGTCCGAGCCCGTGCGGTGGCAATATTTCCCCAGAAGCACCGCCGGCTACCAACGCATGGCCTGTTTGCTCCACGCCGCAAAATGGGTCCGAGGTACAATCTGCGCTCCCACCCCTGCCGCGATGCCCCCGCCCCTCGATTCGTGGCTGCTGCAACCGCTGCGACTCGGAAACAAGCAGCTAGAGCATTGCGCGGCGGACGTCCAGGCACGACTCGCGGATATCACCAGTTTACTGGATTCCCCCTCGGGAAAAACGGATCAAATCGAATTCCCCGGCGGGACCCGGCAGTTCGACGGCACCGCGAATCGTCCGACCTGAACCAACGAGTTCGCCCCCAGATCAGTTGTTACGGCGGTTACCGGACAGCATCATCAGCAGATAAAGCAGGTTGCCCAAGGTGGCGACGAATGCCGCCACGTAAGTCAGGGCTGCGGCATCGAGCGTTTCGTTTACACCTTTCATCTCATCCTGCTGCAAAATACCAAGATTGACCAATTGGACTTTGGCGCGACGACTCGCATCGAACTCGACGGGAAGAGTCACCAATTGAAACAGCGCGAGCACCAGCAACGCCGCCACGCCGAGCTGGAGAATGATAATTCCCAGCGCCTTCGCCCCGAGCAACGCAGCGATAAAAATGCCGAAGCCCATCACGCCCATCGCCACGGGTGAAGCGATCTGCACCGCCGGCACGAGCGTCTGACGGAATTTCATCATCGAGTAACCGACTTGCTGCTGAATCGCATGCCCCGACTCGTGCGCCGCGACTCCGACCGCAGCCAAACTGTAGCCGTGATAATTTTCGGAAGAGAGGGCCAGACGTTTTTTCACCGGATCGAAGTGATCGGAAAGTTTACCTTCGACCTCGACAATCTCTACGTCGGTAATGCCCGCGCTTTCCATCACGGCGGCGGCGGCCTCACGACCGGTGATTCGTCCGCGCGAAGGAATCTTCAGATTTTTCCCGTAGGCGCTCGATATTTTCATCTGCGCATAAAGCCCGAAAACCAAAGGAACGATGATGAGTGCGATCCAGATAAGCATGTGAGTAATTTGATTGAAAATGAGAGTGGTTATTTTGCCGCACAACGCCCGCCATCAGCTGGCGATTTTGCACTGAAGGAGATCTAGCACAAGTTATCCGCAATGGTTAATTTGCGAGTGAAAAAATCACCGATGGAAATCCCGCGAGCCGTTGTAAGGCGCTCGCGGTCCCATTCGTGGCCCAATGCCGGACAAATCAGCCCAGATCGGCACGCGTCAGCAAGGCCTGAAGATCCGGTGGGCGGCCCATGAAGTCGACAAACAGTTTCATCGGATCAACCGAATTTCCCCGGCTGAGGATCTTGTCCACCAATTCCGAACCGACTTGGGAGTTAAAAACTCCTTCGCGTTTAAACCGGGTGAACGCGTCAGCCTCGAGCACCTCCGCCCACTTGTAAGAATAGTAGCCCGCCGCGTAGCCCACGGGGTCCGCAAAAACGTGCGTAAATCGATTTTCCGCAGTAGGCGACGGCGGCTGGGTCGGCACCACATAATCAAGGAGCAATTCTTTCAAGCGCGCCGACAAATCCCCGCCGATATACGGCGCGGGATTCGCGTGCAGTTCGAGGTCCATGCGCGCAAACGCCAGTTGTCGCATAGTGGCGACGGCGCTCCGGAAATTCCGCGCCGCCGTCATGCGATCGAACAGGTCATCGGGAATCCGTTCGCCGGTCACGTGATGCCGCGCAAACAAATCGAGCCCTTCCCTCTCCCAACACCAGTTTTCCATGATCTGCGAGGGAAGCTCGACGAAGTCCCAAGCCACATTGACGCCGTTGAGGGATTTAATTCCTACTTCACCGAACAAATGGTGCAGCAAGTGACCGAATTCGTGAAAAATCGTTTCGACCTCACGATGCGTCAGCAATGCCGGGCGATCTGCGGAAGGAGGCGTAAGATTTCCGCAAATTAATCCCAAGTGTGGAGCGCGCGCGCCATCCGCGCGTGGACCACCAGTAATGAGATAATTCATCCAAGCCCCACCGCGCTTCGATTCACGCGGATGCCAATCAGCATACAACGACCCAATATGCCGGCCCGCGCGGTCGTGCACCTCGTAGAATTTCACCTCGGGATGCCAGACTTCCACCGTGCCAGCCGGAAGCTCGGTCACCTTTATTCCAAACACCCGCTGGGTGATCTCAAACATTCCGGCCAAAACGCCGGTCACCGAAAAATACGGGCGCAATTGTTCTTCGTCGAAGTCGTAGCGTTTGCGCCGTAATTTCTCCGCCCAGAAAGGCACTTCCCAAGGTGCCAGAGCTGATCGCGCGGAGCTGGTGGAGTCGGCTTTGAATTTCTCGAGGTCCTCGCATTCGCGCATAAACGCGTCCTTCACGCGTCGGTGCAAATCTTTGATAAAATCCGTCGCCTTTTGCCCGGTGCCGGCCATTCGACGCGCCAGCACCAAGTCGGCAAAGTGTGCTCGGCCGAGCAACGCAGCCTTTTCGTTTCGGAGTGCGAGAATTCGTTTAACCAGATCGTGATTGTCGTGCGGCGACTGCGATCCGACCGCGACCGCCGCTTCCCAAACCTGACGGCGCAACGCGACGTCCTCGGCGTACAACATCACCGGCTCCTGCGACGGCGCTTGCAGCGTGAAACGCCAGAGCGGACGCGCTGCGGTGCCGTGACCTTTGCTCAACGCATTTTGTTTTGCGGCGTCCTTGGCGTGTTCCGGCAATCCGCGCAAACGACTTTCGTCCTCAATCAACAACTCCCACGCGTTCGTCGCATCGAGGACATTTTCCGAATATTTCTGCGTGAGCTGTGCGAGTTCACTCTGCAACGCCTCGAGCCGCTGTTTTTTGTCCGGCGGAAGATCCGCGCCCTGTTGAATAAAATCCTCCGTCGTTTCTTCGACGAACCGGCGCTGTTCGCCTTGCAAAGACAACGACGAAGATTGCAGCGATGCCGCTTTCAGCCGGACCCACAGCGCTTCATTCAACGGAATGCGGGCCTGAAAGGCGGAGACTTTTGCGAGCATGGCGTTATGGGCTTCGCGCAAGTCAGGAGCATCGGCCACGCTCACCAAATGCGAAACCTTGGCCCACGTTTCGTTGAGCAAATCGGTCGCGTGCTCCAAGGCCAGAAACGTGCTCACATAGTCTGCGTGGGCCGGGTCCTGCGCCGCGACGCCGTCGATCGCCGTCTCGGCTGCAGTCAGCGCGTGCTCGACGGCGCCCACGACTTTGTCCGCCGTGAGCTGCGACCAACGAATA